>CAVLCS010000014.1:0-34171 GCA_963661675.1 Bulleidia sp.
TTTCACTTGCCGCTACCGCTGTCATAGCAGTTTCACTTGCCGCTACCGCTGTCATAGCAGTTTCACTTGCCGCTACCGCTGTCATAGCAGTTTCACTTGCCGCTACCGCTGTCATAGCAGTTTCACTTGCCGCTACCGCTGTCATAGCAGTTTCACTTGCCGCTACCGCTGTCATAGCAGTTTCACTTGCCGCTACCGCTGTCATAGCAGTTTCACTTGCCGCTACCGCTGTCATAGCAGTTTCACTTGCCGCTACCGCTGTCATAGCAGTTTCACTTGCCGCTACCGCTGTCATAGCAGTTTCACTTGCCGCTACCGCTGTCATAGCAGTTTCACTTGCCGCTACCGCTGTCATGCCGTCTGCATAATCTGCCGGGTTAATACCCGCCAGATCGCACACCGCAGGCGTCAATACGCCATCGGTGCAGGCGACGAGTGTCGCCCATGCAGACTGGTTGCTTTTCACAATATCCAGTGCAGTCTTAGTGCGGAAAATTGCCGCCACAGCCGGAGAATTAGCGGCAACCGCGTTCATCGCGGTAGCGCTGGCGGCAACCGCGTTCATCGCGGTAGCGCTGGCGGCAACCGCCGTAATGTCCCTGTACGAATTACAACTCTGTCCTGCCAGAGTTGCAATCCATTTTCCGGCGCTTACAGCGCCTGCGCCTGCGGCACGGGCCATTACTGGATCGTGCAGCATCTCCAGACAGCGGGCATTATCCGAGTACATCGCATCCTGGCCTTCCGCTCCATCCTCGTAAATGCTGCCGAAAAACGTCTGTACCGCATCGTCAATATACGGCGAAGCCGCAAGCAGTGCATACAGCTCCTGTGCGTTCTTATCCGGCTTGTCCGGCTCGTAGCCGAGCACTACCGTAACGCCGCCTGCATTGCTCACAAACGCCTCCGCCTGGGCCTTGCTGGCAAGGATGGTGCGCAGTCTGTGTACGCCCTTGCGGTAATTATCCTTAAATTCATGCGAGTAATAGCTGAAATCCTGCTGAATTTTAGAAAGCATTACTCGTCACCTCCAAACTCAATAGCGATATAGTCTATTTCGATCTTCTCAGCCGTGGTAGCCGTGCCATACGTCGGCAGCTTGACGGTCGGCAGCGTCACACCGGAAACATAGGTGATCTGGCTGTGGCTGGGCGAAGTGCCGGTGCCCGAGCCAATATAGCCGGTCGCAGTCGTAACCGTTCCGTCTGTCACACTGCCGCCCTGTAACTGAGGCTGACGCAGGCAGTACAGGAATCCTTCCGCACTTACGTTTTTGATCTCACAAAAGCCGCCGAATTCCTTCGGTGTCACCGTCACCACCGGCACACCGTCAAACGGATGACGGAACTTGAACGTGTTCCATCCTGCACCGGAGTTAACAAAACTGCCGGTCTCCATCGTGTAGTCGTCCAACTCGTTGGTACTGCGTGCCGGTTCGGCCGCCTCGATCAGATCGAGCACATCCTGTGCCAGCCGATCCGCCGTCACGGCCTGCAGTGCCAGCTTGATGGTGGTAACACCGTAGTCCGGAATGATACCCGCTGTCACGTCGTCAATCTGGCGGCGGATTTCTTCCAGCGCAGCCTGCACAGTCCCGCTTACAACGCCCTTAAATGGCGTAATGCCAACCTTGTCCGCACCTTCTTTAGACTTGATTAAATCGGTGTATTTCACAAGGTTCGCCTGCAGCTGTTCGAGCGCTGCCTGCACCGTCACAGCGTCCACGCCGTCAAACGGCGTAATGCCGACGTCTCCGGCACCGTTCTTCTTCACCGCATCGCGGTAATCCTCAAGGTTTTTCTGAATAGCCTGCAGCTGCTCCTGCACCGTATCGCCGGCCACATTGTCAAACGCAGTCGCGCCCAGCTGTCCGGCGCTGTCCGTGTCCTGCAGGCTCTCGATCAGCTTGTTCAGCATCGTAATGATGAGCAGCGGCAGCGCATCAAAAACCTTTTTATTTTCCTCGGCCGAACCGGTCAGTGCATCCGGCTGGCTCTGTACGCCGGTTCCCGCAGCCTGTTCGGCTGAAATTTTACTCTCATTAAACGTCATGTCCTCACCTCACTGTCTCTTTGCAAACTTGGCAACAAAATACCGGATAACCACTTCGTGTACGCCGAAACCCTCGTCTACCGTGTCGGACTGCAGGATAACCTGTATCGCCTTCCATCCCTTCCTCTTAAATAGGAACGGAATAATGGAATTGACGACCGTTCCGAACGGAAACCGTTCAAATCCGATGTAGTGAAAATTCAGACGATCCGCCGTCACGCGCTTCATCAGCGTGCCGTGGTCAGTCTCAAGCCGTACCCAAATCTCAACTGCACTGCGCGTATACGCCTTGAGGTGTACGCCGCTTCCTCTCTTGGGCATGGTTTTCAATATCATCGGTGTGTTCATCGTGTCCAGCTTGGTGGCCCACTCCGTGTGGATGGCCGCTCCATCGTCCGAGAACGCGTTCATCATGATATCGTTGTTCTCGTCTACCAGATCGTCATTAAACCGGCATACTCTGCCGTCCTCGGTACCAAAATAAAGCGCCTGTTCATGCGAGCACAGCACCTTTGCAGGCACATTGGTCCAGTAATACCATTCATAGCCGTTGTCGGCCTTGTCCTGATTGCCGTCTGCCACATACGCGCAGCCGTCGATAACGAGCACATACCAGCCGCGCCAGGTGGCTGCCACGGCATCCGCCAGCTTGCGCTCCTTGCACAGCTTGGGATTGACGCGCCTGCTCCTGCAGAACAGCTGCCGCACCTGCATGTTGTTGTAGTACGTCGTAGTCGGCGCATACACGCCTCTGGGACTGAGATACAACGGATCGTCATTCAGGTTCGCCGAGGAATACTTGGCGATAGCACCGTAGCCGGGCACGCCCTCTTTCAAGGGGAACGTCGCAACATCATTGAGCATTGTTCCCGAGTGGTGCCAGATCGTGCCTTCCTGCCGGTTGTCCTTCTTGATGAGCAGTAACTCACCCTGGGCCTTGAGATAGCACATGATCGGAAAATCACTCGAACCAACCACACTGTAATTGATATCCGGAAAATATGTCGGGTCCGACAGGCCGGAAAACCATTCCGTAGCCGCATGTTCCTTGTTGCCCGAGACGAAAACACGGTTGGACGAGCCGTCCAGACCGTAGATTGCAAAGATCGTGCAGCCGAGGATCTTCTTCCGGTCTTCGGTCGTCTTTGCAAACTTCACCTCAAAGTTGGAGATACCGGCGTTCTCCGGCACGGTCGGCGCGGTCTCAAACGTCACCGTGCCCTTTTCCGTATCATAGCTTTTCACGGTGATTGCATCACCGTTCAGGTAGGCCGCAGTCGGCGTGCAGTCCTTATCAATGCCGGTAACGTCCAGCTGGTAGGTCGTGCTCGTGCCGTCACCGACAAAGCGGTTCTTGCGCCACTTGCACAGCATGTTGACGGATTCATAGGTTTCACCGCCACCTGTCGCCTTGCGCTGGTAGCTGGTCAGTGGACAGTATGCGTTATCGTCCAGTGCGTGCTCGGCCGTCTTGCCGTCATACACAATGTAATGCTCGCCGGTCAGAATAAACAGCTTGCCCTGCATGTAAAATCCCTGACTGCGGCCGCCGCTGTTCAGTTCACCGATCAGCTCCTTGCGGCTGTCCGCAACCTCTTTATAGTCTGCGTCCAGCTTGACCGCATACAGCTTATCTCCCGCATGGACAATGAGCGTCAGATTTTCCTCGTCATCGTCGTTCTCATACGGAAAGATACCGGCGATAGGAACGTCCTTGCCGTCTGCATCGGTAAAATGCAGCAGCGTGCGCCAACCGTAGCGCCGTTCCGGGAAACCGCCTTCATCTGCGATCACGTTTACCGCTCTGGGGCTTCTGCCGTCGTCAATCTGGGTCTCGTCGGTGGAATAGTCCAAACCCTTAAATCGCTTGTAGTGCTTCGTGCCTTCCTCGGATTCGGTAAAATCCGGCACCGTAACCTTACGCGGCATAACTATTCCTCCTCATAATCCGGTACAGCGGGCGCAGCGTCTTCCAGAGCCGAGACAAACTCATTCCGGAACATCACACTTTCCGCCTTGCGGTTCTCGTCGTCAAACAGGAGAGCACCGGCCAAACCCCAGGGAAGCGCAACACGCGTGATCCGGTCGTCCCAGTCCAGTTCCGTGCTGTCGATGGCGCTGATCTCCGGCACGCTCGTCAATTCCTCATCGCCGCGCTGCGCGCGGATGGCGTTCTCGTAGGGCATTGCTTCCACCAGCAGGCTGTCCAGCAGCAGCGGCGAGTAGTTGTCAAAATCGACGTCCGTTCCGGGGCCTTCAAAGATTTTCGCCAGTGCAAGCGTATAAATGCGTTTTACAGTCGTCGCCACGCTCTCACCTCCTTACAAAAAGAGGGCGGGCAGCCGCCCGCCCTCCTGGGTCTTTACTTATCGGTAGCTTCTGCAATATCGCTGGTCAGCTTGCCGTCCTTGCCGAACGCAACCACCTTGATGGTCTCGCCTGCCTTAGTCGTAACCGTGCCGCCGGTCGCAACCTGCTTGCGGTTTGCCGAGAAACGCGGGTCCGAGCCGTCCAGAGTGTACCAGATTTCCTCTGCGTCTGCCGCCGTAACGGTAGCAGTGTGCGAGGTAATAGCCACGCTGCACGCCTGCTTGCTGCCGTCCTTGCCAATAACAACAACAGCGTCCGCCTTGGAAGCCAGAACGAACAGATCGTAGGTCTGACGACCCTCGATCAGCGCACCGGAGATACCGGGCGGGTCCTGATGGATCTTGGTGTCATTGATACGGTACGGGAACGCCAGTGCGGACTCCTGAGCCGCAACCATGTAAACATCGGTCGGGAACATATTGCTCGGCACCTTGACCACGGTAAAGCCCGCAATCTGGCCAACCGTGCCGGTCGGCAGCTGCTTGCCCGCCAGGGTGTCCAGGCCGTGCCACTCGTCGGACAGGATGATCTTGGGGTAGTCCTTAGCACGGACAAACAGCACACGGCCGTTTTCCGGTACGAGGTGCTCGTCCATGTAGGTGGAAGCATCATAAACCATAGTTACAATGGTGCTCTTGGTCGGCTCTGCGGTTACGCCGGAAATATGGCCGAGCTTCGCAATGCGAGCAAAACCGTACTTGTCGCCGGTCGGAACACACTGCTCTGCGATCTGCTGACGCAGCCACTGGCCGCTCTTGTTGCTGATGGCCTGCTCGCTCTCATCGCCCTTGTCTACAACGCCGGTAAAGGACTTGTCCTGCGTCATAACGTACTCAACAACGGTGTCCTGTACGTCCTTCACCTCACCGTAGCGGCTGGTGCCGTTGCGGGTGTAGTCAACAACAGGGGTGGTGTTGAGCATGTACACGCGGCAGGTTTTCGCGCCGGTCATCTCCACGCTGGCCTTGCAGTGCGAGCGCAGGAACGAGGTGTGGGTATACAGCGTCTCAATAGTAGAGGCATACTTGGTAGTAAGATTGATTGCCATAAAGTGTTGTCACTCCTTTTAGCTTTAGTCAAAGTCCCAGTAAACCGCGCAGGAACGGATCCGAGGTGTCGCTCTCGTTTCCTGCCACGCTGCCGGGGCTTGTCTGTCTGTTAGTCTGATTTTTCTCTGCGATCTTGACCGCCTGCTGATTGAGTTCGGCCTGATAACGCCAGTGCGCTTCCGTCGGCGTCATGCCCTCGTTGTTCACGAGTTCCATCACACGCGGCGGAATATCTTCCGGGCGATGAACATTTGCGAGTACCTCGTAAGCGTCCCACGCCTTGATGTTGGCTTCCTGCCGGGCCTGTGCCACGGTCTGATCGATACGCTGCTGCATGGCGGTCAGTTCCGCCTGCTGCTTCTGTGCAGCCTGTACTTCGGCCGCACGCCGAGAGGCCATACGACCCTCGGCGATTGCTTTGAGCGCCGCATCCGGCGTTTCCGGAAACTCCGTGCGGCACTGTTCGATTTCCGCCGAGAGCAGCTGATCGTTGCGTGCGCTCTCAAGCTGTTCGAGGTACTGCTGCCGGTTCATGCCCGCAGCCTGCGCATACTGATCCAGTAAACGGAACTCACGTTCGCCCTTGGCATCATAGTTCATACCCTTCTGGAGTAATTCCACAGGGTTCGTGCCGAGAGCGCTCTGTAAAGCGTTTACTGCCTCAGCAGGCAGTAAAATTTCGGTGTCCTTCCATTTGAAAGGAACCGTCTGCGGTGCAGTATTCTGTGCTGCATCGCTGTTTGCGCCGTCCTCCGGCGGCTGGTTCTCCGGCTCTTCCGGCTGCTCTTCGGTGCGCTGGTCTTCCGCACCGTCCTGCACGTTTTCCTCTGCACTGTCGGCGGCGGTCTGCTGGTCTTCCAAACCGTCATTGCCTTCGAGTGCCGCAAGGAAATCGTTGTCGCTAAAGCCGTCCATGTCCCCGGTCTCGGGGGTCGTGTTTACGTCTGCCGAATTGCTGGTCTCCCAATCCATTTAGACAAATCCTCCTATATGCAAAAGCTCTCGCTTGTTGCCGTGGTGTAATGTGTCGGATAATTCTCCATTATCCATTCTCAATTCTCAATTTGTTTCCTGCACTCTGGCGGACGCAGCGCCAGCCGTCAGCGCTGCACCCGTCGAATCCTTGCGCACGGGGAATGCGTAACCCGGGCCCGGGATAATATGGCGAGAATCCCGCGCCCGCCAGAATGCAGGAATTGTCCGAAGCTCTGACGGACAGGCCCGAAAATCAATCTCGAACCCGTCCACCGCAATCAAGGAGTATCTTGGGTGGGCATTTCTGCCCGTCACAGCCTCGGACGATATTTCCGGCGCTCGGACGGACGCCCTCGACCCGATCGAGGGCACCCGCCATCAGAAAGAAATAAAGGAATCTGTGCGGGCAGGTGAGGTCAGCTCCCGCCCGTCCGAACGCCGGAACACGTTGTCACTTCTTAATATTTAACATCTGCCGTCCCAGACTCTGGCTCGGTGTTTTCTGCATCTTGTAAGGTGCCTTCTTTTTCACGACCGGGCTTACCTGCATTCTGCTCATTTTCTGCACAGTCTTTCTCTGCTGTGGTGTTGCCTGAGCCTGCACAGTCTTTCTTCGGCTCTGCTGAGTTACTTGCATTAAAATTCTCCTCTCAAAACCGGAACTTCCGGTCCGTCGCCTTGGTAAACTTGGCCTTCTGCGCGTCCAGCTCCTGCTGCATCGCCGTAAACATAGCGTCCACCTGCTGTTCCGTGTACTCATACGAGCTTGCCGCCAGATGGCCGATCATGCTGATAGCCTTGCACGCACGATTAACGCGCGGCTCGGCCAGTCGTACAAAGCGTTCCGCCTTGCTCTCGTTCGGATTATCCATTCATCAAACCTCCCTGTTCCTGCATCATCTGCTGCATGTTGGCCTGCTGCTGCACACGTTTTGCAGCCTCGACCAAACCCTCCTGATCCTTAACCGAGCCTTCCGGCATGCGGGAAAGGAATTCAACCATATTCGGCATAACGCCTGCCGTCTGCAGGTTGTTGAGCGTGGATACCTGCAGAATCCGGCTCCAATAGGACGCCTCACCGATATGGATATTGAGATCCAGCGCTTCCACCGGCAGCGTCGAGAAATCGTACATCTCAACGCGGGTGGTCTCCTGCGTCTCGCCGTTGTCGTCTACCACATCGTCGGTGATTTTCACCTGACGCATGCCGTAATACGCGTGCATCATGTCGATCAGCACCCGCTCGTAGTCCTCGACAAACTGATAATAGCTGATCTTGGTCAACGCGAGCGGTGCCGCATTCGCGGTCTGTACGGCCACAATAGCCGAGCTGTTCTCCGGATTCTTGACGTTGCCGAGTGCTGCGTCATTGGCACCGGCACAGGATTTCAGCGCTTCCGTCATGGTGGACGTAATGCCGGTTGCCTCGGTCGGAATTGGCATCGAGCCTGCAACGCCGGTCAGCGCATCCTTAACGTCACCGGTAACACCGATAGACGTAGCGTCCGGGTCCCAACCTTTCGGAAACTTGTTCCGGTTGTATACCAGTTTCGGCATAGCGTTATTCCTGAGCATAAGGGCCAGCGCCGTCCACTGCTTGTTGATCTCAATCTGGGTGTTGATGAGCGGTTTGATCTCCATCACACCGTGATAGCAGTTCTTCTTCGGCTTCCAGCTGAGATACGCCACCGGATACAGCGTCATCTCGGTTGTAACGTCCTGCTCGATCATCACACGGCCGCAAGAGCGGCAGTAGTGCACACGGCCGTCCTCGGCCTTCCAGAACCGCACAAGCTCATTTCCGAGACTGTCGCTGTTGTTCTGCTCATCGTCTCCCTTGTACAGTCCGTCGGACTCGCCCTCAATGGATTCCCATTCCTGACAGCCGAGTTGCTTTGCGTCCCTGCGGATTTCCGTCACCGGACGGCGGCGCACAATAATCAGATACGGCTGCTCCTGCACATTCGAGTTGGACGGATTGCCGAACAAAATGTTCGTGTTCATCACCTGTTCGGCACAGATTTCGCCCTGTACACCGCCGAGACCCGAGTTTTTGCTCGCGTCAAAGTAAAAATACAGTGCCGCGTCACCGTCCACGCAGGCGTCACGCAGGACGGAATGGTGCTTGCTTTTCAGCTTTGTCCGCTCAACCACACGGTCGATGGACTGTTCGAGTACCTTGGCCGCATATTCCGCCTGCTCGTCAGGCAGGAATGGCTCAATCTCCTGATCCACGTCATTGCTCACAATCTGCGCAACCTTGTAATGCACAATAGGATCCAGTACGTTCATCGTGATCGGCCGCAGGTTCTTGCTTTTCAAACCTTCCCACTGCTTGCCCTCGACAAAATTCTCGCACTGTTTGACGTCCTCATACAGACCAAGGCCGGTATTGTACTGCACACCTTTCTCGTACTCAGTCTGCACCCGATCAGCAGAGATCGGCGTTTTATCCTTAGCCATCGCTTAACTCCTCCTGACCATTTGCCGTGCCGTCATAACGCAGCAGATTGTTCACCTCACGCATAATGCGGCCCTCGGTAGACAGGCGGTACGCCTGTTCCTTGAGAAATTCCTCTTTCCAGTGCTCGGCCGCTTCCCGCTCGGTAATAAGCGCCTGTTCGAGCTTGCGGCGCTCCTGTTTCAGGCCGTCAACCTCATTGTGGGCGCTCCACATAGCATTGATACAAGCATCGTGCGCCTGTTTGGTGGCGTCCAGTTCTTCCTGCAGCTGCTTTGCGGTTTTGCGTCCGGTCTGAACCTCCTGCCGCAGACGGCAGGCTGTGTCCTCGCTTTCCCGCAGGGCTTTCTGCAGGCTGTCAATACGATTCAGCATCGTAACCGCCGCCTGACTGCCTTCTTCAACGCGCTTTTCCAGCTTCTTCGAGGCCAGTTCAAACGATTCCGCCTCCATGGTTTTCTTACGCAGATCCTTGCCCAAGCGTTTGGCTTTTGCGGACTGTACGCCTGCCAAAGCGGCAAACATCAGCGACACAGCGCTAATAGCTAAATACATTTCCCATTTCCTCCTCGGTTGTCAGATAGTCCTCACTAAACTCTCTCGGCTCACTGGCCGCAATCGGACGGCCAGCCACAAAGTACCGCAGCATATCGGCTGCATGGGTGTACTCGTGCGGATCATTTGCCACGTCGTCCGGGTGCTTCTCGTCGTGCAGCAGCATCGGCAGACTCTTAATGGTCTGCAGGCAGTTGGAAAAGATAATCAGACTGGGCCTGCCGGTCTCCTTGCGTACTTTCAGGTACTCCTTGAGGTCGAGCCAGCCGAGCACGCGGTCGTTTTTCGCCTTTTCCAAAAATACACCGCATTCCGCAAAACGGTCTGCCGCACTGCGGCCTGTGTCCTGTCTCCGGTTCCAGAGATCGGGCGGTGCAAACGTGATTGCATCCCGTTCCACCTCGTCCGAGCGCTCCAGAATAGCATTTGCCGCATCAGATAGGATCAGGCCATCGTGGCCCTCGCCTAAATCCTTGCCCTCGCAATACTCCTTGTACAGATACGCGGTACCGTGCTCATCCACGGCAAACCAGCCGACGGCCAGCATGTCAAAACCATAGTCGAGCGCCTTGTACCGCTGCCAGTGGGCCGGGATCGGAAAAGCGTCGCAGACGTGCGTTTCCCGCCGGAACTCCGGAAAATACTGACCCTCGAATACGTCCCAATCACCGTAAAGCATCGCCCGCTTGCGGTCCTCGGGCAGATTTTCGAGTGCATTCACATAGTCCGGGCTGTTGTGCATCAACGCCTTGTTGTCGTACACATTCGCTTGAATAAAAACGTAGTGTTCCGGCTTCTCGGTCTTTTTGTACTCGCGGTCGATAAATAACCGTTTGAACCAGGCATGGCCTACACCGCCGGGGTTGCAGGTAAAATACATCCGCGGTGGAAAATGTTCCGCCATCAGGCCGGAAGAACGGTTACTCTCCGTCATGGTCGTGAACACATTCTCCGGGAACTGCGTACACTCCTCTAAAAAGATAACGTCATACGCCTGACCCTGATACTGCAGCAGATCGCTGTCATGCCGACAGTAGCCGAATTTCAGCCGTGCACCGTTCGGAAAGATGAATGCCTTGTCCGTGCCGTTGTACTTGGCCACGCCGTTCAGCTCGCGCATCGCAGGCAGCAGATGGTTTTCTTTCAACTCCGGATACGTCCGGCGCATGAAAAGCACCTGAATGCCGCTGTACCGTAAGCAAAGCAGCTCGGCCTTCATGCGTGCAACATAGCTTTTTCCGCCGCCTCGTGCACCGCCGTAAGCAATATACCGTGCCCGCGACAGCAGAAAATCCTTCTGTTTGGGGTACGGACTGGAAAATGTCAGATTCATTCCGCAAACGCCTCCTCATCCGGAGACGCAAACGTGATCTGCGCATTCTCACTGCTGCTTTCGCTCAGATGAGCCTCAAGCGTTTCCTGCCGTGCGGCCACATCCTTCATGGTTCCGGCCAGCTCCCGCAGGCCGATACCGGTGTAGTCCTTCACAGCGTTCCGCAGCTTGTTCACGTCATCCGGATCCAGACCGAGCACGCCCTGACTGGCAGCCTTTTCGAGCACTTCCAGTCCGGCATCCAACGCCTTGGTGTCCTTCACGGCCGCTGAAGCCTTGAGATCCAGTGCCCGCAGCACCTTGTCCCCGATTTTCTCGCATCGGGCAATCTGCTTCCGTCGGATTTCCCGCCGAGCGGCCACGCCGTCCTCGTCACTCTCGTTCTGAGTGTGTACCCAGTCGGAAAGCGTGGACTTCGGAATGTTCATCCGCACACTCGCGTTGGTGATGCTCACGCCGGAGGCCACCAGCGCCAGCGCCTCGTCTTTAATTTTCTGGTCGTACTTGCTGCCGCGCTGCTGCATCCGCTCACCTCCCGCGCGTGCCTTGTTTGTCTCTTGTTTGTCTTTGCTGAGTACCAGTATAATCGGAAAAAACGGAAAAAACGGACGACATTATTTTCCATCAAGCCGCCGTGCCTTTTATACGCATAAAAAATACGCATGTTTTC
Organism: Bulleidia sp.; assembly: GCA_963661675.1. GTDB lineage: Bacteria > Bacillota > Clostridia > Oscillospirales > Butyricicoccaceae > Agathobaculum. Next base: position 11,466 of record CAVLCS010000014.1, read on the forward strand.
ATTGACATGCGTATAAATCAGGCGTATAACATAGTTGTAAAAAGAATTGTCCGTAGAAAGGAGCAATCATGCGCAGTTTAACTTATCTCGCCGTTCTGGAACCGTCTAACGATGGTTACGGTGTGTTCTTTCCCGATCTTCCCGGCTGTATCGGCTTTGGTGAAACCATTCCTGCCGCCCAGCAGAGTGCCCGCGAAGCATTGGAACTGCACGTCTACGGCATGGAAAAGGACGGTGACGTTCTTCCTGTACCTTCTCAAAAGCTCTCAGCCGAGGATACCGACGGCTGCATCGTTACCGCTGTCACCATCTTCCCGGATATCGTCCGCAACGAAATGGAAAACCGCCGCGTCAAAACCAACGTCACCCTGCCGCTCTGGCTGAAAGAGCTGGCAGAAACGCAGAAGGTAAACTATTCCCGCTTGCTTGAAAATTCCCTTCTTGAGTATCTCGGCGTAAAAAACTGAACAAAACGACAAAGAGCAACCCTTTCGGATTGCTCTTTGTCGTTTTCTGTGCTATACTGTCGTTAAGACGCAGCCATGCCACAAGTGTGATAGCGGTTATTCCCACCTTACCCAAGCGAGGGGAGGTGATGCGATGATGGTTACATGGTCTGAATTGATTCAGTTCTGTATGATGCTCATCGGTCTCATCGGTCTGATTGTCGAAATCACCCGTAAGAGAAAATGACCGCCCTCTCCCCAGATTGCGGTCACTTTCAGTGAACTCAGCTTTTAGGGAATAACCGTGCATGGCTGCGTCCCATTTTGTTTGACGCGTTGCACATATTCCTTTTTGCTTACCTATATTCTACACTTGTTATTTGTTTACGTCAATACCCTGTCTCTCCAGCAGGGTATTTTCTTTTTCCTCCCGCACCATGCGGTAAAATGTACTTTTCTTGAGTCCGAGTCTGTCCATGGCCTGCACCGCAGTTATGATCCCGCTTTTCCACAGGGCTGTGACTTCCTCCCAACCGTCCGGCTGGTCGGTCTTTTTCCGGCCGAGCTGGCGGCCCTGCTTCTTGGCCTCGGCAATACCCTCGGCCTGCCGCTGGCGGATGGTCAGGCGCTCCTGCTCCGCGATCGTTGCGAGCACCTCGATCATAATGTTGTTGATCATATCGTGGATCCACTCCTGGCCTTCCGGAAAGTCAACCATCGTGCTCGGCAGGTCGATGATCTTCACGCGCACACCTATTTCTTTATAATATTCCAGTTCCTGTTTTACCTGCTGCTTGTTGCGTCCGAGCCGATCCAGACTCTTGACGATCAGCGTGTCACCCGGCCGCAGCAGCACTTCTCTCAAATACTGGTATCCCGGGCGATTGAAGTCTTTGCCGCTCTCCTTGTCCGTGATGATATCGCGTTCATCGGCAATATACTGCCGCAGCGCTGCAATCTGCCGCGCCAGATTCTGGTCGCGCGTGCTGACTCGTGCATATCCATACTCTTTTTCCATATTTGACCTCCTGTTTGCTAAAATGCGTTTCAAAATGTTCTCTTGCTTCGCGGAACGTCCGTAAATCAAAAGACATGCCTTTTCGCACGCCATACCTATAAAAATACCGCTGTGAATTTGCCGTGCGAAAAGGAACACCTTTTGGTACGCTCATTTTGACCATAATTTCCCTACCAACTTCCGCGGACCGCTCTCGTCTGCGTAACCCATCCGTCTGGCGCACTCGCTCCAACTCTTGCCGTCCAGATACCGCAGCCGCAGCGCACGCCGCGTCATGGAGTCCGCAACGCTGTCGATCCACTGCCGCACCGTGTCCCGCTCATCCTGACAGCGTGCTTCGATCAAGTCAAGCCGTTTCCGTGCTGTATCGAACGACTGTTCGCCGAATAGACAGCCGACGCCGTATGCCTCCTCAAGCCGCTTGTGGTGCCGGGCTTCCCGAGCAAACCGCTCTCTTTCCTCTTCCAATTCGCAGACCAGGCTTTCTACCTGTTTTAACCTGTCCTTTGTCATTGTGCCGTGCTGCACCTCCTGCCGTATAGATTACCCGCCTTGAGATCGTCACCGTTACGCGCTTCCGCGCGCTCCATCCTTTGAGAGACAACATTTTGTAGTCAATTACAATTCGTATCGTGATTACAAATAGTAATCACACGTCCGAACCTCTCCGGCAAATGTCGGGGGAATTGTTAGACCCCCTACAAGGCAGTCAGGCGGACCCAGCCGCCGCTATCTCAAACTTTTCTGTGCCGTCTCCTGCGTAACCGTTCCCACGGATCCGGAGCCGCCTTGCGTCTCTGTATCTGCCACCATGCACCAAACGCCGCCTGATCGTAGATCCGGCCGACCATAACCTCGTACCGTCCAAACTCATTTGCGTTCTGAACGTGTTCGATAATTTTCACACCGGGCGGAACTTCCGCTTCCTCTTCTTCGCCGAGCCGCAGCCGTACCGGCTCTGCAGGCGGCGTCAGATTGCGGCTTGTCGAGTATCGTCTCGCACCCTTGCCCTTGTTTTTGTCGTCCTTGAGCAGATAGAGCGCCGTATCCTCGAAAAAGTCCGCGCCCTCGCGTAACGTGCGCACGTCCGCCAAACCCTGCGGCCAGCAGTCGCGCACTACCTCGGCCAAACGCCGATCAGCCGCACCGCCGATAATCAGATGATGGTGCAGCCGTACCGGCTCACCGTCCATATCGTGTTCCTCTGTTACCGCTATGTATTTATAGGTAAGGCCGAGCTTGGCATACGCCTTTTTCATTTTCGCGTGGAATTTCTCGAGCGCCCGTGCTCTGGACGCCTCTGGCGCGTACGTCAGACATACAAACAGATCCCGGCCGCTCACAAAATTCGCATTGATAAGCTGCATCAGCCGCCACTTGCGCTGACGCCGGTTGATCTCCTGCTTGGCCGCGTCGGTCGTCCGCCGCCTGCCCGCCCTCTGCCTGGGCGACATACCCGGCATCGTGCCCATACTGTACAGGCACATCTGATAAAGTGCACCGTTGCACTCCTGTTTTGATAAAGCATAAATCACCTCTTGCGGCCGACTCCTGCATCTGCACCGCAACATATATAATGTATAGCCAGATCAAGCCAGCCCATCACGGGCTGGCTTTTCCATTTCCGTTTTTCATCTTCCAAACCTTCCGGGCCTCGCTCACGAAAACCTTGCGATAATCCCGCTCATAGGCGCCGAACCCATAAGTAATAACCGCAGCCGTCATGCAGTTGATAAGCTCGTCCGCCGTCAGGCCATTTTCCGCAGCCTGCCGGATAAACTCCCGCATTTCGGCATCCGGCGGCCGTCCGAACGACCGGTTGTAATGAGAATCAACCAGATGAGCAACCTCAATAGCGTTCCGGCACATCTGCATCATCCTTCCAGAAAGCGCAGTCTTCGCAGCGCTCAATGGTTTCGTTCGGATTGATCAGTGGGCAGATATCGCCCATTTCGTCATCATGTTCTGTCCGATTGCACATCACCGGCACCTCCTTCCACAATATCAAACAGGGTGTTCTCGTCGAGATCGCGCAGTTCGAGCTGACCGTCCACGCGGCGTAGCTTGAGTGGCTCGGCCACCGTGCCGCTATCCTTGTCCTTCTGGGTGATGGCCGAGGTAACGCTGTATGCAAAATAAGGCTGGTCTACATCGTGCGGCATGCCGTCCTCATCGAGAATCTCCTTGCGCTCAAGATCCACATTGACCTTGAGCGTCACCGACCCCTCATTCAGACCCTGCCGTACCAGCGTAAACAGTACATCCTGCAGCTTGTCATCAAACAGATCGACCGCACCGTTAAATAATCCGCCGCGCAGGCTCATCTCGTGTCTCATTCGATCAGCCCCTCCCTTCTCAAAATCCGTCTTAATTCCTTCAATTCCTCGTACTGTCCCTTGCGATACAAGTATTCGCCGGTGTTGGGTGCCGCCTCATAACGCAGCCGATCCAGGTCATTCAGCCGCATTTCTACGTATTCCTGCAGGCTCAATCTGCGTTTCATTCACGTTTTCCTCCTCTCTGATCCGCTTGAGTGTCTTATTGATCCCGACATGCCGTGCCACCTTAAAATCGGTTTCCAGCCCAAACAGCTGGATCACCTGCTCAGTGACATTGACAACATCGGCCAGTTCTGCCGCCAAATGTTCCAGTCTGGCGGTCAAATCCTTCTTTTTGCCGCCGTACTCGTGGAATTCAAGTGCCATAAGCACCTCACTGGCCGCACTTGTGGCCTCGCCGAGTTCTTCCATCAGCTTGCAAACCTGCTTTTCCTCGCCGTAATAGTTAGCGATCCGCAGGAGTTTGGCCGCTCTTTTAGCATTCATTTCATCATATCCTCATAAAACACAATATCTCGTTTGGAAATATCCTCTGCTCTCAGCCGCAGCTTCTCGTACGCATAATCCTGATCCACTTCATCGATCATTTTCTGCAGCTCATCCGCAGCGGCCTGAAAAGCGTCGAAAAACTTGTCGAGCCGCTTTTCCGAGAATCCATACGCCTCATGCAGCGCCACGGCCGTAAGCCATAAATGCCGCTGCATAGCGATATTTACCTCGTGCAGGGTAACTTCATCCTGCACCGCCTGCCGGATCATGCGCTTCCTCTTCAGCACATCGGCATAATTCATGCCCTGTGGCTTGCCTTTCCGCTTCTTCACGCCAGCCTGTCCCCTCTTCGCATTGGCTCTTTGCTAACCATTTTCGTGCCCTCACGAAAATGATCTAACTGCTTGTCCGTAAAGCGCATCAGTACCCCTCCCTTGCAAGCTTATTCTGCACGGCGTGCGCACTCTTGCCGAGCGCCGCACCGATTTCTTTAAACAGATAGCCGCGTTTCCGTAGATTGAGCGCCTTCTGGACCTCCTCATAGGTCCAGTGAGCGGATTCTCGGCTCGGTTTCTTCCGGTATCCCAGTTCTTCGAGCGCGTCCGCAATGGTTTTCTGTGCCCTTCCGGTCTCTCTCGCGATCGCACGCAAAGACATGCCGCAGCGGTGCATCTCCATAAACTGCTGTTTTTCTTCATCCGTCACGCGCGGCATCTGTCTCCCGCGGTTTTTCAGTTCCTCCGGCACCATGTCATACGCCGGAACCTCGCTGCACAGGCCGCGCAGATCGTCCCGCGGCGTAAACACGCATTCCCGCGTGTAGTATGTACAGTGGTCGAAAAGACTGTAATGCTCGGTTTCCTGTACCTCAAACCGTCCCTTCGGGTGTTTCCATATAACCCGCTTTGCTTGTTGTCGCATGATATCGCTCCTTCATTCTTGCCTGATAAATGGCACCTTCAACTTCCCGTTTCTTTTCCCAGACGTCCGGCAGCTCCGTCAGCGGTGCACAGACCGGATATGCTCTTCCCTCGTCACCGTAAGTGCCGACGAGGTGGTACTCCACCTCGTCGAACAGTGTCCGCTGAACCTCAACGCGCACCCTGTCTATCCGCACCTTGGGCAGATCGGTCAGCCGAGAATAAGGCTTGATTTCCAGACCGCTAAATCTCTGCATGGCTGTCCTCCTGCTGCTTTGCCGCCTGTCTGGCCTGCCACCGTTCGAGCAGCAGCGCGTCAAACTTGGCCTTTCTTGCTGCCTCAGCGCGTTTTTCGCCTTTCTCGACGGCCTTCACATACCGTATGCACCGTTCTACCCGGTCATGCGGCATCTGGAATTTCTGTCTGTTTTTCTTCCAGTCTGCCATCAGCGAATCTGCCTCATCAAGTCGGCCTTATATGCAATGTGGGCCGCTTTGTCCATGGACTCACGCGCAAACTCACGTGCCCTGGTCTCCTGGGCCTTCCGGCGTCGTTTTGCCGCGCAGAGATCCGCATAGCAGATTGCCATGCAGACTAACATCGCCGTACCGAGCACCGCCGCCTGCGTGCGGCTGCAGGCACCGGCGATCTGCATGTACATCACACCGCCAAAAACTGCCGCAGACAGACTCATCATAAATTTACTTGCCTTCATTTTTCTTCCTCCGCTCCTGATTTAACAGTAATTCCCACGCCGTCCGCTGCAGCCGCTCGATCCGGCGCTGCATCTCCTCCGGCGATACGTCACGGTAGCAGTCGTCATCAATATGGACTGTCCCGTTCGGATAATGATATGTTTTAACGATTGCCACCGTAACCACCCCTTTCTAAAGCCTATGCGTCGATGGGCTTGTACTCGGCCTGTCCGGCCTGAGCCTTTTCCATCTCGATTCTGGCCGCGATCTTGAGGCTTTCCGGCGCCTCCGGGTCGGCCATGATCTGCTCTGCCGTCATGGCCAGATATTCATTGTACGGTTTCATGCAGGTTTCACCTCAATTTTCTCTGCTACATCTACGAATCCTTCTACAACGTCCAACGCTTCCTGTCTGCCGTCGCAGAAAAACTGCCGCCAGCGGTTTTCACCGACTGCGCGCTTCTCTAAAACCCAAACTTCGTATTTCATGGTGTGCTCCTTTTCAATCTTCCTCGTTGATTACGATGCCGCCATGAATGATGACGCGCTTGCCATCCAAGTCGAAATATACCTCGTTGGCACTCTCAGTAACAGCAAACTTTCCGTGCCATTCTTTCATTTTTTCGCCGGTGTTGCTGTATACCGTTACCGTGCGGTACAAGCCGCCGTCAATATTGCACCCGATAGTTTTGCTCATTCGGTCGCACCCGGCACAGCCGGAAAACATAGCCGCCATCACGCATACCAGCGCGGCTAATACTGTTTTCTTCATTCTTCTTATTCCTTTCATTTACCTTCTCTGCTATACTGAAAAGCAGAAAGAGAGGTTGATTATCTTGCTTAATGATTTAAATGTTATGGACTTAGATACCTTGCAGAATAATTTCAATGTTGAACACGATGATATAACTTATCATCCTGTTACGCAGTGTCCCATGTGCCATAGTGGAGTCGTTCCTCATGTGTTGGGGGCTGTCACAGTCCGTCCTCATGTTGCGAAAAAACTTTATGTCTGGCAATACTGCCCTGCATGCCACGAAGTATTTACTTCCTACCACTTTCTACGATCGGATAGTGATATTTTCTACTATGAGGAATCTGTTCCTACACGGCGCAAACCTCTGACTGTCGAGCCGGAGTTGTCCCAGATTTCACCCAATTTTGTTGAAATCTATTCAGAAGCTATGTTCGCTTATCAAGAGGGTTTTCACCATATTGCTGGTATGGGATTGCGTAAAGCTCTTGAATTTCTTGTTAAGGATTTTTTAATCAGCCGCGATCCTGATAATCGACATAAAATCGAACGTTATAATGCGATTGATGCAATTCGCCAGTTGCCAAATGAAGAATTAAAAACACTGGCTGAACGAATTGAATGGTTAGGTAACGATGAAACGCATTACGTCCGTCTGCATACCGAAGTAGATACCGATATGATTTATCGTCTTACCGAGGCTTTGCGTTATTATATCGTATCCGCCTATCGCGTACATGAAGCCGAACAAATTTCCTACATAAAACCCGAAAAGGTCAAACCAGCTAAGAAATAACGATTTCACCGATTTTCTCGCCGTTTTTTGTCCAATATTCTGCTACCAGATGGCATAAATCGTTTTGTGTCCCTGCTCCGCGCAGACTTACGGTTTTAATCACCGTGGTTTCGCACGCATTGTCGCATCCTCTTGCCCGTGTTGGGTTCTCTTGGCACCAACAGCAGCTTGCGCATTTTTCGTCTGATGCACAATAACCAGCTCTGCTCGTTTTGATGTATGGTTCTTGCTTCATCTCCCTCACCCCTTCCGTTCCGCCTGCTCGGCGTCCGTACGCATTTTCTCTGCTCCAATCAGCATAAGTTTACGGAGAATATCAGCGCACGAACACATGCAGTATTCATCTGTCTTACGTAAGTCAATGACTGCTTTTTCAATCTCTGGCGGAAGGCTTACTGAAAGTCTTTTCATCTGGTTCACTCCTTCGTCATAAGTGGTTCACTGAACCTGTTGACTGTATTATAGTGGTTCACTCTTGCTTTGTCAAGATGTTTCACAAAAATATTTACATCAGTGAACCACTGGTGTATAATGGAGTAAACTCAGGAGGTGAGAGAATGTCAACAGATCGTCCCAGATACACTGTTTCGGTAGATGATGAACTTCTCAAGCAAATCGAAGATTATCAATTTGAACACCGATACAAAACCCGTTCCAGCGCAACAGTCGAACTTATTCGTTTAGGAATAAAGCAACTTATGCAGGAACAACCCGAAATTGTGCAAAGTACTGCACCCACTCCCGCCCTTTCTGTTGATGAGCAGCAGCTCATCGACGACTACCGAGCATTCAACGATGAGGGCAAAGAAAAGGTCCGCGACTATGTCGCAGACCTGAAAGACAATCCGAAATATAAAAAATGTAGTGAATCTCGCATGGAGAAACAAGCGTAAGTAACTTTTAATATGGATGTGAGTTCAAATGTCGAATACTCCTACGCGCGCACAACTTATGCGGCAAAATCTTACCAAAGAAGCGCAGTTGCGCGGCATACAAATAAACACCCCTATTTCCAGGAAATTAACCGACGGCGAGCGTACTGCTTTTGAACAACAGCTTGCACAAGTCAGAACACTGCTTTCACTGGATATGAATGATCGTGAATTTATCGACAGCGCATTATCTCATAATCAACCTCCGGAATCTTATCACGAATATCTTTCTAAAAGAGAGGCTTCTTTGAGTGAACAACTCCGCATCGGCGCATTTTATTATAATCTGCCTACCAATGAATTTGTAGATTATATCTCTGATAATTGCGCTATGCTGCAGTCGAATGCAGTATCCATGAAGCAAACTATCAGCGAAAAATCCAAGCAATTCAAAATAGCCACAGCATGTGCTTGTGTTTTTGGTTGCGTTAGTCTCATTCTCGCTTGTAAATTAGCTTTCCAACCCACCACCGAACCCGATCCCTACCCTGTAGTTTCGCAACACACCTCTGATGCCGTAAATGATACCTCCACTTCCTCTACCGAGGCAACCGACGTTCCTGCTGACACAACTCCGCAGTTACAACCTTTACCCTATCCCGCAAATGGTACTATTCTCGTGAATGCTGGTTTGGAGCGCGTTGCGCCATTAACCGTGAACACCGAAGAAGGCCTGGCGTATTACATTAAATTGTGTGATATGAACGGAAATGAAGTTTTGGGGTTCTTTGCTGGCCCCAGCGCCACCGTTGACATTGATGTGCCTCTCGGCACATACGAGTTGCGTTATGCCTGTGGAACCGCATGGTATGGAACAACACCCAAATTCGGCGAAGATACACAATATTTCAAGACAGATACACTCTTTGATTTTACCAAAGATAGTGAATATACTCATGGATATACTGTTACTCTCTACGGTGTTCCTGATGGTAATATGAATACAGAAGAAATCAGCGAAGATGATTTTTAATGAAAGCAGTTGAACTTCATGAACGAATTTGTCAAAGAAACGTTAACCGGCCTATTCTGCATTGCTTTTCTCGTCTTTTGGGTTGTGCACCACGTTCTACACGATCTAAACGACTGGAATGACAGATGGAAGTGATTGAATACAAAAAACCAGCTGCGCAATATCACCACCCAAAAAAATTCACATTTCGGTGGCATCATCAATATGATCAAATAACCAAAACCTAAAGTAAAAATCCCGTCTCACCACCGAGACGGGATAAAATCTATGAAAGGAGTAGTCCCATGCCCACCGACTACGCAATGTACCTGCGTAAATCCCGAGCCGACCTTGAAGCCGAGGCCCACGGCGAAGGCGACACCCTTGCCCGGCACGAACATATCCTCATGGAGCTTGCCAAGACCCGCTCCCTGCCGATCGGCGCCATCTACCGTGAGATCGTCTCCGGCGAACGCATCGCAAATCGTCCCGTCATGCAGCAGCTTCTCGCCGAGGTTGAAGAAGGCCGCTGGAAGGGTGTCCTCGTCACGGAAACCTCACGTCTGGCCCGTGGTGATACGATAGATCAGGGTATCGTCGCCCAAGCGTTTAAGTTTTCGCAAACTCTGATTGTCACCCCGTCCAAAACCTACGACCCGACCCAGGAAGCCGACGAGGAATGGATGGAATTTGGCCTGTTCATGTCGCGGCAGGAGTACCGCATGATCCGCCGCCGTATGAACGCCGGAACCAAGTCCGCAAAGAAGGAAGGCCGTTATCTGGCAAGCCGTGCACCCTACGGCTACGAGCGCTATAAGCTGGACGGCCGCGGCTGGTCCATCCGTCCGATCGAGCCGGAAGCCGGAGTGGTAAAGAAAATCTATGAGATGTTCCTGTCCGGCAAAGGTGCCGGTGAGATCGCAAGCTATCTCAACCTGATAAACATTCCCTCACCCACCGAAAGAGCGTGGGTGCGTCAGACCGTCGGCCTGATCCTGCGCAATCCGCACTATGCCGGTTACATACCGTCCGCCGTCCATCCGCACAAAAAGATTATTAAGGACGGCAAAATCACCGTAAAACGCCCGCTCAATAAGCAATGTGAGTTGTACGAAGGCGTGCATGAAGCCATCATCCCGCGTGAAATGTGGGACGAAACACAGCGTCTACTTGTGCAAAACCATAAGCCGCGTGTGCCGAGCGCCCTGCAGCAGCACAATCCTCTCGCAGGTCTGCTCTACTGCGACAAATGCGGAAAGAAAATGCAGCGTCATCCGCAAACCGGCCGCAATTTTGAAAGATATAACTGCCTGACCGTTGGCTGCCCTACCGTATCCGCATCGCTGGAACAGGTGGAAGACCTTGTCCTGCAGGGCCTGAAAGATTTTCTGTACAACCTCGAACTGCAGGAGCAGGAACTTCCGGATATGTCAACCGAACAGGAAGCCCTCAAAAACATCGACAGTCAGCTTGCTGAGCAGCATAAGCGCCTGACCAAAACCTTTGAACTGGTCGAGGACGGCATCTATACACGTGAAACCTTCCTGCAGCGCCAGTCCGAAATAAACGCCGAAATGTCTCGCCTGCAAACCGCCCGTCAGGAGATCCAGCAAAGAATCGACTCCGCTAACGCCGAAGCAGCCGCCCGTGAGAATGCCGCTCCACAAATCCGTCATGTTCTCGACGTATACGACCGTAAATCCACTCCGGAAGAACGTAACAACCTCCTCAAGCAGGTAATCGACCGCATCGACTACCATAAAACCACCAAACAGCGCTGGTCCGCCGAAAATGATCTCTCCGTCATAATCCACCCCAAAATTTCCTCACACCGATAACGCATAACATGGCAAGTCGTGTGAAGCCGAGCTGCTCTGTGTTTCTATCGACGTTGAAAGAATCCAGTTTAATCGAGGATTTTATAGCGTTGACATCCGCTTTTTCTACCGCATCGAGTGCGAAATCAGCTGCGTGATCGGTCGTCCGCGTATCGTAGACGGTCTGGCGGTATTTGACAAGCGCGTTGTGCTGTTCGGCGGTGAGGGCGGCGCCCGCATCTTCTCCTCGCAGTATATCGAGGACGGCCGCGACGTACAGCTGCGTCCCGACAGCAACAAGCCGACCGCGGTCGTTGAGGTCGTCGATCCTGTCATGCTGGACGCCCGTGTGGTTGCACCGGAGGTAAGCTGTAACTGTTGCTGCTGCAGTCTGCATGAGGTACCCCGTTCGATCTGCTCGTGCTTTGGCGGCGACGATCTCGTGCTCGGCAACGACGGCTATCAGCTGTTCGTCACCCTCGGTCAGTTCTCGATCATCCGGCTCGAGCGCGACATCCAGCTGCTCATGCCCGCCTACGACGTATGTCTGCCGCGGCGCGACTGCTCGAACAGCGGTGTCGGCGGTGAGCAGGACCCGTGCGAAATCTTCTCGAACTTCGATTTCCCGATCGACGCCTTTTTCCCGCCGCAGAGCGACAAGGCAGGCTGTCTGTTCACCGGTGCGGCCGGCGTCAATGACAACCGCGGCGGCTGTGGCTGCGGCAATAACAATTCCTGCGGCAGCGGCAATAATTCCTGCAGATAACCATTTTTATCCGTTCACGCAAACAGGCTGGGAGCATCGACTCCCAGCCTGCTTTTTATCGCTCCTGCCGCATCCGGCGGAGCAGATTGGTGTACGAAAGCGCAAGTGAAGCGCATATTCCCGCGTACGCCGCACACAGAAATGCCGGTACGCCGAACCATTCGCTCAGCCGGATTGCGAGCGCAAGGACTACGGCAGCGCCGATTCCGCTCAGCACCGCACCTGCGAGCATAGGCCGCCGAATGCGTTCACACAATGATATCTCCTCATCCGGTGTGTACAGCTGAAAATCATGCTCACTGCGCAAAATCGCCCAGAAAACATACTGCGACACAAACTCGATTTCCTGCTTTGCCCAATCCCGCTTGAGTGCTTGCACCGCTTCCCGGCTTTTGCCGCGCAGATACGCCACACGGTAGGTGTACTGATTCGGTCTGCACGGCTCGAACGTCCACACGCCCTCGACCAAACGGACAGCCGCCCAGCCTTTTGCGCGCATTTCCGCCATGTACGCCTCATCTTTCTTGTGATTCAGCGGATAATGGAACGTTTTCATGAGAGAATCACCGCCATGATTCCGGCAAGCACGGCCGCGATAATCGCCATACCGACCGTGCCGGACAGCCACTTAACTCGTCGATCTGCGGCGGTGATATACGGCTGTAAATTCTCCGTGCCCGAGATGATCCACGCCGAGGTGTGCCCGACCCACCACGCATCCACGAAAAAGCGGTCGATCAGGTTCATCACGGACAGGATAACGAACATCTGCCAGAATCCCGCACCAAAGCCGCGTGCGCCGTTGACCGCATACACGCAGAGCAGCACATACGCGATGTATCCCGGGATGCAGACCAGCTTGAACGCGATATTGTTCCGCCGGATTTGCTCTCGCGTGATGAGCCCCAGTTCCACACAGCGCGTCTGCACCTCGGTGTGATAGAGGTGCACCAGTCCCGCCGGTCCTTTGCGGATGCCGAACGTGCAGACAAGCACGAGCAACACACCGAGTCCCAAGCCTTCCAGCAGTACGCGAACGATCATGCAGATTCCTCCTTTTCTCGGTTAGAGAAAGCTAACCTGTTGTTGCTTTTATTGTAGCATCACTGCCTGTATTTTGCAAGAGAAACCACTTTTTCGAGTAGAAAAACAGGGCGCATTCTCCCTAATACACCCTGTTAGGTTCACTTTTCTTCGACTTTGCCGGACGGAGCCACGCCGCCTGCGGCAATCGTCAGGAAATCCTCGACCGCCTTGCCGGTATTGCGCGGCATAAAGCAGGTGTGGCCGGTATCCAGTTTAGCAATCTGCTGCATTTCGTCCTCGGTGAGCGTGAAGTCGAAAATATTCAAATTTTCCTGCATTCTCTGCGGATTTGCCGATTTGACGAGCGGCACGATACCTCTCTGCGTCAGCCAGCGCAGCACCACCTGTGCCGCCGACTTTTTGTGCGCCGCAGCAATCGTGCACAGCGTTTCGTTGCCGAAAATGTTATTCTGCCCGGCGGACAGCGGCGACCACGCCTGCAGCAGGATATCCTTGCTTTCGAGGAACGCCCGCTCGTCCTCGCGCTGGAAAAACGGATTGCATTCCAGCAGGTTGACCGCCGGTTTGACCTCGTTCCAGAACATAAAATCCGCCAGCTTATCCTGTGTGAAGTTGTCCACGCCGATGGCACGCACCTGACCGGACGCGTACAATTCCTCCATCGCACGCCATGCGCCAAAGCAGTCGTGGTACGGCTGATGGATGACGTACAGGTCGAGGTAATCCAGTCCGAGCCGCTCGAGCGAGGCTGCAAAGCCGCGTTTTGCGCCTTCGTAGCTGATATCCGGAATCCAGAGCTTGGTGGTGACAAGCAATTTCTCACGCGGCACACCGCACCGGCGGATTGCCCGACCGACTGCCTCCTCGTTGCCGTAGGCGGCGGCCGTGTCGATCAGACGGTAGCCAGCCTGAATCGCCTGCACGACTGCCTCTTCACACGCGCTCTGGTCAGTCATGCGGAACACGCCGTAGCCGATCGGCGGCATGGTCACGCCGTTATTTAAGGGAATGGTATTCATGAAATCTTCTCCTTTTCACGCGTTTTCGCCAGCCGTGTTGCCGGATGATGCACGATCAGCGCGATCAAAATCAGCGCTGCTGTGATGGACAGGCTGACCGGATAGACCATCATCAGCGACCGGAAATCCGTATGCCGCGGGAACACAAACTGCACCCACAGAATACGCGTGCCGCACACGCCGAGCATGGTCAGAATAGCCGGCGAAAGCGAAATGCCGAATCCACGCAGATAACCGGACATAATGTCATACAGCATACTGAAAATGTACGCCGTGTACACGATAATCAGGCGCTGATAGCCCAGTCGGATGACCTCCGGGTCGGTGTTGAACAGCGCCAGCAGCTGATGCCCTGCCACCAGAACGATCGCGACAAACACGCCGGTCGCTATGATATCCTCGACCAGACAGAGCACCAGCGTTTTCCTGCAGCGGTCGAGCTTGCCTGCGCCGTAGTTCTGCCCGACGAACGTCGTGCACGCCTGACTGAACGAGTTGAGCATGTAGTACGCCATGATCTCGATGTTGAAGGCCGCACTCGAAGCCGCCATAACCGTCGTGCCCAGGCTGTTGATCGCCGCCTGAATGATGATATTTGCGAACGCGAACACGGCGCTCTGGATGCCCGCAGGAAGTCCGATCTTGAGCACGCGCGCAAAGCTGCCCATGTCAAACCGGAGGGCGTGCCGGTCTACGCGAACGGCGGCGTCCGTCCGCATTAGATAGCGGAGCAGCAGCAGCGAGCTGACCGCGTTGGACAGCACGGTCGCGATGGCGACACCGTTGACCGTCATGTGCAGCACAACCACGAAGAACACGTTGAGCAGTACATTGAGCACGCCCGAGGTCGCAAGGGCCATCAGCGGTATTTTTGTCTCGCCGATGCTGCGCAGGATGGCCGCTTCAAAGTTGTACAGCAAAATCACCGGCATGCCGATGAAGTAAATGCGCAGATACAGCAGTCCCAGCGGGAACACGTCCTCCGGCACGTTGAGCAGGCCGAGCAGCGGAGCCGCGATGCACTCGCCGAGCAAGGCCACGATCACACCGCCGATAAGCGACACCAGCACCGAGGTATGTACGGTTTTGCGCACCGAATCCCTGTCATTCTGCCCGATGGCATGCGCGATAACAACATTCGTGCCGAGCGCAATGCCGATGAACAGGTTGAGGATCAGGCCGATGATCGGGCTGTTGGCACCAACGGCAGCGACCGCTGCTGTGCGGTTTCCGCTCGCAAAATTGCCGACAATCGCCACGTCCGAGGCGTTAAACAGCTGTTCGAGTATCGCCGTGGCCGCGACCGGCAGCGCAAACTGCGGCAGTTTGTTCCAGATTGGGCCGTTGCGCATATCCATTTGATTTTTGTTTGACATAGCTCCTCCTCTTTCCGTATTTTCTTACGACTCTATTATACGGCAGGTTTTATATAATAGCCAATACTTATATTGCATGGTTTACCATAGTTGACAGGCATGTTTCTCTCCGCTATACTGAAAGCGGAGTTGATGAACATGGATATCCGCATTCTGCGTTATTTTCTAGCTGTCGCCCGCGAGGAAAACATCACACGAGCCGCCGAAAGCCTGCATATCTCACAGCCGTCGCTGTCCAAGCAGCTGATGGAGTTAGAACGCGAGATCGGCAAGCCGCTCCTGCTGCGCGGCAAGCGCAAGCTGACCCTGACCGAGGACGGCGTGCTCCTGCGCAAGCGCGCGGAAGAAATCGTGGCGCTGATGGACAAAACCGAGCATGAACTCAGCACCGGCGCGTCTGCACTCAGCGGCGAAATCGCCATCGGCGGCGGACCGACAACGCAGGTGCTTGAAGCCGCAGCCGCACTGCACTCAGCGCATCCCGAGATACGCTTTGACTTTTACAGCAGCGACGCGACCGATGTACTCGAGCGGCTCGACCACGGCAGTCTGGATTTTGCTGTCGTTCTGCAGCCGGTGGACACGCTCAAGTACGACTTTCTGCCGCTGCGGGATACCTCCTGCTGGGGTGTGCTCATGCCGCGCGGCTGCCCGCTGGCTATGCAGTCCGCCGTAACGCCTGAACAGCTGCGCCGACTGCCGCTTATCATGCACCGCCGTCCCGGTCTGCAGCGCGAGATCGCCCGGTGGGCGCACTGCACGTCTGAAAAGCTGCACACGGCTGCTACTTATAATGTAGTAAACGGCGATCCAACCGGCTTTGTGCAGAGCGGACTCGGGTACTTTCTGACGAGCGACGCCTATATTCCCTCTCCGCTGAATGACAACGTCTGCTTTCGTCCGCTCGAGCCGCCGCTCACGCTGCGGTATGCGCTGATTTGGAAGCGCTACGCGGTGTTTTCCAAGGTTTCCGAAGCATTTTTGCGTAAACTCAAGGCGTTAATCGTTTAATAGCACAAAAAAGCTGCCCGATTTGCATCGGACAGCTTTTCTTTTATCGGTTTACTGAGCAATCGACTTGCCCATGTTGTACGCCTGCTCGGCGTAATCCGTATTCTGCATATCAGCGGGCGTATTCATGCCGAGCGCCATCAGGATTCCGGCGTCCTTATTATCCTCGCCATAGAAGCAGCCGAGGTACTGGTGATAGCAGTCGTACATGATCTGCATGCAGCTGTCGTCCGGTGCGGCACCGGAGGAGAGCAGGTAAAACCGCTTGTGCGACAGCTTGGCGATCAGCGCAAACGTGCGGTCGAGCGTGCGCTTCATCAGCGAAGTCCAGGTGTAATAGTACACCGGAGACGCGAAAACGATCACGTCTGCCGCCTGCAGCTGCTCGTAAAGTGCGGTCATGTCGTCCTTCTGGACACAGGTGCCGCCGTTCATCTGGCAGGCACCACAGCCGATGCAGTCATGGATGTTCTTCTCGCTCAGCTCGACCAGTTCGGTCTCGTGGCCTGCGTCCTTCGCGCCCTGTGCGAAACGCTCTGCCAGAATGGAAGTCGCACCGTTTTTGTGTGCACTGCCGTGTAAAATCAATACTTTCATGTCCGTTTCCTCCTGAAAAATTATACCAACGTCTTGGTTTTCCATGCACCGTGGCGATAGCGGAACAGCGCAAACACCGCCGTGACTGCCCACGTCAGGCCGGTGGTAAGCCAGATACCCCACATTCCGATAAACGGGATCGCCGTCAGTCCGACCGCGAATGCCACACGAGCAATGACCTCGACCGCACCGTTCATCAGCGCGTACATCGAGTCGCCTGCACCGTTGAGCATGTAGCGCAGGATCTGCACACCGCCCAGTGCGAACAGGAACAGGCCGGTGATGCGGATGCCGGTTGCGGCAATCGAGATGATTTCCTCATTGGTTACAAAAATGCCCATGATCGGCCGTCCGAACAGCCAGAACGCCGCCAGCAGCACAAGCGATACGACTGCGCTGATCTTCATGGACGCTGCTACACCGTGCGAAATGCGGTCGTGCTTGCCTGCACCCATATTCTGTCCGGTGAACGTCACCACCGATGTACCCAGTGCGGAGAAAATCTGCTGCACGAGCATCTCGATCTGCGTCGTGGCCGTGAATGCACCGATGACCGACTCGCCGAAACCGTTGACGATACGCTGCAGGATCATGCTGGAAACGTAGATCAGCGCGTACTGGAATCCGGTCGGGATGCCGACGCCGAAGGTCTTGCTGAGGAGCAGCTTGTCTGGTTTGCGGTATTTTAGTGCCAGCCGGAACTGCGGCACCTTGATGAACGCATAAATCAGACAAAGCACGGCGGCGATCGCCTCGGAAAGCACGGTTGCGAGCGCCGCACCGGCCACGCCCATGTGAAATACGAGAATGAACAGCAGGTCGAGCACGATGTTGAGCAGGCTGCAGAAAATCAGAAAAATCAGCGGTGTTTTCGAGTCGCCGATCGCACGCAGGATGGAAAACGGCCCGAAATACATGGAAACCGCGATCAAACCGCCCATGGAAATGTACATGTAGCTGAGTGCGTCCGGCAGGATGGACTGCGGCGTGTTGAGCAGCAGCAGGATCGGCTTGGTGGTCAGCAGTGCGATGACGGTCATGATCAGCGTGATGAGCAGATTGGCGTAAACGCCGTTTGCGATGGACGCGGCCGTTCCCTTCTCATCCTTTGCGCCGAAATACTGCGAAACGACCACGCCTGCACCGATGGCGGCACCCATGCACATCGACATGAACAGCATGGCCAGCGCACTGGTCGCGCCAATGGCGGAGAATGCCGCGTCGCCGACGTAGCGGCCTACAATGATGCGGTCGGCCAGCGTGTACACCTGCTGAAACAGGTTGCCGAGCAAAATCGGGATGGAAAACTGGATGAGCAGCTTCATTGGGCTGCCTTGTGTCATATCTACGGTCTTCAAAATTCTCTCCTTTTACGATACGGTATTATTTTAGGACTATATGTGCAAAAACAATCCTCCTGCCTGAACAGGAGGGTTATTCTCCCAGCATTTCTCTGCGGAAGGATGAAACGTACCGGCCGATCAGCTCGAGCAGCATACTCTGCTCTGCGTCGGTCAGCGACTGCATAGCTTTGCGGCCAGCCTCGTCGATGTGCGGCAGCAGCGTTTCCGCGTACTCTGTACCCGCTTCGGTCAGGTGAATGGTCTTGATCCGGCGGTTTTCCGGCAGTTCACGCAGCTCAATGTAGCCGCTTTTGTAGAAGCTGGTCACGACATTGTTGACCGTCTGCTTGGGCAGCAGCGTTTTGTCGCAAATCTGCTTTTGCGTGCAGTTTTCCGTCGAAAAAATCGCATTTAAGATGTACAGGCTGTTGTACGATACGCCTGCTTTGCGCGCGTAATCCTCATAAATGCCGCTGAGGCTTTGCCATGCACTGCAGAACGTGGCCGTCTTTTCCTCGATATTCAAACGGCGGTCTCCTTTCTCAGTCTTATTTCAGGACTATTATAGTGTATGCCGGAGAACTTGTCAAGGCTTTTCTGCAAGCCGCAATTCTCTGCAAACTTTTTTCAAAAAAGACTTGACTTTGAGCGCACTCCAGGATGTACAGTATAGTCAGACAGAAAATCGAAAAGGAGCATGCAATATGAACAAACCGCATATCATCTGCCACATGATGACCTCGGTGGACGGCCGCATTGACTGTGCCATGACCGAGCATCTGCCCGGCGAGGAATATTACGACACGCTGGATGCGCTCGGCGCACCTTCCCGCGTAAGCGGCCGCGTGACCGCTGAGATCGAGATGGCCTCGGGTGCCTTCCACAGCGAGACCGCGACGCCGTTCGGTCAGGAAGGCTTCTCAAAGAAGGCGGACGCCGACGGCTACGAGATTATCATGGACACGCACGGCACCCTGCTCTGGGACAACGCCGACGAGGAACGTCCGCTGGTGATCGTCACCGGCGAACAGGTCAGCCGGGAATATCTGGCGTATCTGGACGAGAATAACATCTCGTGGATCGCGTGCGGCAAGGACAAGATCGACCTGAACCGCGTCTGCGAAATCCTCGCCGACGAGTTCGGCGTGGAGCGCATGGCGGTCGTTGGCGGCGGCCACATCAACGCCGGATTTCTGGCGGCAGGTCTGCTCGATGAGGTCAGCATCCTGATCGGCGCCGGCATTGACGGTCGCGGCGGCATGGCGGCTGTGTTTGACGGTCTGCCGATGGAACAGCCGGTAACGCAGCTGCATCTTGACAGTGTACAGCAGTACGGCTCCGGCGCAGTCTGGATTCGCTATTCGGTAGTAAAATAAACAAAACAGGAGGATTTAGCAATGATTTTCGACGAATTTTTCACCTTAGCAGACGGCACCAAGATTCCGAAGCTGGGTCTCGGCACCTGGTTTATCGACGATGACAAGGCAGCCGAGGCAGTCCGCACCGCCGTTCAGCAGGGCTACCGCCTGATCGACACCGCACAGGCTTACGGCAACGAGCGTGGCGTAGGCGAAGGCGTGCGCACCTGCGGTGTTCCGCGCGAGCAGCTGTTCGTGGCGAGCAAGGTCGCTGCCGAGCACAAGACCTACGAAGCCGCTGCAAAGTCCATCGACGAGACGCTTGAGAAGATGGGTCTGGACTACCTCGACCAGATGATCATTCATGCGCCGCAGCCGTGGAACGAGTTCCGCGATGCAAAGCGCTACTTTGAGGGCAACAAAGAAGCCTGGCGTGCCCTCGAGGACGCCCAGGCTACCGGCAAGGTCAAGGTCATCGGCGTTTCCAACTTCCTGCAGGACGATCTGGAGAACATCCTCGCGGACTGCCGCGTAAAGCCGATGGTCAACCAGATTCTGCTGCACATCAGCAACACGGACACTGCGCTCATCGACTTCTGCAAGGCGCAGAACATTCAGGTTGAGGCGTATTCTCCGATCGCGCACGGTGAAGCGCTCAAGAATCCGGCGATCGCTGAAATGGCGAAAAAGTACGGTGTTTCCGCGGCACAGCTGTGTATCCGCTACGTGATTCAGCTTGGCACGGTCGCTCTGCCCAAGACCGCAAATCCCGAGCATATGGCCAGCAACGCTGCTGTCGATTTCGTCATCTCGGACGAGGATATGCAGGTGCTGACCGCCATGGAGCGCATCAAGGACTACGGTGAGTTCAGCTTCTTCCCGGTATTCAGCGGCAAGGAGCAGGCGTAAATTTCCCACAAAGAAGGGCTTGACAAACCGCCCTTCCCCTGCTAATATATCTTTTCGGAAAAGAGCTCATATAGTCCCGCTGGTATGGCGCGGGAGTTTCTACGAGATCGCCGAAAGATCTTACTATGAGTGTCCGATAGTTGGAATTTCTCCATCTATCGGGCACTTTTTCATGTCATTTTTACCGAAAGGACGAAAAATCATGAGACTTTTGAAGGGCAATATCATTCACGCGCCTGCCC
The DNA here is from genome assembly GCA_963661675.1 of Bulleidia sp. Lineage (GTDB taxonomy): Bacteria > Bacillota > Clostridia > Oscillospirales > Butyricicoccaceae > Agathobaculum. The sequence goes on from CAVLCS010000014.1 coordinate 32,293, forward strand.
TCGGCAGACTGGAAACCATCGAGAACGGTGCACTGGTGCTCGAGGACGACGGCACGATCCGTGAGGTACTGCATTCGGCTCCGAGCCAGTTTGACGGTGAGATCTGCGATTATTCGGGAAAACTCATCATGCAGTCCTTTGCAGACATGCACCTGCATGCGCCGCAGTACCCGAATGTCGGCATGGGCATGGACCTGCCGCTGCTCGACTGGCTGCAGACCTATACCTTCCCTGCCGAGGCGCATTTTGCCGATTTGGATTATGCACGCCGTGTCTATCGCAAGCTGGCGCACGATTTGATCGCTAACGGCACGACCCGTGTAGTGATGTTTGCTTCTCTGCACACGGACGCGACGCTCGTGCTGATGGAAGAACTCGAGCAGGCCGGTGTGACCGGTTATGTCGGCAAGGTCAACATGGACCGCAACGGCGGCGACAATCTGCAGGAGACCACCGAGGAATCCGAGCGTGAAACGCTGCGCTGGCTGGAAGAATGCAGCAGATTTCAGTATGTGAAGCCGATCATTACTCCGCGGTTCACGCCTTCCTGCACGGATGAACTGATGGCGTGGCTCGGCAGACTGGCGCAGGAGCGAAACCTCTTTGTGCAGTCTCATTTGTCGGAGAGCGTGGACGAAATCGAGTGGGTGCGCTCGCTGCATCCGGACTGCGCCCAGTATTGGGAAAGCTACGACAAGTACGGCCTGTGGAAGGATCACACGGTCATGGCGCACTGCATTCACTCAGATGAGCGCGAACGTGCCGCCATCAAGCGGGCCGGCGTGGTTGTTGCACACTGCCCGGATTCCAATATTAACCTGTGCAGCGGTATCGCTCCGATTCGCGAAATGCTGGGTGAAGGTCTGTGGGTAACGCTCGGCTCGGACATTGCCGCCGGTACCTCTCCGGCGATGAACCGTGCCGTCACGATGAGCATTCAGGCATCCAAGGTCCGCAGCTTCAGCGAGCCGAGCAAACCGGCGTTCTTGACCGTACCCGAGGCGTATTACCTCGGCACAACCTCCGGCCACCGCTACTTCGGCGCAGGCGACGGCTTTACCGTCGGTGACAAGCTGCACGCTGTGGTCGTAGACGACAGCGGCTTTACTGAGGCTCCGCAGCCGCTTTCGCTGCCCGAACGGCTCGAGCGGGCACTGTATTCGATGGATGACCGAAATGTCAAGGCGGTCTGGTCGGAAGGCCGGAAGGTTTTGGGCTAATATGCAAAAGACTTCAACCGGTTGGGTTGAAGTCTTTTTCTATATAAATGTAATGCGATAAGTTTACTCCCACGTTTAGTCCCACATCTGTCAGCCGGAAATAGTGTATTGCAACACGATGTCTATTTTATCATATCGAGTAAAAATTCGGATAGACAAAGAAAAACCTCTAAACCATATGGTTTAGAGGTTTCATTCTGGTGGAAGTTACAGGGCTCGAACCTGTGACCCTCTGCTTGTAAGGCAGATGATTATTTACAAAATATCACGCTATATCTGACGATTTCGGCATTGGCTTTTATAGGTGACACAGGTAGTGACACGGGTGTGTCACTGCACCATCGCCTTCGCCAGCTTCTCAATCAGCTGCTCGCCATACTGATACCGGAGCAGGTACTCAATCGTCTTAGTTTCCAGACCGGCACTCTCCCGCAGCGTATCGACTGCAGCCTGCATGGCCTCGTCGCCGTCCGGCACGAAGGCACGGCACTGCGGCGCGGTAATCGACGGCACCTTGCGCACGGCATCGAAGGTCACGGTAAAGCCCGCCTGCTCCAAGCTGCGCATTTTGATGTAGTTTACTTCGTCCTTGCAAATACACTCACAGGTGTACGTCTTGCCGTTCAACATGACGTTCTTCTTCTCAACCACTTCAGTTT
>CAVLCS010000015.1:0-33499 GCA_963661675.1 Bulleidia sp.
AGCATCCGCTTGACGTGCGGAAGGTCAGCGGTTCGAACCCGTTAATGTCCACCAATTCAAATCCCGTCAGAAATGACGGGATTTTGCTGTTTACAGGGATTTATTGTTCTAAGCGCATGGAAATGTTCCGGTTTTGAACGAGTCGATTTTGAGGTATATGCGTTACACGCGCTATAGATAAGGGCGAAAAATACAGAACAGGTGGGAAATATGTAGGAAAAGTCCGACGGTTTGACGTAGGAAATGAAAAAAGGTCAGGGGTTGACACAGAACGGTTGCAATAATTGCAGAAATTGAGCCGATATGCAGAAGTTATTCCTCGTTTTGTTCCTGTTTTGCGGCAAGGTCGCGAACGTCGTCCTCGGTGACGTGGCTGTAAATATTGGCGGTGGTACTGATGTCTGCATGGCCCATCAGATACTGTGCGGTTTTCAGGTCGTACCCCCTACGGCGCAGATTGGTGCAGTATGTGTGCCGGAGATAGTGCGGTGTAATGTCTGTGCTGAAAGCGTGAGTGATGATTTTATTTCGATAGATTTCTGCTCCGGCTGCACGGTCGCAGGCCCGGTGGAAGCTGTTCCACATTCGGCGCAAATTGGTTGCCGTAAGCATTTTGCCGCTGGTGCGATGGAAGAAGTAGCGCGACTTCTGATCCAGCTGGGCGAGCAGCTCATCCGAGATGGGGATGTACCGTACGCCTGCTTCGCTCTTAGGCGTTTTCAGTGTAGGCTGATTTTTCTTTTCTTTGTAATCGACAGATTGCGAAATGCAGAGCAAGCCGTCTTTGACATCTTGGGCACCGATCGGCACGGTTTCGCCGCGGCGCAGACCGCAGTCGAGCATGAGCAGCACCCACGGTCCGGCGTAGTGTTTCTTTGCGACTTCGCGCACGATTTCCTCTTCCGCGCGTGTCAAGGCCCGACGGCTCTTTTTACGGGTTACCGGCATTTCGATATTTTTGCACGGTGACACGGGGATCAGTCCGTTCGTCACAGCCTGCTCGAATATCGCCTTGGTGATATAGCGCAGCTGCGCTGCGGTGCCTGCACCCAGTGGCTTGCCGTCGTCGGTCGTGGCCTTGGTGAGTAGACGCTGCACCTGGAACGGCTTGACATCTGCGATAGGGAGGATGCCGATCGCGGGACAGATGCGCAGGCGGATATGAGTTTCATAATTTGTGCGCTGAGATGGACCGACACGCGGTTCTTTGTAGGTGTGGAACCACTGCCAGGCCCACTGCTCAACAGTGATTTTGGTTGGCGCTCCACCGCGGCAGACCAGTGCACGCACAGCTTGGACTTTAGCATCAAAGCGGGCCTTGTTGTTGTCCTGTATGTATTTTCTGATCTGCGTGCCATCGGTTCGGTGGCCAATGACAATACTGGCTTTGTATTTGTACTTTTGTGGTCTCATGGTGATAATCCTCCTGAAAAATTGACTAAAATAGAACAATTGTTCGAGTGAATAGTTGAAAATATAGCAGACCCCAAGGGGAGAGGTCTGCTGATATACGGATGAATGATATTCTACGCCGAAGCACCCCGTCATTCTCGGAGGTTAAACATAATTAGTATCCCACAGCCTTAGTGCCATACGCGGCCTGCTCGGCGGTGTAACCCTCGAACGTCAGCTGGTTGATCAGATGTTACGTTTAGAACCATAGAAAATTTGCCCTAAGCGCAGCTTGCGACGATATGTACATTGTCCGGCTGTCATTAGATCGGGGTGGATACAGTGCCCAGCTTCACTGCACTGCAGATAACGTGAACAGCAGTCAAAGCCATTTATCGAGAGAAACTTCTCGTATATTTCAATAGCAAGCTGTGGTGTCTTTTTGAACGAAAATGCTCTTGCGGCCATACGCGCCCAGTTATTTTGGCGAGAATCATCGAGTGCAATGTCAAAATCAGCAAACAGCGATTGAATTCTTGGAGACACTTCAAGATACAGCTGTGTACTGCCTTTGAAAGTCATACAGGATTGACCAAAACACTCAATTGCGTAATAGGGCGGGGATGATTTGGGTGTACGAAATTGAAGCGAAATCTTCCGTAAATCATAGCGGGAGTCAGCTTGCTGGATGACAGACAGGAATTCCTGCATAATACGCTCAGGTTCAGAAAGTGGTTTATTATCCAGACAATCGGACTGGTTATTGAGCAACTGCAAAAATTCAGCTTCCGTGATGATTTTGATTGGAAAACCCTTAACAATATATTCCTCAGCTTTAGTGATTTTTCCGCTTTTATGCTTCGGATCGGCATTTGCACCAACAATCAACAAATCGGTTTTACGGGTGATGTTGTCAGCATTATGACCGCCGCAGTCTGCGATACATTGCATGGCATCACGAAGGTCCATGTTCTGCAATTCACCTGTGATAACACAGGTGAAATCATACAGCGGATGGGCAGGATCGAACATATCAACCGTTGGGTGAATATCCTTTGCTTTGGGTCTTGATCTGTAATACGAGAACTGTTCTGCGGTAATATGAGATTTGGAGGGCTTTTCCTCTTGATGCTCTGGCGGAAGTATTTTGGCGCTCTGCCAAACGATTTTGGGATTGCACTGCTTTTGCAGAGCTTCAAAACACCGGTATGTGGTTTCGCAATCGCCCAAGGCACGATGAGCCTGACTTGACTCCACCTGAAGCTGTTCAGCGATAGAAGAAAGATTATAATGAGATATTTGCAGACAGTCACGAGCTAGCGGCAACATATCGCAACAGGGATTCTGGACTGGAGGCAGATTATTCTCGGCACAGATGCGATTGATGATAGGTAAATCAAACGCTAAAATATTGTGACCGATGATTGGCGTGTCCTGAATAAAATCAAGGAATGCAGGCAATGCGGTTTTAATAGGAGGCTGTTCTGCCAACATTGCATTGGTGATACCGGTGATTTCTACACTGTCAAGCGGGATTGGAGAAACGGGGCAAACCAACTGGGAGAAGCTACGAACAGGTTCGCCGTTCTCAACTCTCAAAGCACCCAATTCGATGATTTCAGAATTGTACCGACTTAATCCTGTGGTTTCAATATCAATAACCGTATAAACGGAAGATGGAGACTCGTCAGGCGGAACACTGTCTGCTTGCGTGTGCTTGCTACGCGCAGAGGATTGCATATCCAACAGGCAGTCTACATGTATAGTGTGCAACTGGCCGTTTATATCGATTACAACAAAGGAATCATCTTTATAGCCAACAAGTTTGCACGGAGTGGGAGAATTAGCGAAGAAACCATTATAAATAAGCGGCTTAGGTTCGGTAAAAGTTTTAGGTGTCAATCTGAGTTTTTTGGATAATGCCAAGAGTTCCTCTGGATTAGAAACGCTGACCCATGTGTTAGGAGTAATCATATACAAGCACCTTTCGGTGTCCAATTTGGACATGCTCAATTATTTGCGTTTTCACAAGATGTAGTAAACTTAGGGTTGAATAAACTCAATTTCTGGTGTATTATGAAAAATACAAACAGATGTTCGCAATGCAGGAGGGTGAACCATGACAGCGAAAGAACAACAATTCATAAAGCTCGTGCGCGGCTTAGCAGAGTCGGAAATTACGCTGCCCGAAATTAAAGCTATTCTTTCTTCTGGTTCGCTTCCAATACTCGAAGTGCAGCATCCTGAAGCGCCGCTGGCGCCGCACGAAAAAGTTTAAGCAGTTCGGCTTCTTCGGCTGATAATTTTGCGTCCTCGGTAGAGGGCGCTTTTTTTATGTCCGATTGTCCGAGAAGATAATCGGTAGAAACATCGAAAAAAGATGCACAAGTAATTAAAATTTCATTGCTTAAATCGCACTTGCCTGTTTCGTACATGGCTACGGCACTGCGTGATATTCCAAGGGATGCCGCTAACTTTTCTTGTGTAATTTTGTGCTCTTTACGCAATTCTTTAACTCTATTCACTGCACTACCTCACTCTCATATACCATTATTATACGTCAATATAATTGACAAAACAAGGCGCACATAAAAATATTTGTTTTTTATATTGACAAAACGACTGGAAAGAGTTATTATAATGTCAGTAAAACTGACAAGGAGGTGAGCGCGTGATTGCGATTAAGAAATTGCGTGAGCAGAAAGGTATTACCCAGATGCAGATGGCCGATGCCTTGAAAGTATCCCGCGGCAGTGTCGCTATGTGGGAGACAGGACGGGCATTCCCGCGAGCGGAAATGCTGCCAGCAATCGCTCGACTACTCGGCTGCACGCTGGACGATCTGTACAAAGGTGAAAAGGAGGTAGTGTAATGGCTGCGAAGTATATCACGACTGCCGAACTGGCAGAACGGTGGCTCTGTTCGCCGGACTATGTCCGTAAGCTGATCCATGCCGGACAGCTGAGTGCGGTAAATCTCGGCGGTTGGAAAATCCGACAGGACGAAGTGCTGCGCTACGAAAAGGCGAAGGAAAAGGCCGACACAGAAGCGCTGCGGCAACAGCGTATCGGTTTCATTGTGTGATAATTTTATCACAAAGGGGAAAGCGAGGACAACGATGGAAAGATACCAGAATATCTACCAAAGTGCCCGCGAAGGTGCGGGTTTGACGCAGGAAAAAGCGGCCGAGATGCTTGGCTGGTCGGTGCGGAATCTGCAGGCCATCGAGCAGGAAGACCGGGCGCCTACGCCGGTGCGTGTGGCCGAAATGGCCGAGGCATATCGAGCGCCGTGGCTGCGTGGCTATTACTGTAACCGGTGTCCGTTGGGAACATTATGGCGGCGGCCGGAAAGCAATGTCGAGTTGCAGCAGCTGGCCTTAGAGGTCGGACTGGAAAGCGAGGACTACGAGCAGGAGCGTGCCGACGCGCATGATCTGGCGATGATCGCCCTCGACCGCAAGATCGACGATGAGGAAGCACCGCGATATAACGCCATTGTGCAGCGCATGCTGCGTCGGGCCTATCTGGCCGAGATGGCTTTAATCAGCGGCGAGACGGCAAAGGATTTTTCATCTATGGGGAGGGAAGGTAATGATTTTCGGCAGAGTCAAGAAGCTGGAAAACCGAGTAGCAGAGTTAGAACGCAACGCTAAAGTGCATACATGGGAATATGGAGAGGTTGATTTGGCAAAGCTGGCACGCATTGTTGAGCAGTTGGACGCAAAAACAAAGGCTGCCGATGAGGCAACATCGACAGCCCGAGAGGTTACTCCAGATATTTGATTAAGGCATTGCGGAAATCATTAAGCGCGTAGAAAGTCATCTTTGCAAGATCAGCAACATCGCCCTTGGTAGCAGGTTCATTGCTCATCTCGTCAAAGCTGGATTGTGCATCCGCTCTGAAATTCTCCAGAGCTTCATTTAACGATTTCTTGAGTTCGTCCTTTGTCATAAACTCACCCCCTTTCGTCTTGAAATAATGCAAAGAAGAGGAGATAAAGAATATGGGTAAAACAACTATCTCAACGCAAACGCGGCTCCCTGCCGAGATACATGAGTACATCAAGCAAGAAGCCGCGCGGCTTGGCATCGCACAAAATGCAATGCTGGTCGTTCTATTGGATCGAGGAAGAAAGCTGTGGGAAGCAGAGGTCAGTTCTCATCCGGAAGATCGATAACTCCATGCTCGCCCTCATATGCTTCTACGCCTTTTTTGAGGAAATACTCGATCTGTGCGTTCGTATTGCGGCTTTCTGCCTGTGCAATCAGCTTTGTCTTACGGTAAATTTCATTGTTGACTCTGATTTGAGTTGCAACACGACCGGGGATAGCTGCGGGCATATCTCCACCTCCTTGTTTAGTAGCATGATAACACCAAACAGCTATTAGTGTAAAGATGCTATTTAGTTGCTAATAGAATTGACAAGCAAGTCTGATAATGCTACTATTTAGATACTAAATAACAACGGGAGTGGAAGCTATATGCAAACATTAAACGCCAGCGAACGCTACTTAATCTCTATCGCGCCGCACCTGCCGGTGTGCGTGAACTGCCGGTATTTCCGCCAACACTACCTTGAGGACGGCTCGCCGCTCGAATGCGGCCATTGCACCGAACCGCGCATTAAAAACCGAAAAACCTACGATTATTGCGACAAATTTGAAAAGAGGGATAACAAATGAAATCCAGACAAAGAAAAAACGCCCAGACGGCGGCAACCGTACTGAGCGTCAATGCGAAAACATCTCGTATGGATGATTATAACACGGCGGGCACCGGCTGTCAAGGGGTACACCCACGTATGGTCGGCATCGGCTTTACGCTGCTGCTGATTGCGGCTGCGCTGACGGACAACGGCACACTGCCGCTGTGGGGCACGGTACTAGCCGGCGTGGTCGGTCTGGCACTGCTATGGGGAGGTGTGCGCAATGCTGTATAAAACAAGAGAGGGGACAAGAGACACATGACCTACCATTTCGACGGTGCTGTCGCGGAGAAATTCGGAACGGATTGCGCGGTCTTTATCGCTCATATGCAATACTGGATCGCGAAAAATGCTGCGAACGAGCGGCACTTCTACGAGGGTCGCTACTGGACATACAACAGTCTGGCCGCGCTGGAACGTCTGTTCCCGTTCTTAACTCGTCGGCAGATTGAACGCATTATCCGCGACCTCAAAAAAGCGGGTGTTTTGCTGACCGGCCATTACTCAAAAAACGCCTATGACCGGACGACTTTTTACGCGATCGATGAGAGCAAATTACCTACCTCGCAATCCGTGCAATCCATTTCACCAAATGGTGAAATGGATTGCACGAATCGGGGAAATGACATTTCACCGAACGGTGAAATCATTAATGAACAAAATAATACACAAAAAGAAGAAGAGTCAAATAAGACGAAAATAAGCAAAGCCCAGGAGGTCGTTGACAGCTACAAAGCCATCTGCGCCAGCCTGCCGAAGGTCGTCCGACTGACGGACAAGCGCTGCCGAGCGGTACGCCTGATCTACGACAAGGGCTACACGCCGGAGCAGCTCGACGAGGTGTTCCGCAAGGCCCAGAGCAGCAGCTTCTGCACCGGCCAGAACGACCGTGGCTGGAAAGCTGATTTCGACTGGCTGCTGAACGAGAGCAATCTCGTCAAGGTGCTCGAGGGTAAGTACGATGATCCGGCGGCAGCTAAGCCGCCCGAGAAAGGAGGCGGACGCAAATGGCTGAAATGATGGACCTGTACAACGAAGCCGAAAACAGCGTGCTCGGCACGTTGATCGCGGACGCCGAGGTGAATGCTCCGCTGGTATTCACGCGGGTGCGGCCCGAGGATTTTGTTACCGGCATCTCACGTCAGATTTACGAGACCTGCCGGGCGATGTACGGCCGCGGCGATGTGATTGACCCGCTGACCGTCAAGGCGGCCTGCGGACCGGAGTTTGCAACGTGGCTCAAAGAACTGGAGCAGATCACGCCGTCGGCGCGGTACTGCGGCGCGTACGTGGACAAGCTTCTCGAGCTGTCCCGCCGGTACCGCCTGCAAAAGCTGTTTCGCGAGGCGCTGGACGGTAACTTCGCCGGTCTGCCGATGGAAGAACTCATCGGCAAGATCGAGTGCATGAACAACGTGGTCGCGGACGACAACGACCAGCGCAGCAGCACGATGACCGACCTGCTGACCGATTTCTACGGCCGCATGGGCGTCGAGCGGCAGTACCTCGACTGGGGATTTGACGAGTTGAACCGCTACGTCAAGGTCAACCCCAAGCACTACGTTGTCATCGGCGCCCGACCGAGCGCCGGCAAGACGGCATTCGCTTTGCAGGTGGCGCTACATATGGCCGAGAAACACAATGTCACGTTTTTCTCACTCGAGACTGACAGCGAGACGGTCGAGGACCGTATCATGGCGGCTCAGGCCGGCATTGACCTGGCACACATCCAGTCCGGCAAGCTGGAGGAAGACGAGACGGTCACGCTGGTCGAGGCCAAGCGCAAACTGGCCGATCGGAATTTCCATTTTTACGAGGCCACCGGCATCACGGTCGATGAGATTCGCGCCGTAACCTGCCGGAACAAGTCCGAGATCATCGTGGTGGACTACTTGCAGCTTGTCCGGTCAAGCGATCCTAAGCACATCGGCAAGGAGTACGAGACCATCACTGAGGTCACGACTGCATTGCAGAGACTCGCCAAAAGCGGCGTGTGCGTGATCGCGCTTAGCCAGCTCAGCCGAGGCGGTGAAGGCATGGCAGCCTTGCGCGGCTCCGGCCAGATCGAGCAGGACGCGGATGTGGTCATGCTGCTCGACTACCCGAGCGAAAAGGACGTAGAGAGCGACGAGGAAGCCGCTGATCTGGAAGCAGGTCGCCTGCGCGTGATCGAAATCGTTAAAAACAAGGGCGGCCGCCGAGGGTCTATCCCGTTCTGGTTCTGCGGTTCGCAGCAGCGATTCCTCGCCCAGTGGCAGGGCTTTTACCAGTCCAAATTACGCATGATGGAGGATGATGCAACAGCATGAGATTAAGCAAAGCAATCCCGCGCCTGCGGTTTGAGCGCCGCCGGCTGTACGCGCAAAGCAAGATTTGTGCGCCGGAGATGCGGCGAGAGTACCGCGAGAGGGCAGAGGCCATCGGTGCGGTGCTCGGGTATATCAAGAGAAATCGAAAGGAGCGACAGCATGATTGAGATTAAAATTGACGGTAAAAACGTGCGGTGCACAGTAAGCCCTCACGGTGCGGACGAATTGCAGCAGGACTTGGTACAAGTCTTGCTTGCAATGCGGCAGACCATAGAGTACTACGCTAATTGTGCAGTGGCAAACCTAACGATGGAACATCTGTATGATGCAGCGTTTGGCGGAAAACTTGGCGAAACCATCACCGAGTGCGATGAGGTGCAGCATGGCGACTGAGCAGCGCCGCGTCATCTGGCGGCACCCGAAAGGCATCTACGAAACGGTTGAGGTGTCCGGCGTCGGCACCTTTGGCATCCCATACCGCTACCGCGAGACCGTCTACACGGCCAACCGCGACGCACGTGGCGTGGCCCACAAAGAGCCGCAGCCGGCAACACCGGCAGGCGGCAGACCGGCCGGAGGTCCTCGGGTGGCACTGACGGACAAGGAAGAACGCGAAATCTGCGAAATGTACGAGTCCATGCCGCTCTCGGTTGTAGCGGCAAGTATGCACCGCTCGATCAAAACGGTGCGAGAGGTGCTCGCGAAGCATGGTGTCACGATGCGCAAATACGGACCACGCACCACAAAAAGCCACTGAATGAAAACAAAAAAGGAGCGAAAACATCTTGAAAACGATCTCTGTTGTGAACTTAAAGGGCGGCGTCGGCAAGACCGTCACCGCAGTAAACTTGGCCGGTATTCTGGCTGCCGACTACGGCAAGCGCGTCCTGCTGGTGGACAGCGACCCGCAGGGCGACGCCAGCCAGTACATCGGCGTGGCGCCGGACGCTTGCAGCACGGCCGACATGTTCGACGGCGGCATCGCCTACTACGAGAACGTTATTTACCCCACCATTTACCGCGATTTAGACATCATTCCGTCCGATATGCAGTTGGCTGCGGTCGATTTGGACGCCGACATTGACCGCAAGCAGGCGATCCGCGTGTACGCTGATCTGCGGGACGCGCTGGTCGAGGATAACGCGTACGACGTGATGATCTTTGACTGCCCGCCGAGCTTCTCGCTACCGTGCATCTCAGCAATCGCGGCCAGCGACACGGTTATCGTGCCCATCAAACCGGGTGCGTTTGAGATGTCCGGTATGCGGCTGCTTGCCGACCAGATTGCCAGTGTGCAGGGCACCGGCCTTGCCAGGCGCAGCGTGCGCGGCCTGCTGACCATCTGGCACAACGCTGATGCGACGCGGCAGAGCGAGAACTGGCTGCGTGAGCACAGTCCGATCCCGCTGTTTGGCCAGAAAATCCGTCGCACGGACAAGGTGACCGAGAGCACCTACGCTGCTCAGCCGGTCACGCGCTGGTCGCCGACTTCGGCCGCCGCACGAGATTATCGGGCTTGGGTCGAGGAACTCATGGAGGTGCTTTGAGATGGCAAAGAAATTTGATCTTGCTGCGCTGATGGGCGAAGCGGTGTCCGAATCGGACACCGGAGAGATGCGGGTGGAGCAAATCCCACTCGCAGAAATCGAGGGAAACGAGAACAACAGCTACGCGCAGACCGGCATTGACGAGCTGGCCGAGTCCATCCAAGTCATCGGCTTGCAGCAGCCGCTTGTGGTCCGCCGCAAGACCGAGGGCGGGTACTTACTGCTCGCCGGTCACCGCCGACGGAACGCACTGGAGAAGTTGGAGCGCAAGACCGCACCGTGCATCGTGCTCGATGCTAACCTCGACCCGGCCTTGCAGACGCTGATCCTGCACTGGACGAACACTATGGCACGCGGCGGTGGCGGCCTGACCGCGGAGTACACCGCAACGGCGGCCAAGGAGATCGAGGAAGCACTCAAGGAATTGCAGATGCTCGGCATTGTGGAACTGCCGGGCAAACTCCGCAGCTATGTCGCAGAGGTGCTCAAGACCTCGGAATCCCAGATTGCCAGGGCGAAGGCAATCGACAACGGGTTGACCGATGACTGGAAGGGACTGTTTAAGAATCAAAAAATCAACGACAGCACCGCCTACGAGTTGAGCCAGTGCGATGAGGATTTGCAGCACGAGCTGCATGAGATTTACGGAAAATGTCTGTTTAGCCTCGATGGCCGCAAAGTCAGGGCACATCGCAAAGCGGCTCGATATGACTTTACGCCGGTTACCTGTCCGGCAGACCCGCATGCACTGGAACCATGCACCGGCGCAGACAAGCGTGCCGGTTGGGTGGAAGCCGGCAGCTGTGAGGGCTGCTGCCATACGTGCACGCTTGCTGAGACTTGCAATCGCGTGTGCGGCAAGGTGAAGCAACGACTCAAAAATGAGAAGGAAAAGGCCGAACGCGAGGAAAATCACGAGCAGCAGCTTGCAGAGTTTAACGTCTCACCTCTGGTGGCAGCACGGAAAAACATCCGCTTTGCGCTGGCCCGCAAGGATATCCTCAACGTGGACGATCTGCCGAAAGCGCGGTATCAGTGGTACATGAGTTGGCTGTGGGCACCTGATCCGCTTAACAATTACGTGCCGCGTCTGGATGAGCTGTTTGAGATGGCAAAGTCGCTCGAGATTGACCCGTTCGAGATGATCTGCGGCCATGAGGCGGGCAGCATCTGGCACAAGTGCATTGACGAGCGGCCGCCAGAGGGCGCTCGGGTGCTGTGCAAGCTGTGCGGCTGTGCCGGTCGGTACGGAGAGTATGTTTGCCGTGATGGCAAGTGGTATTTCCCGGAGTTTGCCGGTGCGGATGAGTGTGAGGCCAATATTCTGGTGTCGGCCTGGACGGAGGTGTTCCCGGAATGAGCAAGAAAATGCTGGACGCGCTTACTATGGCAATTCAAGTGCGGTACGATTTTGGTAAAGCGCATCTGGAGGACTGCCGTCAAGAGCAAAAGGCAGCCGAGAAAGCGGATAATGTACTTTTGATGGGGTTTTATATGGGTATGGCGGAAATGGAACGTCAATATCTTGATACGATGAGCTGCTGGTTAAAAAACATTTGACAAACCGAAATTTTGCGGATATTCTATAAAACTACACGCGGACGGGGCAACTCGTCCGCTGTGGTGTTCAATTTAGACACCGTTGGAGGGGAAAGATGAAGAGGAGAAAGACAATCCGAGCCGGACGGCTGGTGTGGGACATTACCTACACAGTGCCACGGCCGAACGCCAGCAAGCAGGAGCGCAAGCGCATTCGAGAGGTGACAGAGGAGCAGATCCAGAGAACCAACGCCAACACGGCGCAAAGAAAATTGGAAATGCTGATGGCGACCAACTTTGACGAGGGCGATCTGGTGCTGACCGTCACCTACCGTGATGAGGACCTGCCGGCCAGTGCCGATGTGACACGCAAGCACCTCGGCAAGGTGTTCAGCCAGATGCGGGCCTACCGCAAAGCACGCGGTCTGCCGGATCTCAAATACATTTACGTTTTGGAGGGCCGACACGGTGACCACCGCCCGCACGCGCATATTATCATCAATGCCGCAGGCGGTGACTTGGAGCTGATTCGGTCACTCTGGATCTGGGGTGACGATATCCAGCTCAACTACATCCGCGAGCGCGGCTACGACGGCTGGGCAGGTTACTTAACCAAGGAGCGCCGAGAGGCATCGCTCAACGGCAAAAAGCAGTTTGTCGGCAGCCGCAATCTTACCCGACCGGTCACAACCTATGAGTGGGTGGACGACGGCACGACCGTCGATGCGCCACCCGGAGCACAGGTGCTCGACGAGGGCGGAGGCCGGAACGAGATAGCATCCTGCCGATTTGTGAAATATTTATTGCCGAAAAATACCTATTATAATACACACGCAACGCGCACACGCACGCGCGTTGTTGCTGGCTTGGAATGCTCTATAACATATGACACGAGGGTGGAGAAACGAAAACGAAAGGGTAGACAGGAGCGGAAAACAGGTGTATAATCAAGAAAAAAGAATACGAATCGTGTGCCCGCATTGTAAGCGGCCGACCAATGTCGTCGCAATCAAGGGTCACACGGTGTTGCGGAATTTTCCGCTGTTTTGCAAATTCTGCAAAACTGAGACTGTCATCACGTATGACGGGAAGAGCCAGAGCCTGAGAGCCAGAGCCGAATAAACTGCACCAGAGATGGGTGTGGTTTATTCGGCTCTTATTTTTTCGGAAGGTGGTGAGTGTCGTGCAAACGGTGCGCGAAATGATACCGGAGTATAAGCGCAATCTCGACCGACTGCGTCAGCGTCGGCTTGACCTGCTGCGGGAGCGCGAGTTGGAACCGCGCTTTGAGAAGCGCTACAAGCTGACGGTGCGTATCTATCGGCTCAAGAGCATCATCGCGTCCACCGAGGCCGCCTTGCACGACATGCTCGAGTATGACAAGTAAGCCGCTTCGGCCGTGCCTGCATCCCGGCTGTCGGGAGTTGGTGCGGTGTGGGTACTGCGACAGGCACAGGCCCAAGGACAGCACGCGGCGCAGCACAGAGAGCCGCCGGTGGCGTGGCTGGTACAGCCTGCCGATCTGGACGGACAACCTGCGGCCTGCTCAGCTGCTGCGTGAGCCGTGGTGCCGCGAGTGCGCACGGCAGGGTCGCCGAGTCCGAGCGACAGACGTTGACCACATCGAGCCGCACAACGGAGACTGGGAACGCTTTACCGACCCGAGCAACCTGCAAAGCCTGTGCCACAGTTGCCATTCGGCGAAAACCATGGCAGAAAGCAGGGCTAAGGGCAAGGCGGGACGGCGCTGACCGGTCGAACGCTTGGACAGGCGCGGGTGGGCAGGTGCGTGCGAACTTGGCGAGAAATCTCATGATTTCTCGGAGTACCCCCACCCTCGGAAAGTTTTGCGGTGAGCGCGGTTTGACCGCAGCCCCCCATTCGTGCAAGATTTTTTCCCAATGCGGCGGAAATTTTGGAGGTTGAAGCAATGACGAAGAAGAAAGACAGCGTTCCGGCGGCGTGGTTTATGCCGGATCAGCTGCTGCATGTGCCCATCGGCGAGCTGGTACCGTATGCGCGTAATGCGCGGACGCACAGTGAGAGCCAGATCGCGCAGCTCAGAGCGAGCCTGCGGGAGTTTGGCTTTGTCAGCCCGGTGCTGATCGACGGCGACCGGAATATCATCGCCGGACATGGGCGTGTGCTGGCGGCCAAGGCCGAAGGCATGACCGAGGCGCCGTGCGTACTGGTCGAGCACCTGACGGACGCACAGCGCAAGGCGTATATCTTGGCGGACAACCGGCTCGCGGAGCAGTCCGGCTGGGACACCGAGATGCTGGCGCTCGAGCTGGGCGAGATCAAGGCCGATGGCATGGACCTTGCACTGACCGGATTTGACGCCCAGGCGATGGTTTTTGACGATCCTGCGGCGCTGGCCCAGGCGCTTGGCAAGGACAAGCCGGAAAGTGGTAAGTCTGAGTCAAAGACGACCAAAACCGAGGATGACGAGCCGGATGCGGCGGCGCTGGCGGCAGAAGCGTTCGAGGCCGGAATGGCAGCGGCCGAGGCAGGCGAAGAATCTGAGGAATACCAGGCGTTTGTCGATAAATTCAAGCCGAAGAAAACCACGGATGACTGCTACACGCCGGTGCCGGTGTACGAGGCGGTCAAAGCCTGGGCGGTTGAGAAGTACGGCCTGGCGGATCGTCCGGTTGTGCGGCCGTTTTACCCAGGCGGCGACTATCAGAAAATGACGTATCCGGACGGCGCAGTCGTAATCGACAATCCGCCGTTCTCGATCGAGTCGGAGATCGTGGACTTTTACCACACCCATAACATCGACTTCTTTTTGTTTGGTGCGGGCCTCACGGGACTTGCGCCGCTGATCGGCCGCGACTGGCTGAAATCGGTGATTGCGCACGCTGCGGTAACGTACGAGAACGGAGCCGTGGTGAATACATCGTTTGTAACGAGCCTCGGCGATGCAAAAGTGACAGTCAGCCCGGAGCTGCATGACAGCGTAGAGGCTGCCAGCCGTACCGCTCTGGTGGAGCGCAAGGCACCGCAGAAAATGCCGAAGTACGACTATCCGGATGAGGTGGCGACGGCTGCTCGTCTTGGATATCTTGCGTCGCACGGCGTGGCGCTGGAGATCATGCCGGATAGCTGTACACCGATACGCTCGTTGGAAAGTCAACGCGCTGTGGGAAAGGCAATTTATGGCGGCGGACTGCTGCTTGGCAGCCAGTCCGCCGCCGAGAAGGCTGCTGCGACAAAATGGCGGCTGTCAGAAGCGGAACGCGAAATCGTCAGCGGATTGAAGTGAGGTGAGAGATATGCCGGCAAGCAAGCCGATCCCGCGGGAGGCGGATGGTACGGTTGACATCAAGCAGGCGCGCAAGCGCATGGCAGGCCACCGGACGGACGCCGAGATCGCGGCCAAGGCCAAGCGGGAGGTGCGAGCCAACGAGCCGAAGCGCATACAGGTGCCTAAGTACCTGCCTCAGGCGATGGCCGAGGAATACCGCACAACGGCCAAGAAGCTGGTCCACCTGCATATCTTTTCCGACCTCGACTACGACATGCTGACGCGGTATTTTATCGCGCGGGCAGCCTGGCAAAACGCGCAGAACCACGCCAACCGTGCCATCGTGCAGGGCGACGCCAAGGAAGCAGGCAGCTGGACCAAGACGGCCAACATCTATTTCGGCCAGTGCCAGAGTTGCGCTGCTGCTCTCGGTCTCTCGGTGTCGGCACGCTGCCGGTTGGTGATGCCGGAGCCGCCGAAGGACGAGGCCGCCGAGGACCCGCTCAGCAAAATGCTGCGCGAGCGGGCAGAACGCCGGAAGGCGTGAGAAATACGTCCGAGGTTGTGACGGGCATGGTTAATGCCTGCCCGAGCTTCGACCTTTTGGGCGGCAGGTGAGTCTTTGTGATTGATTTCTCTCACCTGTCCGTCAGAGCCTCGGACAGCTTCCTGCGCTGCGGCGGACGGTGGTCAGCCATTACGCCGTCCCCCACGTCAGAGTGGCAAGGATACAAGCGGGTGCACCCAGAATGCAGACGAGTGGGTGCGTCCGCCGGAGCGCAGGAGGAGTAAACAATGCAAAATCGGACAATTTGTCCGCTGACGTGCCCGATGATCAACGCCCAGGGCTTTTGCGAGAGTGCCTGGCGGCGGGCAAGTCAGGTGTGGGAGTGCCCGCATAAACAGATGCGCAAAATGGTGTCCAAATTGGACACCGCACACAAAAAGTAAAATCCGGTGCTGTGACGGGCGACCCGCCCGAAACACCTTACCTATTTCTTTTGGCGGCGGCGAGGTTTTTGTCCTCTTGTACCTCGCCCGTCCGTCAGAGCGCCGGATCAAAGGAGAAAAAAAGTGTGGCGAAATGTAGAATCTGCGGCAGGACGGTGACCGCCGCACCGATGTACCATCGGAAATGTGTAACGGAGCGGCTGGGTAAACTGACAGACGAGGTCTGCAAGGGTATTTGTCGGCATGCCGCCGAGGGATTGAGCGAGCAGGAAATGGTTGACCGCTATTGCCTGATGTGTCCGCTTGTGGAAATTTTAGAGCTGATGATGTAACGCGCACTCTCCGGTGCTGTGACGGACGGCAGCAGCTGTCCGGGAAACAACCTCCAAATCAAATTTTGCGCAGGACACGGCGGAAACGGAACACCGCCGCGTCCGTCAGAGCACCGGAGACAACTACATAGAGCCGACGCGGGAAAGCGGTAGAGAGCCAGAGCCACAGAGCCAGAGCCAACGAGAGATTTGTCTCGTCGGCTCTTATTTTTTGCTCAGAAAGGGGGGAGAGAGATGGCAAAAACAGAAAAACGCATCGACTATATCAGCAAAGTGGAGGATATCCGCCTGATCGCGAGCGGCGTGAACGCGGAACACCGCACCATGACCTGGCGTGAGGCGACTGAACACTGGGAGCGCGACAACGGCACCGACGATTACGGCCGAGCGGCGCTGATGGCGTACCTCGGCATTGCGACAGCAGGCGAGTGTGCTCTGCTGGACAATCTGGTGGACGCGCCGGAGGATGACGCACCGGAAGGCGAGGAGGAAACCGCAGAATGAAGAAGATTATAAAAATCCTGCTGCCGGATGCGCTGCTGCTGGCCGGAGCGGTAACCATCGTGGTGGCGCTGCATGAGATGTGGCCGCCGCTGGCGTATCTCGCAGGCGGCCTGTTTGCGGTGCTGCTGGCGCTGATCCTGTCGTTTTAAGGCGGTGACGGCATGATCGTAGACAAGATTTTACACCGCATCCGCGGGCAGACCACGCTGACGCTGGACGACCCGACCGGATGGAGCACCGGCGGCAGCACCCTTTTTGGCGGCAAGGAAATGCAAGCCATGAAGTTGCCGGCCGTGAATGCCTGCATCGAGATCATCTCGGACAGCATCGCCAAGATGCCCATCTACCTGATGGACAGCGAGACCCGCGAGCGGGTGTCCGACCATCCGGCGGTGCGGCTGCTGACCGGCAGGCCGACCGAAGCCTTGACTGCCTTTGACTATCACAAGCTGATGGAGAGCCGCCGCATTGCTTACGGCAATGCCTACGCGCTCATCCTGCGTGACAAGTGGGGACAGCCGTGCGAGCTGCTGCCGATCGCACCGGGTTACATGCTGCCGATCCTCGACACCAACGCCAAGCTGTGGTATGTCGGCATCAATCCCAAAACGCACGAGTACCGCAAATTCTGGCCGACCGATGTGCTGCACTACAAGGCATTCTCGACCGACGGTCTCGAGGGCATCAGCTATCTGCGCCGCGGTGCGGAGACCATCGAGGCGGCTTTGCAGGCCCAGCGGTACGAGAGCAACTACTACCGCAACGGCGGTCAGGTGAGCGGCATTCTGACCACCGACACCGACCTGTCTCCGCGGCCGACCACCATCGGCGGCGAGAAAGTGGACATCAAGAGCAAAATCCGAGCCGAGTGGGAAAGCATCCATTCCGGTGCGGACAACGCTTACCGCATTGCGGTGCTGGATAACGGCCTCAAGTACACGCCGCTGACCGCCACCAACCGCGACGCCCAGTTTATCGAGAGTAAGGCTGCTTCGGTCGAGGATATTGCCCGGCTGTTTAACATCCCATTTTACAAGCTCGGCGCCGGCAAGGAAAGCTACGCCGCCAACACGCAGGCGGCCATCGAGTACATCCAGCGCACACTCAGCCCAATCGTCAGCGAGCACGAGCAGGAGGACACGCACAAGCTGCTGCTTGAGAGTGAGAGCGGCCGCGGACTGCAAATCCGCCGCAACATGATGGGCGAGCTGCGCGGCGACTGGACGGCTCGAGCCGCGTGGTACAAGTCCATGCGCGAGACCGGCGTGTACAGCGTGGACGATATTCGCGCACTGGAAGATTTGCCGGACGTGCCCGGCGGCGCCGACCGTCTGGCAAGTCTGAACTACGTCCCGCTGGAGGATTGGCGGGACCTGAGCCGCCGACGCAACGGAGCGGACGGCGAGGAACAGAAAGGAGTGACCCCATAATGGCAATTACGATGCCTAAAATCGACATTACGTTTGAACAGCGTGCCGTCAGCCTGATCGGCCGCAGCGAACGCGGTGTCGCTATCCTGATCGTAAGAGATGACACCGACAAGAGCTTTTCCCACAAACAGTACAGCGACCTCAGCGCCGCGCAGGCCGATGAGAGCCTGTACACGGCGGACAATTACGCCGCCATCTGCGACATGCTGGGCTTTGCACCGTACCAGGCGCATGTGTTCCGCTGTGATTCGGATGGCGCCCTGGCAGATACGCTCGCCGAGATCGGCAAGCGCCTCAAGACCGGCTGGCTGGCTATCGCCGGCCAGAGTGCGGCAGACGGTCTGGCGCTGGCTGCCTGGGTCAAGACCCAGGACAACACAAAGCGCAAGACCTACAAGGCGGTCTGCTACAACCTGACTACCGCACCGGACGATATGCACGTTGTAAACTATGTCAACGAGTCCGTCACCTACACGGATGACCGCGGCAAGCAGGACGGCGTGACCTATCTGCCGAGCCTGCTCGGTATCTTCGCGGTGTGCAACGTCACCCGCGGCTGCACTAACTACCTGTGCAGCAACCTCAGCGAGGTGCAGGAGGTAGCGGACAACGACGCAGCACTCGGCAGCGGCAAGTTTATTCTCGTCAACGACGAGGACGGCAATGTCCGTGTGGCACAGGGCATCAACTCGATGACCACGACCAACGGCCAGACCCAGACCGAGGACATGCAGTTTATCGAGACGGTTGAGGCGATGGACATGATGCGCGATGACATTACGTCCGTATTCCGCGAGACCTATCTCGGCAACTACCGCAACAGCCGCGACAACCAGATGATGCTGGTGGCCTCGCTCAACATGAGCTACTTCCGTCAGCTGATGCAGCAGAGCATCCTTGACCCGGACTACGCCAACACGGCGAGCATCGACGTGGACGCGCAGCGTGCTGCGTGGGTGGCGTCCGGCAAGGCCGAGGCGGCCGACTGGGATGACGATACCGTCAAGGCTAACCCATTTAAGCGCACTGTCTATCTGACGGCCAACGTCAAGATTCTCGGCAGCATGACTGACCTGATTTTCCCGATCACCATGGCGTGACGGATAACCCATAACAACAATTAAGGAGGCAAGACCTATGAAGAAGAAACTGCTTGACCTGCTCGCCAAGAAGCGCGGCATTGTAGACCGAATGAAGCAGGCGGACGCGGCAGGCGACCAGACCGCATTTGAGGCTGCTCTGGCCGAGAACACCGCCGTAGATGCGGAGATTGCCCGCGTAAAGGCAATCATGGACGCCGAGGAGAACGTACCGGCGGAGCCGGACGGCGTGCCGACCAGCGGCACCGATCCTCCGGCGGCAACTCCGGCCAACAGCCGTGAGTGCGTACACGCCTTTGCGGAGTGCATCCGCGCCCAGGCACGCGGCCAGCGTGCAGCCTTTGAGTCGAACGCAGACGTTCTGCGTCGCGCCATGGCGGCCGAGAACGCCAGTGCGATGACCGAGGGTGTAGAGGGAGACGGCGGTCTGCTGGTGCCGCAGGACGTCCAGACCCGCATTAACGAGCTGCGCCGCTCTCTGGTGCCGCTGTCCGACCTGTTCGCGGTCGAGAACGTATCGTTCCTCTCCGGCACTCGTGTCGTAGACACCCAGCCGACCAAGGGCTTTACCAAGATCGACGAGATGGACGAGATTCCGGAGGACGACAAGCCGTCGTTCCGCAAGCTGTCCTACAAGGTAGAGGATTACGCGCTCATCCTGCCGGTCTCCAACGACCTGCTGCGCGACACCGACGAGGCCCTGCTGGCGTACATCAGCCGCTGGCTCGCGAAGAAGCAGATCATCACCGAGAACAACCTGCTGGTCACCAAGCTGGCGGCTCTGGACACCGGTGCGACCGCGGCTACCACCGCCGATGTGGTGGCAACGCTGAAAAAGGCGCTCAATGTCACCCTGGACCCGGCGATCTCTGCGACTGCGCACTTTGTCACCAACCAGGACGGCTTTAACGCCCTTGACCAGCTGCTCGACGGCAACAAGCGTCCGCTGCTGCAGCCTGACCCGTCCGGCTCGACCGGCAAGCTGCTGTTTGGCCGCGGCATTACCGTTGTGTCCAACGGCATCCTCAAGACTGCCGAGAGCAAGGTGCCGATCTACTTCGGTGATTTCACCCAGTACGCGACCCTGTTCCGCCGTCAGCCGCTCGAGATCGCATCGACCGACATCGGCGGCAATGCCTGGAAGACCAACTCGACCGAGGTGCGTGCCATCACCCGTCTGGACGCGCAGGTGTTCGACAGCGAGGCAGCGGCAGCGGTATCTCTGACCATTGCGTAACGACTGACCAAGGGCGGCGCTGCTGCCGCCCTACCTTATATATAGAGAGGAGGGCACAGGATGCCTGATTTTAATCCTAACCGCATTATGCACGGCAACGGCGGTCATGCGTGGTTCAACGGCAAAAAGCTGACTACCTTGCAGTCGGTCGAGGCCAAGGTCTCCGGTGACTTTGAGGAGATCAACGTGTGCGGTGATCCCGCCACCTACCGCGTATTTAACGGCTACTCGGGTGAGGGCACGCTGACCACGCTCAAGATCGACAGTGACGTGCTGAGCCTGATGGCGGCAGCCTACAAGTCCGGCGAGATGCCGACGATTACCATCATCACCAGCCAGACCATGCCGGGCACGAGCAAGACCGAGCGTGTTGCGTACAGCGATATCACCATTGACGAGTTTACATTGGCAAAATTCGAAAAGAAGTCCAAGACTGAGGAAGAAATCCCGTTCAAGTTCGGCAATTTCGAGGTTTTAGAGACCCTGTAAGGAGGTGCGGCATGAGATACAGCTTAAACGGTCACATCGTGGCCGACAGTGACGCGCCTATCCTGCGGTGGTGGGGTATCCCGGCGGCCTGTCCGGCGGATATCCGTAACGCACTGGCGGAAAATCCCGCAGACGAGGAGTTTGTACTGGAAATCAACTCCGGCGGCGGCTCGGTCTTTGCGGGATTTGAGATGTACAGCCTGCTGCGCAATGCGTCTCGGCAGGGCGTACATACCCGTGCCGAGGTGCAGAGCCTTGCCGGTTCGGCCGCGTCTGTCGTGATGGCGGGCGCGGATACGGCGGCCTGCTCGCCGGTCGGTCAGGTGATGATCCACCTGCCGAGCACCGTCACTGAGGGCAACCAGGGCGTACACCGTGAATCGGTGCAGATGCTGGAGAGCATCACCGAGAGCATTATCGCGGCGTACGAGAGCAAGGTCGGCGGCAAGACCAGTCATGACGCACTGCGCCGTATGATGGACCGTGAGACCTTCCTCACGGCACGAGCCGCGCTCGACGCCGGACTCATCGACGAGATCATCGGTGAGGAACAGCCGGGATTGCCGCTCGACCTGAATAACATTTACAACGCTTGCGGAGCTGTCCCTGATATGGACAAGCTGCGTGCGGCGTATATCGCTGCACAGAGCCAGAGCCAAGAGCCAGAGCCGCAGCCGCCGGTGTCCAATTTGGACACCGCCCGCAAGCGGGCCATCGCCATTGCCGAAGCGGAACTCAGGACGGTGGTCGTATGATTACCGCCGAGCGACTGACATTCCTCAAGCAGTACTGCAAGGTCGATTATGACAACGATGATGCGGTACTGACCTCTCTGGCAGAAATCGCAGACGATTATCTGACGCGAGCAGGCTGTTTCCGAGAGGGCCATGAGGCAACATGGGACATGATTGTGTGTGACATGGTGCTGCGGCAGTATGACGGCCGTGACGATGATGTGGAGCACGCAGCCACCTCGACGCTGCTGCGGCAGATGTTGACGCAGCTTAAACTGGTCTGTGCGTTTGGAGGTGCGTCTGATGGCAACGCGAGTGTGTGACTTGCGCGACCGTGCCGAGGTGTGGCTTGCCGCACCGGTAGAGCAGTCAAACGGCGAAACCGACTACTGCTACGCCAAGGTCAAGACTATCTGGGCGGCAGTCAACCCGACGAGCGGGCGCACGGAGACGCTGACCGGCGACGCCGAGCGTGCCGAGATTACACACCGTGTGGTCTGCCGGAGCGCCAGCCTGCCGGAGCTGTGCCGAGAGATGTACTTTATTATCCGCGGTCAGCGGCTCGATGTGTCGTACTGGCTGCCGATCTATAACCGCCGTGGATGGGTGGAAATCTACTGCACCCTGCGGCAGGGAGAGGTGACAAACGATGGCTCGTGACGGATTCGACTGCTCGGAGCTGTTTGACTTTTCCGAAAAGCTGTTAGCGCAGCCGAAAGAGCTGGAGAAAGCGCAGAAAAAGCTGCTACGTGATCAGGGCAGCAAGCTGCGCCGCAAGACGGCTCAGCAAGCACGTGTAGCAGTAAAGCGCACGGCAGTAAAGCGAAAGAAGTACGAGCGTGAGGCCGGACATTACCACAAGAGCATCAAGCGCGGCAAGGTATACACCAAACTGGGGCAAATGCGCATCCGCGTGTACTCAAACGACCCGATCGGCCATTTGGTCGAGCAGGGATGGACGCCGAAGGCGCGTGATGGCTCTCGCGGTAAGAAACAGGACGGCAAGAACGTGTTCGAGGAAGCCGCAAAAGGCTTTGACGAGCAATTTCAGCAAGCCGCCGAGGACGCTCTGGACGAGGTGATCAGCAAGCTATGATCCACTGGAAAGATATCGACGATGCACTCGGTACGGTGATAAGTGCGGCGCTCAAGGCCGTCGATCTGCCCGCTGCGCGTGAGCGCAAGGATGTTAAGGCTCCGCTGGTGCGGCGCAGTTACCGCATTGACGTCGGCCAGACCGACGGTATGGGCACGGACGACTACGCCGAGACCGGCTGTGACATCGAGATTTATTTCTATCCGCAGGACGGCCAGCGCCCACGAGATGAGCTCAACACAGCCGCTGACGCTATCCGTGCGGCACTGCGTGAGGGCGTGACCGTGCAGGACGTGGTGCTCATCCCGGAGGACGACATCACCTGCGACGCAGACGGAGAGACGCTGGCGGTCATGCTGCGGCTCACCTGGATCGAGACCGCCGAGGAGACCGGCGAATTTATGGAGGATTTGGAATATGGATAAAAAGTTACTGGACGCGCTGGCGGCAAAGGCCGAGCAGCGCAAGGCCGACAAGGCCAAGGCGAAGCAGTTTGAGGTCGGCGGCCAGATGTTGGATTTTGTCAAGATCGGCCACACCGCTCAGCTGGATGCCTATGAGGCGTTTATTGAGGCGAGCGGCAATGTATCGACCTCTCTCAGTGTTGCGGCACAGGTCATTTACGACTGCTGTCCGGCGCTGCAAGAGCCTGAACTGCATGCGACACTCGGTATTACTGATCCGTACGATACTGTATGGGCGTTGATGAGCGTCCGCGAGGTGAATGCACTCGCACAGCAGATTTTTGCTTGGCTTGAATTGCTTCCGGAAGACGAAAACGCCGAGGACCCGGCAAAAAACTGATCGAGCGCGACCCTTTGTTAGATTTAGCAGCATTTTACGCTCCGAGAGGCATCACGCCAGAAGAAATCCGGCGGATGTCTCTCGGAGACCGTACGGTACTGCGAGTTGCAAGGGCGCGCTGGTATGAGGATGTGGTCAATATTGTAGCGGCCGGCATCGGCAAGGCGTATACGCCCAAGGAGGAACGTAATGGCGAAGAATAAAGTAATCAATACAATCCTCACGGTGCAGGACAAGATGTCGGGAGGACTGGTAGCAGCGGCCAAAGCCGCAAAGAAGTCCGGCAAAAATATCGACGACAGCATGATCAAGTCTACTCGCGAAGTGATTGCCTTTAAGAATAAGTCAGTCAAAGCGCTGACCGATACAGCTAAAAAAGGCTTTGAAGGTCTGGTGAGCACAGCGAAGAAGTCAGCCCTGGCGATTGCGGCGAGTGTATCCGGCATTGCAGTTGGATTTGCCGCGTTGGACGGTGCGACTGAGGAATACCGAGTGGCACAGGGTAAACTTAATGCTGGATTTCAGGCGGCAGGTCTTTCTGCGGACACAACTCGCAAGAGTTATCGTAATTTCTATGCGATTCTCGGCGATACGGACACGGCCACGGAAGCCTCTCAACTTTTAGCCAACATGGCGAAGGACGAGGAAGAGGTCACAAAGTGGACGCGCATCGCGGCAGGCGTGCACGGCACGTTCGGCGACTCTCTGCCGATTGAGGGTCTGGTTGAGTCGGCCAACGAGACCGCGCGTACCGGTCAGATCACCGGCGTCTTTGCCGATGCAATCAACTGGGCTACCAAGGAGGGGGAGAAGTTCGGCGTCGCGCTCAAGGCTGACACCGAGGCCAACAAGGAGTGGAACGATGCAGTAAAGTCTGCGGCAAGCGCAGAGGACTTTTTCAACCTTGCGTTGCAGGATTGCTCGGATGAGAGTGCACGCCAGAAGCTGATCGTTGATACCCTGTCCAAGACCTACGATAAGGCTGCTGACAGCTTCTA
The DNA here is from genome assembly GCA_963661675.1 of Bulleidia sp. Classification (GTDB taxonomy): domain Bacteria; phylum Bacillota; class Clostridia; order Oscillospirales; family Butyricicoccaceae; genus Agathobaculum. The sequence goes on from CAVLCS010000015.1 coordinate 24,421, forward strand.
TGCCAATAACCAGCAGGTTATCAATGCACGGCGAAATCATGCGACACTGGACGAGATGCTTGCCAAGGTGGGTGACACTAGCTCTAAACTGAAAAATCAGCTGTGGGTGCTGGCCGGTGCTGCTGAGGACGGCTCCATCCGTTCTGGATCAGCGCTGGACTGGATCTACAAGAAAGCCGATGAACTTACAAGCTGGATCAGCAGTCTGGACCTGTCTGCGCTGCAAGCGCAAATTGATGAACAGGTCGGAACGGCTGCGCAGAAGGTCGGCGAGTGGCTGGACAAGGTAAAAGCCTGGGTCGAAAACGGCGGCTTGAGCTCACTGGCCGACCAGCTTTCCAGCGCGATACCGCAGGCTGTTGGACTTGCCAAGGCCGCACTGGATAAGGCCGGTGATGCACTCAAATGGTGCAGGGATAACAGCGATACGCTGGTCGGCATACTAAAGGGTTTAGCGAAAGCGTGGGTCGTGAAGAAAATACTGGATTTCAACAGTGGTCTTTCGAATGGCCTGAGTGCAGTCGGCGGCATGATCAAGATGATTTTGACCATGACCGGCGTTATTGGAGCACAAACGGCTGCAACGGGAACGGCTGCCGCAGCACAGACCGGCTTGAATACGGCAATGAGCGCAAATCCAATCGGCATAGTAATTCTGGCGATTGAGGGTTTAATTGCAATTGGTATAGCATTGTACAAGAACTGGGACACCATAAAAGCCTATGCCGGTCAGCTGTGGGACAAGATCAAAACCGTGTTCAGCGGAATAAAAGACAGCATCGTCAACGCTTTTTCTGCCGCCAAGGACAAGGTTGCCGGTTTCTTCTCGTGGCTTGACCAAAAGCTCGAGAGTGTACCGATTCTCGGCTCGATCTACAAGGGCGGCAAAGCTGCCACGTCGTGGCTCATCGACAAGCTGGAAGGCAACGCTCTCGGCACGCCCTACTGGCGCGGCGGCTATACCCGCGTCAACGAGCGTGGCGGTGAGATCATGAACCTGCCGTCCGGCACGCAGATCATCCCGCATGACGTCAGCGTTAAGCAGGCCGGCGGCCGGAGTGTGACGGTCAACGTCAACATCCAGGGAAACGTTATCGGCAACCGCGAGTACACCGAGCAGGTCGGCGAGTACGTCGGCCGCAAGGTGCTTGCGGCACTGGGCAACACGTAAAAGAAAAGCCGCCCCGAAGGGCGGCGGAGGACAGGACGCTTATTCAACCTTCAGTTCGTGCTTGAGTGCTGCCTGAAGGACGGCAGAGACGTTAAGATCAGACTGGCGTGCTTTTTCATCCAGCCAGGCAGGCAGGGTGACGTTGCGGCGCACGGTGCGGTTATCGTGTGCACGGCGGTAAGCATCGAAGTCGATATCGACGAGAGACGCGATTTCGCCCGGCCCGCACTGAATATCGGACAGGGCAGACGGTTCAGGGATTGCCTGACCGTCATCCTGCAGAGTGATTCCCATCAAGCCAATGGCATCGCGTGCCATGAAGATAGCTTCGGCCATCGTGTCGCCTTGCGTATTGAGCGGAAAATCCGGCACGGTGACCATATATCCGCCCTCTTCACAGGGGGTAAAAATAACAGGGTAGACTTTTGTCATAATGTTGCGCTCCTTTCGGGTGTGGCGTGGGTTCACTTTAACCCACGCCGTCGGATGATTGCCTGTGCGACCGGCTCTTTGATCTCTCTCTGGCGGGAGATTGGCTCGTTATCTATTCCGTTGGTGTAGATATCGTGCCCACCGCTGTTGCGCTTAAGCCGCCAGCCATTCTGCTCTAAGAGTTTTATTAAATCCCTACGTTTCATGTCGTCCTCCTTATGTTTCTATTATACACACTGAGTGTGTATTTGTCAAGCGGAGAAAGCAAATGTATAAGATTATTTTCAGCGTCAACAACAACGAGGAAGTTTGGACGCTGCCGCACTGTCCGCCGGATTTCCCAATCCCGCAGCCGGAGCAGCACCACGAGACCTACAACGGCCTGAGCCGCGACTATCGCCGCATCGGTACACTCGGCCTGCGGCACATGGAGTGGACGGCGCTGCTGCCGGTGCGCCGGTACTCGTTCATGCCGTCGGAGAGCAGTACGGACGGCTGGGCCTACGTCGATTTCTTCGACCGTTGGCGCGACAAAAAGGTGCCGTTCCGGCTGATCGTGCTCGACAGTAAGGGCGCGGCACGGCTGAATATGCCGGTAACGATCGACAGTTTTGACGTTACCGTGCGAAGAAACGGCGATCTGGAGTACAGCATCGCCGTGACAGAATACAGGTTTATTGCGTAGGAGGTGCGCCGATGGCGGCAGGATATGTCGATGACCACAAGCTGATATTGTACCGCGACGGCGCTGATCCGCGTGACATCACCGCGTTTGCGAGCGACATGACGCTGACCGACGACCTTGACACACTGGCCGCCGAGCTGACGTTTACGACGTTTGTCTCCGTGTGGGACAAGTACACGCCCAAGCTCAGCCTCGCGCCCGGTGACAAGCTGCGCGTGACCAATCAGGGCAACACGGTCTTTTCTGGTATCATCATCACGGTGACGCTGGACGGCGCTGTCACCGCCTACGACCGCGGCTGGTACCTCAACAAGAGCGAGATCGTCTTACAGGTCAACAACCTTGCCGCCGATCAGGTCATCCGCAAGGCGTGCGCCAAGGCCGGCGTGACAGTCGGCAAGGTGTGCAGCCTGCCGACCAAGATCACGCAGCTGTGGACCGGCAGCACGCCGTCCGACATTATCGGTGACGTGCTGGACACCTGCACAGCCGCGACCGGCAAGGAGTACCGCCACCGCATAGACGACAGTGGTTTACAGGTCGAGGAGCTGCCGACGGCACCCATCAAGGCGTACCATAAGCCGGCGGCTAACATTGCCGCGTTTGATATCACCTGGGCGCTTGGCCAGGTGAGCGGCGAGGACAGCATCGAGGATACCTACAACGCCGTAGTTATCGCCGCTGAGAACGATGGCAAGGCGTATATCGGTGCGCAGGCCAGCAACGCGGCGTCTATCAAACGCTACGGCTTTATGCAGCATATCGAGACCGTGACCGAGAACCCGGGCACGGCTCAACTCGGTCAGATGGTGAAAAATCTGCTCAAAAACGCTGACAAGGTAGGTCAGACACGCGCTATCTCCGAGATTTGGGGATGTGATGAGGTCAAAAGCGGTGTCGTACTGCGATTTAACTCTCCGGCGTTTGGCATCCGCGGCAACTACCGCATTACCCGTGTGACGCACAAATACGGCGAAGCCGGGCACACTATGGCGCTCGAAATCACCGCACTGGAGCAGGTGAGAGCTGCCGCCCAGGGCAAGACCGACGCTGCGTCCATCAAGGCCGCCAGCACGGACAAGGTACAGGTGTTTGGTCTGCCCGATCTGTCCGGCGACAGCGACAGCGGAAGCAGCAGCGGCGGCACCATCGTCAAGGCATTGTTTACGGCTTACTATCCGGCCAACAATGCCCTGGAAGGCGGCTATCTGGACGCACAGGGTAACCGGCTCGACCCGAGCAAGCGCACCTGTGCCGCACCGCCGTCCGTGCCGTTTGGCACCAAGATCACGGTGCAGGACACCGGCACGAGCCTGGACGGCGTAACCTACACGGTCAACGACCGCGGCGGCGCTATCCAGATCGAGAATGGCGTGTACCATTTCGACCTGCTCATGTCGAGCAACGCCGAATGCAACCGTTGGGGCCGCAAGAACGGCTCCGCGATTATTGGCGGAGCCGGCGGCTCGGGCAGTGCGGCCGCGTTTGTACAGATTGCCGAGGGCGAGGTCGGCTACAAGGAGACCGGCAAGAACATCAACAAGTACGGACAGTGGGCGGGCCACAACGGCGTTGCCTGGTGCGTGTACTTTGTCTGCTGGTGTGCCGCCAAGAGCAACGCGCCTATCCCGACCAACTACGGCTATGTCGGCGATATGGGCAGCTATTTCCAAAAGCGCGGCAAGTACAAGTCGGTATCGAGCGGCTACAAGCCAAAGGCGGGCGACCTGATGATCCAGGGCGACAGCCATATCGGCATCGTGGTGTCGGCCGGAGCGTCGTCCTGCGTGACGATCGAGGGCAATTACAGCAACTCGGTCAAGCGCGTAACGCGCAGCTACGCAGAGATCTCCGGTTTCTGTGTGCCGTGGTAACACAAAATATAGTGCACCTGGGGATAACCCTGTGCAAGATGTGGAAAGGAGTGCGTGCCTATGGCATGGGATACGGCATTAGCACAGGCCATCCGGGGCACAAGCCGTGCCGAGGTCAACCGCAAGCCGCAGCCGTGGTACAGAGCCGAGGTCGTGCAGGTAACGCCTAAGTTGATCTTTGCTATCGCGAATAAGGAATTTAAGTTTGACAGCGACACCGGCCTGATCCTGACGGCTACGGCTCGCAGTAGGACATGGACGGTCGGCATGCAGGCGGCAGCGCTGCTGCACGGCGCACAGCTGCTTGTGCTGGACAGTCTGTAAACACGCATATCAACTAAGGGAGGTGCAGCGGATGTTCGATGAGGAGCAGGCGCAGTTTGTCTGCGATTTTCTGGAGTGTTTGACGTGCTCGAGTGGCGTGCCGCTGCGCCTGATGGACTGGCAGCGCGACATGATCACCGAGTTTTACGGGACGCTTACGCAGGATGAGGATGACCCGGCAGGGAATTACCTGCGGCGATACCAATACCTGTACCTTGAAATCGCCAAGAAAAACGGCAAGTCGGAGATTGCCGCCGGTCTGGGTGTGTACCACCTGTACGCCGACGGTGAAATCAACGGTGAGGTGTACGTTGTAGCAGCTGACCGCGACAATGCGGGCATCGTCTTTGCAGCGGCCAAGTACATGGTCGAGCAAAGTCCGGCGCTCAAAAAGCGCAGCCGCATCGTGGACAGCACCAAGACCATCTACGACGAGGTGAGCGGCTCAAAACTCAAGGTTTTGTCGAGCGAGGCGTACAGCAAGCACGGCTACAAGCCGAGTTGTGTCATCTTTGACGAGCTGCACGCGCAGCCGAACCGCGACCTGTGGGACGTTATGACGTTCGGCGCCGGCGACGCACGCCGCCAGCCGGTGTGGATCGTGCTGACGACCGCCGGTGATGACCCGGACCGAAAATCCATCGGCTGGGAAGTGCATGAGAAGGCGCTCGCCATCTATCGGTGGAGACGCGGCGCTCGGGACGAGAAAGCCTACGACGATCCTCGGTGGCTGCCGATCATCTACGGCCTTGGCCTAATCGAGGATGAGGACGAGCTGAAGGACCTCAACATCTACGACGAGGACCTGTGGCGGCGGTGCAATCCGTCGCTCGGCAAGACGCTCAAGCTGTCCACCATCCGCGCCCAGGCCAAGGACGCCAAGAAGAGCGAAGCCGCTGAACGACTGTTCCGTTGGCTACGTCTCAACCAGTGGATCGCCACGGCGACCGTCGGATGGATACCAATAACCATCTACGACAAGACACAGTGGAATCCGCCGGACTGCCGGGACTGGCGGGAGGCGGTGCAGCTGCTGCGTGGCAAGACGTGCTACGGCGGCGTTGACCTCTCCAAGAGCACCGACTTGACCGCCTTTGTGCTGGTGTTTCCGCCGCAGGAAGGTCTGGACAAGTGGGTGGCTCTGCCGACCGGATGGATGCCGCTTGACGGCATTGAGGCCCGCGAGCGTGCGGATCATGTGCCGTACCGCGACTGGATTCGGGCAGGATTTCTGCACGACTGTGAGGGCGATATCATCGACTTTGCGGCCGTGGCCGACGCTGTGGTGCAGGCTGCACAGGATTACGATCTGCGCATGGTCGGCTTTGACCCGTACCTGGGCGCGACCGTCATGCAGCACATCCGCGAGCGGCTTGCCGGCACGGTGACTGAGGTTGTCGAGATACCGCAGGGTATCCGGTCAATTTCGCCGCCCATGAAGGAACTGGAGCGGCTCATCCGAGCGCATGAGATGCTGCACGTACACAACACGGCGGCGCGGCAGTGCTTTCTGAATCTGCGGTGCGTGTCGGATGATAACGAAAATATCAAGCCAACCAAAAAGCGGAGCCGCGGACGCATTGATATCACGGTGGCGTGGATCATCGCGTTTGCGACGGCTATGCTGACGCCTGCACCGACGCTGGCGGACAGCGTGGCGGCTGCGGATTGGCACATGTGAGTTTAGGAGGTGACGGCTATGGCCGATGTGTTTCCAGTCATTTCGGAGGAGCTGCCCACACAGGTCGCGGAGAGCATCGGGCGCTCTCCGGCGTTTGTATTTCACTCGGACGGCCGGTCAGGAAGTTTCCAACTGATTGATGGCGCACTGGTCGAAAGACACGGCATTGAGGCGGTCAAACAATGGCTCGAGCTGATGCTCCGCCAGAAGCCGGGTGCAATCCCGATCTACCGGACGAGCGGTACGACCCAACCGGGCATTGCAGCGGTCAGTTTTGACCGCAGAGTGCCGGAAGGCTTTGTCTATGCCGAAATCGAGCGCAACGTGCGTGAGACGGTCAAATTCTGTCCTGCCATCCGTCTGGTGAGCGATTTTGCCTTTACGCGCGTCAACAGAGGTGTACAGGTGGCCTTTACCGTCACCTTGCATACAGGAGAGAGTGAGGAGGTGACGGCGTATGTCAGCGAGTGACATTTTAGACGAGCTGCTCGACACAATGCCGGACAGCTACCAAAAGACAATCGGTTTCCCGACCTACGACCTACTGGCGGCAGTGTCGCTCCGCATGGAAGGTACGGACACGACCATCGACGAGGCCAAGCAGCAGCTTGACCCGGAAAATCTGAGCGGCGACGACCTTGACCGCTACATTTATCCGCGTTCCGGCCTTGAGCGCAAGGCATCGACGTTTGCGCACGGCACATTGACCGTCACCGGCAGTGGCACAGTGGAGACCGGCACGCTGTTTGAGTCGGTCGGCGGTGTGCAGTTTGCCGCGTCCGAGACCGTCGTTATTGAGGGCGAGGGAACGGTGCCTGTGACGTGCACGGTGGACGGCACGGCTGGCAATCTGCCCGCGCACAGCGTGACGCAGATGCCGGTGACCATCCAGGGCATTGCCTCGTGCGACAATGCTGAGCCGCTGACCGGCGGCTACGCTGAGGAAGGCGATACCGAGTATTATGCACGGTATCTGCTGCGGCTGCGTACTCCTGCGACGAGCGGAAACGTGTACCACTATCAACAGTGGGCGCTTGAGGTATCCGGCGTTGGACACGTCAAGGTGTTCCCGCGTGCCCAGGGCGCGTATACGGTCGATGTTGTGATCGCGGACAACGCCGGTCAGCCTGCTGATGCGTCACTGGTCAAGGCTGTGCAGGAGTACATCGACCCGGAAAGCGAGGGTGCAGGCCGAGGTCAGGCCCCGATCGGCGCCCAGTGCTTTGTGAGTGCCGCGACCGCGAAGAAAATCGCCGTGGCCTGCAAGGTGTCCAAATTGGACACCGCAGACGAGGAGAGCGTAACTGCTGCCATTAAGTCAGCAGTTACGGACTACCTTGCAAGCACGGTGTTTGCACAGAGTTATGTCAGCTACGGACAAATTGCGGCGGCTATCTTGTCCGCCGATGGCGTCGTGGACTTTGAGGGCCTGACGGTCGGCGGCGGCACGGCGAATATCGCGGTCGGTGAGCGTGAGTGTCCGGTGCTCGGAGAGGTGGCGATCACCTGTGCCTGAGTTTGATGATATGCTGCGCAGTCTGCCGACGGCGTATCGGCGAGACAAGTGGGTGCGCGACCTGCTCGGCGCGATCCAGTCGCTCGACGACAAGCAGCGAGCGGCCATGCTGGACGCGGCAGCGCAGCTCTATCCGGACAGCATGACATGGCTGCTGGAGACCGAGGAGCGAGCGGCCAACCTGCCGTCAACCGGCACACTCGAGGAGCGCCGCACAGCTTTAATCGCACGTTGGCGCGGTGCCGGCAAGTGCGATGTGGAACGCATCCAGAGCGTGTGCGACTCTTGGCGCAACGGCGAAATCAGCGTCGGCTTTGCCGAGGGCGTGATCGTGCTGACGTTTGTCGGCGCATACGGCATGCCGGACGCGGCAGCGCTGACGGCCTTGCAGGATGCCATTGAGTGCACCATTCCGTGCCACCTTGCCGTGCAGTACCTGTGGCGCTGGCTGCTGGTCCGCGAGGTGTCCGCCATGACGCTCGACGAGCTGCAAGCGCACCGCATCGGCGATTTTGCCTTCTGAGGAGTGATATATTGAGTACAAAAACCAAAAATCTGGAACTGTTTAAGTATGATCCTGCGACGGACGGCGCAAACACGTTTAACGTCGAGCAGGCGCTTAACGACAACTGGGACAAGTTGGACGATGCGGTCAATGAGCGCGTCAAAACGGCAGAACTTGCCGACGAGGTCAAAAAGGTTGTCAAAGACGGTAGTCTGACTGCTGCTGACCTCGGTGCTGAAAAAGCCGGAGCAGCAGCAGAGGTTGAGAAGAGAGTAGACGCTCTGGGCGCCAGCGATGTTGGCGCCGACCCATCCGGCACAGCCTCGAACGAGGTGTCAACGCACAACAGCAGCACAAGCGCACATTTCGCGCAGTTTGCCGAGAAGCAGGACAAAATCACCGGTCAAAAGGGCAAGTACGTCGGTTTTACGGCGGATAACACCGTCGGGGAGGTAGACGCACCTGCATCCGGCGGCAGCCGGATTACACTGACGTTTGCAAGCGATTTTGTCGGACAGGCGTGGACGCTCAAGGGCGGCAGTGAGACCTACACCGGCACGGTGGACAGCGACCTGACGGCCACGGTGAGCGTGCTCGGCATCAACACGACCTACACGCTGAGTGCAGCGCTGTCCGGCACGACGTACGCCACCGAGGTTACGACCAAAGACTACTACACGGCGCTTGCTGTGACGCTGGAAAAATTCCAGTCCACGATTACCGTAACCGTAGATAGCGGTTCAACGGTTACGGCCACGCTCGGCGGCACTGTGCTGACTAAGACCAGCACCGGAACGGCTGTTTTTACGGTCGGCAAGGCCGGAACATGGGCAATCAAGGCGACACTGGGCGACCAGACCGCCGAGGGCACGGTGGAGGTCAGCGAGAGCG
>CAVLCS010000016.1:0-30947 GCA_963661675.1 Bulleidia sp.
CCATAGTGATTGCCCTCCCTTGGCAGATGTTGTGTGCAAACTTCATTCTACCATGTTTGGAAAATCACTATGGATTTTTTAGGTGTCCAACTTCATTATGCAATCAACCATACAGAATAAAGTTTGATGTACGAGTAAAACTCTTTATTAAACATCTATAATTATACAAAATCTTTATTTTGTATAATTAGATTTTATTCTTTCTTATTAGCTGATTTCACAGTATCCCCTCTAAATATTCCACCACATCCGCCACAGCATGATCATTATTAGAACTTACCGTCACATCCACGTTTTGCAGCACATTCAGCTCTGCATTTGCCGGTGCAAACGAAATCTGCGCTTCACGCAGCATGGATTCATCATTAAAACTGTCGCCAATAGCAAACACACGCTCAACATCCGGCAGATATTCCGCAATGTACTGCAGTGCCGAACCTTTATTCACGCCAGCGGCCGTGATCTCGCAGAACGTCGGCATACTGGATGTTACATCGAACACGCTCGGATACCGAATCGGCAAATCCTGCGTCAGCGCAGCAATCGGTTCCGGTTCGCCGGTAAAATTGATCGTACACCAGTTATCCGTTGAACTTTCTGCAAACTGTGCATAAGACAGCATCTGATAATCCAAATGCAGTTTTTGCATATGATGCAGCGTATGCGAGCTCATTTGACGAATCAACACCGTTTTTGCTGTAAAAATCTCGCAACCGAATTGTGAATTATTTAACAATATATGCTCAATCATTTGCTTCGCCTGCTTCGGCATACCGGCGCAATACAGAATCCGGCGATTCTCATCGCAGATTAGTGAGCCGTTCATCACGCTATACGGTGCATTGACCGGCAACTGCGCCGTATACGTGCTGATAGCATGAGGAGAACGACCGGTCGCAAGCGACAGCCGTCCTCCCTGTTCCGTAAAATATTGTAATGCGCGTAAATTTGCTGCCGGAATCTGCTTGGAATCGTCAAGCAGTGTGCCATCCATATCGCAGGCCAGCAGCATTCCCTCGAACTTTTTCATTGCATTCGCTCCAATTTATCAAGAACCTCGGTGAAATACTGCGGAAGCGGAGCCGAAAACTCCATCCGCTCCCCTGTTTTCGGGTGCGTAAGCGTCAGCTTCGCTGCATGCAGGCATTGACCGCCGATATTGGAAAAACGGTCTTTTTTCAGACCATATACCGGATCACCGATGATTGGATGCCCAATCGATGCCATATGCACGCGAATCTGGTGTGTACGTCCGGTCTCAAGCTGAAATGCCATATGCGTGTAGCCGTTGTAACGCTTGATGACCGTATAATGCGTGATTGCTTCACGGCCGCCTTCGACAATCGCCATTTTCTTTCGATCGGTCTTGTGACGGGCAATCGGCTTGTCAACCGTTCCCGTTTCGACCTTGACCGAACCAACCACGATCGCTTCATAGCCGCGATACGCCGTATGCGCCGCAATCTGAGCCGCAAGACTCTGATGTGCGGTGTCATTTTTTGCCACGACGAGCAGACCGCTGGTGTCCTTATCAATGCGGTGCACAATGCCTGGACGGTGCTCGCCGTTGATGCCGGACAGGCTGTCACCGCAGTGGTACATCAGTGCGTTGACCAGTGTGCCGTCCCAGTTGCCGGCCGCAGGATGCACGACCATGCCGCGCGGCTTGTTGACCACCACCATATCCGCATCCTCATAAACGATATCCAGTGGGATATTTTCCGGCTTGAGATCAACTTCCCTCAGTTCCGGCATCTGTACAATAATCGTCTCACCGCCGACCAGTTTATAGTTCTTCTTGAGCGGCTGACCATTGCAGCTTACTGCCTGCTCGGACAGCAGATTCTGTGCCGCAGAACGCGTCAAACCTTCGATCTGCTCGGCCAGCCAGCTGTCAATGCGCTTGCCGGACTGCTCTGCCGAAACCGTAAATTGTAATTCACTCATGGTTACTTCTCCTCTTCGCTCGTCTCTTTGTGCTGAAACATAAAGTACAGTACAAACAGCACACCGCCCACACAAATGAGAATATCCGCAACATTAAATACCGGAAAATGAATCAGTCGAAAATCAAACATATCGACAACAAAGCCGCGGATCACGCGATCGATGGCATTGCCGAGTGCACCTGCTGCTACCAGAATCAGCGACCAACAACCCATTTTCGTTTGCAGCATGTTCGTATAGATTGCGATGAAAATCGCGACTGTGATCACGACAGCCAGCACCACAAAAATCCAGCGCGAGTCAAACTGCTCAAACAGACTGAATGCCGCACCGCGGTTCTCGATATAGGTCAAGTGGAACACGCCGTCGATCAGCGGAATGGTCTGCTGTGCCTGCAGCGACGTAAACGCCCAGTATTTTACTGCCTGATCTGCCGCGATCATCAGCAAAATTGCACAAATATAAATCGGCATTTTCTACCTCCAAAACAAAAAGGAGGAACAGAGATTGCTCTGCTCCCCCTTGGATTCTTCTTTTAGCCTACAACCTTGGCACAGCGAGCACACAGACCCGGATGCTTTGCATCGGAACCAACGGTCTCAGCCTGCTTCCAGCAGCGCAGGCACTTCTCGCCTGCTGCGCGGGCAACAGCAATCTTCAGACCCGGCAGGTTCTCGCTTGCAGCGCCTTCACCGTCACCGGCAACAACGTCCAGCTCGGAAACGATGCACAGATCAGCCAGATCCTGACCGCAGCCGTTCAGGAATGCAGCCTGCTCAGCGTCAGCGTAAACAGTAACGCATGCTTCCAGCGGCTTGCCGATGGTCTTAGCGGTACGCGCACCTTCCAGTGCCTTGTTTACGTCGTCGCGGAATGCAGTCAGCTTGTCCCACTTAGCACGCTCCTCATCGCTGAAGGACAGAGCCTCGTCAACCTGCGGCATCTCGTTGTATGCAACATTGCGAGGATCATCCTCGGCAGCGTGCGGCATAGCCTGCCAAATCTCGTCTGCGGTGAAGCACAGGATCGGAGACAGCATGCGAACCAGCGCACTCAGGATGCGGTAGATCGTAGTCTGTGCGGAGCGGCGGCTCAGGCCATCAGTCTCATCGCAGTACAGACGATCCTTGATCACATCGAGGTAGAAGTTGGACATATCAACAACGCAGAAGTTGTGGATTGCATGGAATACGGTGTGGAACTCGTAACTGTCGTAACCCTCACGAACCTTTGCGGTCAGATCGTTCAGCTTCATCAGCGCCCACTTGTCCAGCTCCGGCATATCTGCATATGCAACAGCGTTGGTCTTGGGATCAAAGTCAAACAGGTTGCCCAAAATATAACGAGCCGTGTTGCGGATCTTGAGGTAGTTCTGGGACAGGTGCTTGAGCATGTCCTTGGAAATACGCATATCCTGACGGTAGTCAGAAGAAGCAACCCACAGACGCATTACGTCAGCGCCGTACTGCTTGAGGATATCCTCCGGAGCAATACCGTTGCCCAGAGACTTGGACATCTTCTGACGCTCCTCGTCAACGATCATGCCGTGGGTGATGACCGTCTTGTACGGAGCCTTGCCCTGGGTAGCGATAGAGGTCAGCATCGAGGACTGGAACCAGCCGCGGTACTGGTCGTTGCCTTCCAGATATACGTCAACCGGGGTCTTCTGACCTTCACGGTTCTCGATAACAGCACGCCAGGACGAACCGGAGTCGAACCATACGTCCATGGTATCGGTTTCCTTGTCGAACTCGTCGCAGCCGCACTCGCACTTGGTGCCTGCCGGCAGAATCTCAGCCGCAGTCATGTCAAACCAAGCGTTGGAGCCCTTTTCACGGAACAGATCAGCAACCGTCTTGATGGTCTGCTCGTTAACCAGCGGCTTGCCGCACTTCTTGCAGGTGAAGATCGGAATCGGAACACCCCAGACACGCTGACGGGAAATACACCAGTCGGAACGCTCACGAATCATGGAGGTCATGCGCTCCTGACCCCAGCCGGGAATCCACTTGATGTCCTCACAAGCCTTGACAGCATCATCCTTGAGTGCGTCAACAGAGCAGAACCACTGCTCGGTGGTACGGAAGATGATCGGGTTCTTGCAACGCCAGCAGTGCGGATAGCTGTGCACGATGTCCTCGGTTGCGAGGAGTGCGCCGCAATCGTCCAGATCCTTGAGGATAACTTCGTTGGAATCGTCAACGAACATGCCCTCGTACTTGCCGGATTCGGCAGTGTGGCGGCCCTTGCCGTCAACCGGAACGATGATCGGGATATTGTACTTCTGGCAAACAATAAAGTCGTCAGCACCGAAGCCCGGAGCGGTATGAACACAGCCGGTACCGGCATCAAGCGTTACATGGTCGCCGACAATAACCAGAGAATCACGGTCAAACAGCGGGTGCTTGGTCTTGATCAGTTCCAGATCAGAGCCGAGGACGGTTGCGAGAACTTCCCAGCTGTCGATGCCGGCAGTCTTCATAACAGAAGCGACCAGCTCCTTAGCCAGAACGTAAATCTCACCGTTCGGGACCTTGACGAAATCGTACTCGAAGTTCGGGTTCAGCGAAATTGCAAGGTTGCCCGGAATGGTCCAGGTGGTGGTGGTCCAAATTACAAAGTATACGTTCTCCGTGGTGCCGAGCAGCTTGGTGATAACACCCTTGTCGTCGGTTACAGCGAACTTTACGAAGATAGACTTACACGGAACGTCCTTGTACTCGATCTCAGCCTCAGCCAGTGCGGTCTCGTCATGCGGGCACCAGTAAACCGGCTTCTGACCCTTGTAGATGTAACCCTTCTTAGCCATCTCGCCGAAGATCTCGATCTGAGCAGCCTCGTAGTCGTGGGTCAGGGTCATGTACGGACGATCCCAGTCGCCGATAACGCCCAGACGCTTGAACTGGGTACGCTGGGTGTTGACATGATCGTGTGCAAACTCCTCACACTTGGAGCGGAACTCTGCGGTGGAAACCTTGCTACGGTCCATGCCGTACGCCTTGATGGCCTGACGCTCGATCGGCAGACCGTGAGTATCCCAGCCTGGGATATACGGTGCCTGATAGCCCATCATGTTGCGCGAACGCAGAATGAAATCCTTGAGGATCTTATTGAGCGCATGACCCATATGCAGGTTGCCGTTTGCATACGGAGGGCCGTCGTGCAGAACGAAAAGCGGCTTGCCCTCGTTCTTCTTCATCAGTTCATGGTAGAGGTCGTTCTGTTCCCAGTTTTCCAGAAAACCCGGTTCACGCTTCGGCAGACCGGCACGCATCGGGAATTCAGTCTTGGGCAAATTGATCGTATTGTTGTAATCCTGCTGCATTGTGCAGTATTCAGTCCTTTCGCTTATTTTACTTAACGTCCTTCGGGTCGTAATCAGTGCCGAACTGCAGTTCGCCGAAGTCGAATTTACGCGTTGCATCTTCCACCGGTGCATCGCCCTTTTCAGGCGTATCCGTGCTCTTTGCAGCCTCAGCCGGCTGTACCGGAGCAAGGTTCTCGCCCTTGGCCAGCTCTGCCAGCGCTCTTGCCTGCGACTGGTACAGCTTTGCCACATGAGCGATAAACTCAGCGGTGTTCTTGCGGGCAGCTTCCAGCTTCTGCTCCTCGGTGTCGATCTCCGCCTGCGTGTCCTTCACCTTGTTTGCGGTTTCGTCCTTCGCAGAAGCAACGATCTCCTCCGCTTCCTTCTTCGCCTTGTCGATTGTCTCCTGTGCAATCGACTGTGCGGTCATCAGGGTACGGCGCATTCCGTCTTCTACACCGCGGTACTCCTCGATCTTATCGACCAGTACCTTCATTTTTGCCTTCATAGCGGCATTTTCCTTCTGCATCGCTGCAAATTCCTCTGCAACGCGCTCGAGAAAGGTATCGACAGACTTCATGTCGTAGCCGCCGAAAACCGCTTTTTCAAAGCCGATTTCCTGTATTTCCTGCACCGTCATATGTTTTTTCCTCCGTCTTTATATCATTTGCCGTACTGACACGGAAAAATGGTCGGGCTGCGCCCGACCAAAATCTGCGCCGTTCGTCCGGCAGGCTTAAAGCATATATACCATTTGTTCCAAAACGATCAGAACAAAAAATGCCAGCATAAACGCAACATCAAACGGACAATTCCGCAGCGCACTCACGCGGCCGAGCAGGCTGCGAAAAGGCTGGATGACCGGCTCGGTGACAAGGCACAGAAACTCGTAGATCTTGGAGCCGCTGCCCTGTACGAACCAGCTCATGATCGCCCGTGCAAAAAACATAAACTGCAGAATGCGCAATAAGCTGCCGACAAAATATATCACTAAGGTGTTCACGATGTTACTCACGATCCGATCTTAGAAATACATGCCGCTGTTTTCCAATTCGTCAATCAAATCACCCATAATGTCAACATTGTAGGGCGTGATAATATAAGTGCTGTTTGCAACCTTCTTGATCTTGCCTTCGTTTGCATATGCAACACCGCTGAGGAAGTCCACCAGACGGCGGGCAATATCCTTATTAGTCTGCTCCAGATTGAGGACAACCGTACGCTTGTCCTTGAGGTGGTCTGCGATCTCTGCAGCAGCCTCAAAACGATCCGGCTTGACCAGTACAACAGCCAGCTGCGTTGTGGTGTTGATATTTACGACCTTGTTGCTGTCGTGACGACGTGCCGGTGCAGTATCTACTGCGGCACTGTCATAGGATCTTCTATTATAAGACGACGGCTCATCGTCCATCGCAGGTTCTTCGTTTCTCTGACGGGGCATCTCGTCTTCGTAGTCGTCCTCCAACTCGCTGCCCTTTACCCAATCAATAAAGCCTTTGATCGAACCCATGCCAAGTTCCTCCTTATCTTTTAAGGCGAAACGATCTGATACGGCCGTTTGCCAAAGATCGCCGTGCCCACGCGAACCATGTTCGCTCCGCACGCAATCGCCGTTTCAAAATCATTCGTCATTCCCATAGACAAATAATCCATATCTACATTATCGTATTTTTTCGTCAAAATGTCAATAAATACTTGACGCATTTCGTTAAAGTAGTTTGAATTTTTTGTTTTTTCATCCGCAACGGGAGGAATTGCCATCAGTCCGCGGATATGAAGCGACTTTTTTGCGCTCAATTTTACGATCGCGTCGTGCAGTTCTTCGGGCGGAAGACCGCTTTTTGCAGCTTCTCTGCCGATATTTACCTCCAGAAGAATATCCTGACAAACACCGCGTTTCTCGGCTTCCTTGGCGATAGCCTCGCCGAGATGGACCGAGCCGACCGACTGGATCAGTGAAACCTTGCCGATCAAGTACTTGACCTTATTGGTCTGCAGCGTGCCGATAAACTGAAGGTCTGCACCGTCGTAGGCGTTCTGCTCGTACTTCTCCTGCAGCTCCTGCACACGGTTTTCACCGCACACGCGGATGCCGGCCTCGATGGCTGCCTGTACGCGCTCGGCGTCATTCATTTTGGTTGCAGCCACCAGTGTGATCTCCTTGGGATCGCGGCCTGCCTGCATAGCGGCATTGTTTACGCGCTCGATCACGGATTTTACGCGTTCCTGTAATTCTTTCTTTTCTTGCTCCGTCATGTCTTCACCACCATATTATTTTGCAGATTTTTACCTTGAACGATAACCTGGTCTCGCTCGACCAGCATATCGGAGTTGGTCGCACTCTGCTCGACGACGTAATAATCGTCTCCTTCAAACAGCTCGTTGATCATTTTGAATTTCTGTATTGAGCCGCTCAGAATGAATACGCCGGGTACCTGTGTGGTCTTGCCGTCGCTGTCTGTCTGTTCCTGCACGCGGACGGCACTCTTCGGCACCTTGAGTCCGGTGTAGGTTGCTACAATGATCTCGATCGGCTGCTCTCGCATGGAAACCATCTCGCTGCTGAACTCTGTGCCTTCCATCACTAGAAGAGCGGTATCGCTGTCGCCCTGATGATTGACAGAGTGCACGGTTACCTTGGATTCCATCGATGCTTGCGTAAAGTTTACGGTCAGTTCCTGTCCCACCTGCAGACGTTCTGCCTGTTCGGCCGGAATTTTCGCTGCCAGATACCAGTTGAAGCCCTTGACGATCTTGCCGAGCGCATCACTGTTCTCAGTAGACGGCTGCTTTGCAATCGTCTCGTCAAACTGATCTACGGTCATTTCCTCCAAAGAGGACGGCGTGAGAATGCTTTCGTATCCATCGACTACCTCGGAGAAATAGCCGGACGAGGATGCTTTCAGTTCGGTTGTTCGGCCGGTAAGCTGGCTCTCCAGCGAAGATTGCTCGGCGACCAGAGCGTCACGTTCGGCAGATACCTCATTGGTATCCACGTTGCCTGCCTCTCGGCGAAGTGACAGCGTGCGCAGCGAGCTTGCGGTGGAAGCGACCGAAGAGCCGCTGCCTTCCTTGACCTGCTCTGCCAGCTGCTCGATGGTCAGCGTGATGACCTGATCCAGCTTGGCAATGTTGGAGCTGTCCGACGCGGACTGCAGCGCCGTATTGAGCAGCGCAATGCGTTCCTCCAGCGGATCCAGCTGCCGACTCAAATCCATGGATTCCTGATCGGAATAGATGATTGCCAGAGGTGCATCCTGCTGCACGCGCTCGCCGCTGTATACAATGTGCTTGACCGAACTGCCGGTGGCATTGTCAATCGGTTCTTCATCGCGGAAGAACCAGCCGTCGCTCGTAAAGCTGTCGTTGACGGTGACATGCAGCGCCGGTGTGGTCTCCGGTGCGGCCGAAAACGCGTTGGAAAGACGGCCGCCCAGATAGATCACCATCAGAACAGCCGCAATAATGAATACAACGCGATTGCCGCCGTCATTCCGCCGCTTGCGCGGCTTTGGTTTTGTGCTTTTTGTCTGTTGTCCCATGTAAAGACCTCGAATATGTTCACTGTTCCGCACGCTCCCCTCTCGGTGCATGAAGATCGACTCTGTGCTGCGGGATCAGGGTAGAGATCGCGTGCTTATAGATCATTTGCTGTTTTCCGTCGCTCTCCAAAATCACAACGAAGCTGTCAAATCCGCGGACGATACCGCGCATCTGAAACCCGTTCGTTAAAAATACGGTGACGTTCTGCGCCTGCTGACGCACTGCACTGAGCATTCTGTCCTGTAAGTTGATTTCGTTTCGCACAATGATTCCTCCAATTGAAATTACAATTTATGGTATCATTGTACACCGTGGTTTTGGAGATATTTTGTCGTTCCCTGTAAGACGAAAGGAAGTTCTTCTCCCTTATTATAATATATCCAGTGGATGCTGTCATCCCTTTTCAGCCAGGTAAGCTGACGTTTTGCATAATTTCTGCTGTGCCGCTTGAGTAATTCGGCACATTCTTCCAGTGTTTGTTCGCCGTTCAGATAGCCAAGCAGCTCTTTGTAGCCAATGGCCTGTGCAGCTGTGCCGACCAGCAGACCGCGTTCCACCAGCCGTTTGGTCTCCTCGAGCAGACCGTTTTCCAGCATGAGGTCTACCCGGCGGTTGATGCGGTCATACAGAATTTCGCGGTCAGACGGGCACACGCCGATTTTCAGAGCATTGTACTTCGGCTCCGGACGCTTGTTCTTGCGGTTGAACTCGTCGATCGTCATGCCGGTCTGCTCATATACCTCGAGTGCACGGATAACACGTTTGAGATTGTTCGGGTGCAGGCGTTCGGCTCCTTCCGGATCGACCTTCGCCAGACAGTCATGCACCGCCTGATTGCCCTGTTCGGCTGCCATGCGCTGATATTTCTCGCGCACAGTCAGGTCAGTTTCGTCGCCGGAGAACACGCTGCACTCGATGAGTGCGTCCATGTACAGTCCGGTACCGCCAACAACGATCGGCGTCATGCCGCGCGACAGAATATCCTGTGCGGCCGCGTCTGCCAGTTCGACATACCGCGCTACCGAGAACGCCTCACCGGGATCGCATACATCAAACAGATGGTGCGGTACGCCCTGCCGTTCCTCCATATCCGGTTTTGCGGTGCCGATATCCATCTCGCGGTAAAGCTGCATGGAATCCGCAGAGATAATCTCGGTATGCAGTTGTTGCGCCAGAGCAACCGATAATGCGGTTTTGCCGCTGGCAGTCGGTCCGCAAATGCAGATCAAACGGTTTTCCATGCTGCTTCCTCACTTTTTACTGATTTACACGCTTGAACATCTTGTCAAGCTCATATTTGGTCAGACGAACAGTCGTCGGTCTGCCATGCGGGCAAGAGCGCATGTTATCATCGCTCAGCACTCTCTCGCACAGGTCCTGCAGCTCGGTCATCGTGGTCGGCTTGCCCGCCTTGATAGCCGCCTTGCACGCTACCGTGTGAATCAAGTCATCCAGACGATCCGGCACAGTGGCCCGGCTGTTCATCGCCTTTTCGGCCAGTTCGCTGATAACGCTCTGCACGTCACCGCTGTCCAGATAAGCGGGTACGCTGCGCACGGCAAAGCTGTTTTCGCCGAAGCTGTCGATCGCAAAGCCTGCACGGCGAATGTCCTCAATCTGCGACTGCACTGCGGCGGCTTCTTCGCCGGTCAGTTCTACGATCACGGGCGTGAGAAGCTGCTGCTGCGGCATATCGGTCTCCGCACGCAGCTTGTTGAACAGAATGCGCTCGTGTGCGGCGTGCTTGTCGATGAGAATCAAACCGTCCTTATCCTCAGCGATGATGTACGTCTGAAAGCATTCGCCGATCACGCGGACACCGGTGTCCAGCGGCTGAACCATCTGCGGTTGCTCGGTTTTCTCCCCGGTTGGAGCGTTGACCGGCGGTACAACGACGATCGGCTCGTCCTCCGGCTCCGGTTCCGGCGTATGTACGACAGGCATCGGCTCAGCGGCCGGTTCCACCGGCTGCACTATCCGCGGACGTACCGGCTCCTGCGGTTCTTCCTGCAGGATGCGCGGCGCAGACAGATAACTCGATGCACTGCGCGGACGCTCTGCCTTTGGCGGAATGGACACGAGAAAATCCTCTAAATCCGGTGCTTCCTCGTCGTTCTTCACCGGTGTAACCGGAATCGGTGTCGGCTTGACGCTCGGAGCCGTAAACGGCTTCGTGTCCATCGGCTTCGGAATCGCAAACCGCTGCTGCTCGTGCGTCAGATTGTCCTCACGCGGTTTGGCAGGCGGTTCCTTCTCCTTGTGCTCCAGATGCGGCATGTTGTCGTTGGCCGCAAGCGCGTTCTTGCACGCGATGTACACCGCTTCGAAAATCGGCTTCTCCTGCGAGAATTTGACCTCGGTCTTGGCCGGATGCACATTGACATCGACCGCCGAAAGCGGCAGATCGAGAAAAATCGCACCGGACGGATACTTGCCGGTGATGATCGCATTGCGGTAGGCTTCTTCCATCGCGGCCTGCATAAGACGGCTCTTGACATAGCGGCCGTTGACGAAAAAGTGCTGCATCGAGCGGTTGGCGCGTCCGGCGTGCGGCTTGACAATGTAGCCGTGCACGGTCATGCCGTTGCGCTCGGTCATCGGTACTTCGATCATGTTGGCGGTCATTTCCTTGCCGAATACGCCAAACACCGGCGCAATCAGCTTGCCCTTGCCGTCCGACGAGAATACCTGCTTGCCGTCACGGATGAGCGTGAACGCGATTTCCGGATGGGAGAGCGCGGCATGCTGTACCACGCCGAGAATGTATCCCGCTTCGGTGAAATCCTTCTTGAGAAACTTCATACGAGCCGGTGTATTGAAAAACAGGTCGCGCACCACGATCGTTGTGCCTTCCGGACAGCCGGCTTCCTCCTGCGTCTGAATCTCACCGGCTTCGAGATGCAGGTGCAGACCTGCAATCGAACCCGCTTGACGCGTGAACAGGTCAATGCGCGTAACCGACGAAATCGCAGCCAGCGCTTCACCGCGGAAGCCCAATGTGCCGATGGCATTCAAATCTTCCTCGGTGCGCAGCTTGCTCGTCGCGTGGCGGCGGAAGGCAACCGGTGCATCCTCTGCTGACATGCCGCAGCCGTTATCCGCAATGCGCAGATAAGTAATGCCGCCGTTTTCGATCTCCACCGTAATGCGGGTAGAGCCTGCGTCGATCGCATTCTCGACCAGCTCCTTTGTCACAGAGGACGGCCGCTCTACGACCTCTCCTGCCGCGATCAGGTCCGCAAGGTGCGGAGATAATTCATGAATTACTGCCATTTTCTTTGTTTTCCTTTCCGGAACAAATCATGGTTGGTCTTTCTTGCCCTGATAGATGGTTAAACCAGCTTTTTCAGCTCATACAGTGCGTTGAGTGCTTCGATCGGTGTCATCGTGTCCACCTGCAGCGCACGCAGACGCTCGGCTACCGCATCGCCGGAGAGCGAATCCATCGTGATCTGCGGAACATCTTCCGGCTCTTCGGCTACGGCATGCAGCTCGATTTTCGGCATCGTGGATTCCAGATCCGCCAGCACGGCCTTTGCCCGCTTGATGACCGGATTCGGCACACCGGCCAGCTTTGCGACTTCAATGCCGTAGCTGTCGTCCGCGCCGCCGCGTACGATTTTACGCAGGAAGGTAATGTCGTCACCGTGTTTCTTGACCGCGATGTTATAGTTCTTAACGCCCTTTACCAAATCCTCGAGTACGGTCAGCTCATGGTAGTGCGTTGCAAACAGCGCACGTGCACCAATGCGTTTCTTGTCTGCGACATACTCCACAACCGCACGGGCAATGCTCATGCCGTCATAGGTAGAGGTGCCGCGGCCAATCTCATCCAGAATGATCAAGCTGGACTTGGTGGCGTGCCGCAGAATCTCCGCGACCTCACTCATCTCCACCATAAAGGTGGACTGACCGCTTGCCAGATCATCCGACGCACCAACACGGGTAAACACGCGGTCCGCTACGCCGATATGCGCGGACGAGGCCGGCACATACGAGCCAATCTGTGCCATGATGGTGATAAGCGCCACCTGACGCATATAAGTAGACTTACCTGCCATATTCGGGCCAGTGATGATGGCCACACGATTTTCCTTACTATCAAGCAGGGTGTCGTTCGGAATGAACAGGCTATCGGACAGCATCTTCTCGACTACCGGATGGCGGCCGTCCTTGATATCAATGCGATCGGAGAAATCGACCACCGGGCAGACGTAGTTGTTGTCGCACGCCACATCAGCCAGTGCGCACAGAACATCAAGCGTTGCGATCGCCTGTGCAGTCTTCTGTACACGATGTACCTCAGCGGCAATCTGGTCGCGCACGGAGACGAATACCTCGTACTCGAGAGCCGTCAAGCGCTCCTGTGCACCGAGCACGGTGCTTTCCAGCTGCTTAAGCTCCTCGGTGATATATCGTTCGCTGTTGGCCAGTGTCTGCTTGCGAATGTAGTTCTCCGGAACCGCCTCCGCATTGGAGCGGCTGACCTCGATATAATAGCCGAACACGCGGTTGTAGCCGATTTTCAGCTTGCTGATACCGGTACGTTCGCGTTCTGCCTGCTCGATCTCTGCGATTTTGCCCTTGCCGCCGGACGCGAGATCGCGCAGACGGTCAATCTCCTCGTTGAAACCCTTGCGGATCATGCCGCCTTCACGCAGCAGGATCGGCGGCTCATCCACGATGGCCTGCTCAACCAGTGCGCGAATGTCCTCGAGCAGGTCGATTTTGCCGGTCAGATCACGCAGCATGGCCTGTCCGAACAGAGCGGCCTGCGTTTTGATTTCCGGCAGGCACGCAATCGCGGACGACAGTGCCCGCAGGTCACGGCAGTTTGCCGTACCGTAAGCCACACGTCCGATCAGACGTTCCATATCGAATACCCGCTTAAGTGCATCGGTCAGCGCCGTACGGGCGATCACATCATCGCACAACGCGCCTACCGCCTGCTGACGGCGTGCAATATGCAGCGGATTGTACAGCGGCTTTTCGATCCACTGGCGAATCAGGCGCGAGCCCATTGCCGTGCGCGTGTGGTCGAGCACCCACAGGAGCGTGCCCTTCTTTTCCTTGGTGCGCATGGTCTCGCACAGCTCAAGATTGCGGCGTGCAATCAGGTCAAGTTCCATGTACTGTCCCTGGTGATATACCTGCAGCTGATTCAGGCTGGCCAGACTGGCCTTCTGCGTCTGCTCGAGGTAATCCAGCAGGCCGCCGAGGCACTGCACGGTGCACGGCAGGTCGGTCAGACCGGCTGCGTCAAAATCCTGCACCTTGAAGTGCTCCTGAATGCGTTCCGCGCTGCGCTGTGCCTCAAAGCATTCCTCAGGCATCGGCTCGATGAGCGCTTCCAGGCGTTCCTTTAGGAAGGACTGAAGGCTGTCTGCCGAAATGGCTCCGCCGCCGACCAATACCTCACGCGGCGCAAAGCGGCCGAACTCACTCGCGATATCGTTCCAGTTGTCCGAGCCGGTCGCGTATACCGCACCGGTCGTGATATCTGCAAAGCATACGCCGATCGAGCCGCCTGCCGCGTACACGCAGCCGAGGAAGTTGTTGCGGTTTTCGTCCAGCATGGACGCTTCCACGACTGTACCCGGCGTTACGCGGCGGATGATCTCGCGCTTTACCAGACCTTTCGCCTTTTTCGGATCCTCCATCTGCTCACAGATGGCAATTTTGTAACCCTTCTGCACCAGCTTGGCAATGTAGCCCTCTGCACTGTGATACGGCACGCCGCACATCGGCGCACGCTCTCCCTGACCGCAGTCGCGGCCGGTCAGCGTCAGTTCCAGTTCGCGGGAGACCAGCTTGGCATCGTCAAAGAACATTTCGTAAAAATCGCCCAGACGGTAAAACAGAATGTAATCTTTGTTTTTATTTTTGATCTCGAAATACTGCTGCATCATGGGCGTTAGTTCAGCCATGTTCTTACCTCTTTCTTATAATTTGTGTGCAAACAGACAGCGAAGCGAGGTTTTCTCGATCTCTGCCTCGATGAATTCACCGATTTTGATATCATCGCCGCGTACGCAGACGAGCAGATTGCCCTCGGTACGGGCGGTAAACGGATACTCCGGTCCCTTGGCATGGCCGTCTACGAGCAGACGCAGCTTTTTGCCCTGATAGGCCGCCTGCTTTTCGGCGACGATTTCATCCTGTGCCTTGAGCAGTCGCTCGAAGCGGCGCTGCTTGTCCTGCGGCGTAGCGTTATCCTCGTAAGAGGCCGCCGGAGTGCCGCTGCGCGGCGAATACAGGAACGTAAACAGCAGGTCAAAGCGGGTGTCCTGCACCAGCTTCAAGGTATCCTCGAAATTGTCATCGGTTTCACCCGGGAAACCGACGATAATATCGCTTGACAGTGTAATATCCGGCATTTTCGACCGTGCGTCCGCAATCAGCGACTTGTAATGTTCGGCCGTGTAGCGGCGGTTCATACGGTGCAGAATCTCATCGCTGCCCGACTGGAACGGCAGGTGTAGCTGCTTTGCAACCTTATCGCACTCTGCCATAGCAGAAAACAGCTTGGGAGATGCGTCTTTCGGGTGGCTGGTCATAAATCGCAGCCAGAAATCGCCGGGCACGGCATTCAGACGACGCAGAAGATCGGCAAAATCCACATCAATGCCGAGATCCTTGCCGTAGGAGTTGACGTTCTGACCGAGCAGCGTGATCTCCTTGTAACCGGCATCGACCAGCTCACGCAGTTCCTTCTCGATCTCCTCGGGACGGCGGCTGCGCTCTCTGCCGCGCACATACGGCACGATGCAGTAGGTGCAGAAGTTATTGCAGCCGTACATGATGGACAGCCACGCCTTTGCGCCCTTGGCACGCAGCACCGGCAGGCCTTCAGCGATATCGTCCTCACCGCCGATGTCAAACACGCGCTTTTTCTCGGTCAGCACACGGTACAGCAGCGACGGAAATCGCCACAGCGCATGCGTGCCGAACAGGAGATTGACCTGCGGATAGCTTTTCTTGATCTTCTCAACGTTCTTTTCCTGCTGGGCCATGCAGCCGCACATTGCGATAACAATGCCCGGACGCTCCTTTTTCAGATGACGGAGTGCGCCGACGTTGCCGAATGCGCGATCCTCGGCGTGCTCACGCACGGCACAGGTGTTGAACAGGATAAAATCCGCCTCATCCGGCGTATCGGTCATTTCGTAGCCCATTTCGGACAGCATGCCGCGGATACGCTCGGTGTCCGCCTCGTTCTGCTGGCAGCCGAACGTGTGCGTATAGGCTTTGGGACGCTTGTCGCCTACCAGACGAGCGACCGCGTCAATATAGGTAAACTGCGACTGCAGCTGTTCTTCGGAAACATTCTGGGTTGCCATGAAACTCTCCTTTTTATCGGAATGGAGTGCCGTCAGCGGTAAATACGTTCATGCGGTGGTACGCGCTGAACGGAATCTCGTACTGCGGCAGATACTGCCGGATGGCACGGGTCAGGTATTCCGGACTCATGTTATTGTTGCCGGCAGCGGTGGTGACAACAGCGGTCACCTCGTCGGGACCATCGGTGACGGTCAGGTCGCGCATCAGCTCCCGCATGTTGACGACCTTTTCGCCTCGCTTGGAGCGCTTAACGATCTCGACCACCGGACGGCGGAACAGATCGCGTACATCGTCTGCAAAGCCCTTGGGCGTGCCGTCTTCAAAGCCCCAGGTAATGCGGTACTGCGACCATTCGATCGAACCGACCTTCATGCCGCCGTCCGCCTGCGGGTAAATCTCGATGGCGCGCAGGCCTTCGGGAAATACGTCGTTGAGCGCTTCCACGGCGTTTTCCGGAACGGATTCCGCGGTGATGTTGAAATCCAGGAATTCACACTCGCCGGAGTAGCCCGTCGAAAGCGGCAGCGCTACTGAAACATAGGCGTGCTGGTTGAAACCCTCGGTAAACCACAGCGGCATCTGACAGCGTGCCATCGAGCGCTGCATGGCGTGCATCAGATCGAGGTGGGAGATATACTTTGCTCTTCCCTCTTTTGCAAACTTCATTCGAGCCTTAAACATGGCACTTGCCTCCCTTCAGCAGTGCACTTGCGCCGCAGCCGGCACACTGGTGCATGCAGTCCGGCGTGATAGCCGCTTCGCGGGAACGCTCCCACTCACGCTTGAGATGCTCCTTGCGTGTGCCGCAGCCGATGTGATCCCATGGGAATACCTCGTCCATCGGACGCTGACGGGATGCGTAGAATGCGGGATCCAGTCCGCAGTCGCGGAACGCCTGCATCCACTTGTCGAAGTCGAAGCACTGATCCCAGCCGTCCATTTTGCAGCCGCGCTGCCAGGCCAGCAGGATCGCCTTACCCTGACGGCGGTCACCGCGGGCGATAACGCCCTCGAGCACCGAGGTCTCGGCGTCATGCCAGTTGTAGGTGACATTCTTGGTCTTCATGACCACTTTCAGGTGTGCCTGCTTTTCGCGGAACTGCTCGAGCGTATCCTGCGCGTCCCACTGGAACGGTGTTTGCGGCTTGGGCACAAAGCACGAAGCCGATGCCGTGATACGCACGCCGCGTGCACGGTTGGGCGTGTTCTCGCGCCAGCAGTAAGCGACTTTTTTGCAGATATCGGAAATGCCGTCCAGATCTTCGTAGGTCTCGGTCGGCAGACCCATCATAAAGTACAGCTTGACGTTGTTCCAGCCGCCCTGGAATGCAATTTCGCAGGCATGGAGCACGTCCTCCTCACGGATATTCTTGTTGATAACGTCACGCAGGCGCTGCGTACCGGCCTCGCACGCGAAGGTCAGACCGCTCTTGCGCGTCTTCTGCACACGCTCCATCAGCTCAGCAGAAAAGCTGTCTGCACGAAGCGACGGCAGTGACAGGCTGATGTGGCGCGGTTCACAGTAGTCGAGCATGCACTCAGTCAGACCGGACAGCTCGCCGTAGTCACTGGTAGACAGCGAGGACAGCGAAATCTCCTCGTAACCGGAGTTTTTGAGTACCGCCTGTGCCTGCTTGAGCAGCACTTCCTTGGACTTGGTGCGCAGCGGACGGTAGGTGTGTCCTGCCTGGCAGAATCGGCAGCCGCGCGGACAGCCGCGGAACAGCTCGATCATGGCACGGTCGAACACGATGTCAGTCGAGGGCACAACAAAGGACTCCGGATAGTACATGGTATCCAGATCCTTGACAATGCGCTTCTGCACGAGGGCCGGTGCACCGTGCGTCGGCGTGACGCTCTCGATCGTGCCGTCCTCGTGGTACTTGACCTCGTACAGCGAGGGTACATACATGCCCTCGATCTGCGCTGCCGCAATTAGGAATTCCTGCTTGGACCAGTTTTCACGCTTGGCCTTGCGGTACAGATCGGTGAACTCCAGCATGATCTCCTCGCCGTCACCGATCATGAACAGGTCAACGAAATCCGCAAGCGGCTCCGGATTGTAGGCGCACGGACCGCCGCAGGCTACAATGTGCTTGAGCTCGGTGCGATCCTTGGCCAGCACCGGAATACCGCCAAGATCCAGCATATTCAGGATGTTGGAAAACGACAGTTCATACTGCAGCGTAAACGCGATAATATCAAACTCGGACAGCGGATCGCCGCTCTCCAAACCGTACAGCGGCAGACCGGCCTCGCGCATCTCGGCCTCCATGTCGATCCATGGAGCGCAGACGCGCTCGCACCAGATGCCCTTCTGGTCGTTGAGCAGACCATACAGGATACGCGAACCAAGGTGCGACATGGCAACCTCGTAGGTATCCGGGAAACAGAACGCGAAACGAAGATCGACGTTCTTTTTATCTTTCATCACCGAGCCCCATTCACCGCCGACATAGCGTGCCGGCTTCTGTACACGGGACAAAATGGCTTCCATCTTTTTATGCAAGACGTATTCCTCCATTTTCATTCATACAGATTATTGTATCATATCCTTCTGAAAAAAACCATACCGATTTTGACCGTTTCCCCGCAGAAAGTGCACAAAACGAAAACAAACGCGAAGGAAGTTTTTACGCTTCCTTCGCGTTTTGCTTATTTTTCTTCGATATCCGACTTGTTGCCGAGCAGTCGGCCTGCGTTGAACACGGTCAGCACCGTGAGAACAACATCGACGATGACTGCCATCCACATCTGCGCCAGACCGATCAGCGCCAGTACAGCAAGCACCAGCTTGATGGCGGCCAGCAGCGTCAGATTCTGCACCGCAACACCGTGCGTGCTCTTGCAGACCTGTACGGCCTCGCCGAGACCGCTCAAATCGTTTGCGGTGATCAGCACATTGGCTGCATCCGCCGAATAGCGGGAGCCGCGTGTACCCATGGCCACGCCGACATCCGCCATCTTGAGCTGCTCGATATCGCTTACGCCGTCACCGACATAGGCGGTCGTGCCGTCCGTCGGGATGGTGCGCATCATGAAGTCCAGCTTGGCTTGCTTTTCCTCGGGCATCAGCCCGCAGTGAACGGCATCGATGCCGGTGGCATTGGCGATCCGCTGCGTCGGCGCTTCCGCGTCGCCGGTGATGAGCACCGTGCGCTCAACGCCCTGATCCTTGATCTTCTTCACTGCATCAGCCGCAGACGAACGAATCGTATCTTCCAGCTCGATCACGCCGATGTGCTCGCCTTCGCAGGCGATGTAAACAACCGTGCCATCGATATCCGGCAGGCCCTTGACACCGCGGGAGACCATCAGCTTGCGGTTGCCGACCAGCAGAACGTGGTCGCCGATACGGGCACGCACACCGCGACCCGGGAATTCCTCGAATTCCTCGATCTTAGGCAGCTTTTCCTGACATGCACTCACGATTGCGCGTGCAACCGGATGCTGCGAAAGCTGCTCCGCTGCAGCGGCAAGCGCCAGGCAGTTCTTTTCGCTGAATTCCTGCGTGGGATAGATCTTTTTGATCTGCAGATCACCGGTGGTGACTGTACCGGTCTTGTTAAACACGACCAGACGTAGATCCGCGGTCTTTTCCATCGCTTCGCTGCCCTTCATGTGAACGCCTTCACTCTCGAGACGTCCGCCGCCGCATACGAATGCAAGCGGGACAGACAGCGCCAACGCGGTCGGGCAGCAGGCAATGAGCAGCGTCAGTGCACGGTACACCCAGCTGTTTACATCCGAGCCGGGCATGAACAGCGGCGGAAGTGCGGCTGCCAGCACGGCAATGACGATCATCACCGGAACCAGACGCTTTGCATTGCGCTGTGCGCTGTTCTCCAGTGCCGCCTTGTGATCGGCTGCTGCGTTCTGTACACGGCGGATCTGACGGACTGCACAATCCTCATAGCGAGAAATGACGCGAATCAGCATCAGAGAGCCGTTGTACTGGCTGCCGGCCAGCACACGCGTGTTCTTATCGACGGCCATCGGCACATGTTCGCCGGTGAGCATGCTGTCGTCCACCGTGCCGTCACCGCGGAGCACAACACCGTCGATCGGTACGCGCTCACCCGAGTGCACCAGAACCAGTTCACCCAGACGGATATCCGCCAGCGGAACCTGTCGCTGTTCACCCTTCATGTTGACAACCGTGGCCTTTTCCGGCATGAAATCATGCTGCTGCGGCAGCGCCTGATAGGTGGATGCAAGCACCATATCGCCTGCAATCTTGCCAACCTCGAACAGGATGAGCACGATGGTCGCTTCTGCACGGTTTCCCAGCACGAATGCGCCGATGGATGCCAGCAGCACGAGCAGATACTCATCAAAGAAGGAGCCGTGCGTCAGATTGGTTAGCACGCGTACCGCAATCGGCACCGCTGTGATCAAGAATGCCAGCAGACAGAGCGGCAGAGCCGCGCTTGAGCCGCCCATCGCAATGCCGGCAACAAGCACGATGGCCGCGGCCGCCAGCCGTGCGCCCGTGCTCTGCATATCCAGTCGTGTCATCGGCTGATAGGTTACTTCGGCGCCTTCCTGTATGCGGCGTGCGTTTTCACGCCGCAGGCGGGTTTGCTCACGCCGACGCATTTTCGCTCGATACTGCGCCTTCTGCACGAAATTCATGCCGACGGTTTCGTCTGCATCTTCTGGCAGATCGATTACCGGCGGTTCCGGTTTCTTTTGCTCCGGCGGCTTTTCGTCCTTCGGTTGGAGTTTGGGCTGTTCCTCCGGCTTGGTTTCATCCTTCGGTTTAGGCTTTTTCTCCTTCGGTGCGGACTTTGCCTTTTTCTCTTTCTTCGGCTTGTCTTTCTCCAGGTTTTTCAGTTTTTCCTTGAACGCTTTCAGCCTGTCCGGCTTTTCTTCGACGATCGGCTCAAATTCCGCTTCCTCAGATTGTTCTTCCTCGGGAAGTTCATCCTCTATGCCTTCGTCGTCGAATTCCGGCTCATCCCAGTCTTCGTCGTCCTCGTCTTCCTCATCGTCCGGCGGAGATTCATCATCTTCATCTTCGTCGAATTCGTCTTCCGAATCTTCCGGCGCTTCCTCGTCAGTGTCTTCATCCGACGCATCCGGCGGAGTTTCGTTCGATTGCTCAGCAGATTCCGCTTCGGTAGATTTCTCTAGCGGCGATTCCGTCTCCGAAGACTCGCCTTCCGGCGGCTTTTCAGCTTCCGCGTCCGGCGGCTCAGGCTGTCCGGGCGGCGCTGATTCTTCTGTTTCAGGCGGTGTTTTGTTCTCTTCGGGTTTCGGTTGGTCCGGAGCGGCAAACAGCTGTGCTACTGCCGAATTTTCCAGATCCGCTAAAATCGAATCGACCTGCGCCAAAATATCTTCCGCCGTCGTCTGGTCCTTCTTCTGTTCCGAATCAGGGCGGTTATTTTCGCTCATTCCGTTTATCCCTCCTGCACGTGCGCGATTCCCTGTGCCAAAATGGTCTGAATATGATCATCGCACAGCGCATAGTATACTGTCTTTCCGGCTTTCCGGCTTTTGACCAGACGCGCCTGCTTCAAAAACCGAAGCTGATGCGATATCGCGGACTGGCTCATATTAAGCAGTGATGCAATATCGCAGACACACAGCTCTGCCGATACCAGCGCCGCCAGTATCCGCAAGCGGGTCTTGTCGGAAAACGCCTTGAAAAAATCCGATGCGGCCGTAGTGATCTCCTCTGCCGGCATGGCATTGCGCGCTGCCGTAACTGCGTCTGTGTGGACGATGTGCTCCTCACAGCACTCCAGTTCTGCGTCTATATGCTTTGCTGACAATTCGATCCCTCCCGCAATACGTGCATATGTATTCAATTTATGATAACATTTCGGACCGCTTCTGTCAAGAATACAGTCGCACGCAGAGGACAATTTCACGCGCAAAAAAGTCCCGCAGACCGGATACAGTCTGCGGGACAAGAGTGCAGTTTTTACTTTTCAGCCTTTTCGCTCTTCGGATCGGTCATAACTTCCTTGAACGAGGTCGCCAGACCTGCAAGGCTCTGGATCTCACTCGGAATGATGATCTTGGTGGCCTTGCCGTCCGCGGCATTGCTGAAGGCTTCGAGAGATTTCAGCTTGATGACCTGCTCGGTCGGTGCCGCATCGTTCAGCAGACTGATAGAGTCTGCCAGAGCCTTCTGCACAGTGAGCAGCGCTTCCGCTTCACCTTCGGCTTCCTTGATCTTCGCCAGGCGGTTTGCCTCTGCGGCCAGGACGGTCGCTTCCTTTTCGCCTTCGGCCACCAGAATCGCGGACTGCTTTTTGCCTTCCGCAACCAGAATGGACTCACGGCGTTCACGTTCCGCCTTCATCTGCTTCTCCATGGATTCCTGGATAGCAGCCGGCGGAATGATGTTCTTCAGCTCTACACGGTTGACCTTAATGCCCCAGTCATCGGTCGCCTCATCAAGGATGGAGCGCATCTTGGTGTTGATGATATCACGGCTGGTCAGCGTCTGGTCAAGTTCGAGGTCGCCGATGATGTTTCGCAGGGTGGTCGCAGTCAGGTTCTCGATGGCTGCCATCGGGCTTTCGATGCCGTATGCAAACAGCTTCGGGTCGGTGATCTGGAAGTACACGACCGTATCGATCTGCATGGTTACGTTATCCTTGGTGATAACCGGCTGCGGCGGAAAATCGACTACCTGCTCCTTGAGTGTTACCTTGCGGGCAATACGCTCGAACAGCGGCACCTTAAAATGCAGGCCGGTGCCCCAGGTATCGCGGTAGGTGCCCAGACGCTCGATAACATACGCCTTCGCCTGCGGTACAATGACGATGTTGCTTGCAATGAACGCGATGAGCAGAACGATCAGCACGATCCAGATGATGGGTACAATGATAAAATCCATAATAACGCTCCTTTACCGTTTTTCCGGTGTTACGATTGCCTTGACGCCTCGAATCGCCAGAATACGCACGGTCGTGCCCATGGCGATCTGATCGTCGTCTGTACTGCGTGCGGTCCACACTTTGCCGTTGATCTTGATGGCACCGGTCTCCAGAATGTTGTCGATCGGCTCGACCACCACGGCAGGCTGTCCGAGGATCCGGTCTGCGTTGGTCGCCTGCTGTCTGCTGCCGAGAAATCGGTGACAGAGCGGACGGACCAGCACAAGCAGCAGCGCCGAGAACACGATGAATACGATCCACTGTCCGATCACGCCAACCGACAGACTGGCCGCGACCAGTGCCGCAATGCCGCCTACGGCGAACCAGATGCCGCACAGCGCGAGCGTAAACGCCTCGACTGCCACGCTGATGATAATGACAGCCAGCCAGATATACAGACTGTCAATTCCAAACATCATAAACTATCCCCTCCTTTGGCAACAGTATAGCATGAGCGCAAGAAAAAGTACAGTAAAACCCGATCAAAATTCCGGTTAATTTTTACATATTGCACAAAATGTCGAATAAAAACGAAAACCGCTCGAACAGCCTTCGCCATTCGAGCGGGTAATCTTCAAAAAATCAGCGGGTCATGCAGGATAAGCCGTATCAGCCAGATTGCAATATCCAGTACGATGACGCTCCACAGCAGCACGCGTTCGCGTGTTTTGGAGCCGAGCAGCGGCTTTTTCCCGAACAGTGCGTACAAAACGGCAGGCGGCAGCACGAAAATCATCGGATGAAACCGCAGTGCCGTGCCAAAATCCAGCCGGAGCAGTGCTGCGAGCGCGCGGCTCAGTCCGCAGCCGGGACACGGTATACCGATCAGCCATTTTACCGGGCAGTTCCAGCCGAATAGGAATGCCGTGGCATACGCCAGTGCGCCTAAGATCAGCAGCACGAGCAGACCGTTCAGACCACGCCGAAAACGTTCCGGCATCAGCCCTTGTAGGTCTCGCGGAACTCGAGGAACTCGTCGTAGGTGCATTCCTTATCCAGAACGCCCTTTTCACGGATTTCGATAATGCGGGTCGCGATGGTCTGCACGAACTCGTGGTCGTGAGATGCAAACAGCACCGTGCCCTTGAAATCGCGAACGCCGTTGTTGACTGCGGTAATGGATTCCAGATCGAGGTGGTTGGTCGGCTGGTCGATAACGAGGACGTTCGAGCCGAACAGCATCATGCGCGCCAGCATCAGACGAACCTTCTCACCGCCGGACAGTACACGTACCGGCTTGTACACGTCGTCACCGGAGAACAGCATACGACCGAGGAAGCCGCGCAGCGTGGACTCGAGCGTATCGGTGCGGGAATACGGTGCGATCCAGTCGAGCATGTTTTCCTCATGACCCTCGAAGAACTCGTTGTTGTCCTTCGGGAAGTAGCTCTGCGAAGTGGTAACACCCCACTTGAAGCTGCCTTCATCCGGCTTCATCTCACCCATCAGAATCTGGAACAGCGTGGTCATCGCCAGCTCGTTGTCCGAGATGAACGCGATCTTGTCGCCGCGGCGTACGATGAAGGATACGTTATCGAGCACCTTTTCGCCGTCGATGGTCTTGGAGATACCGCGTACCTCGAGGATATCCTTGCCTGCCTCGCGGTCTGCGTCAAATGCTACCCACGGGTAACGGCGGGACGACGCCGGCATTTCCTCAACGGACAGCTTGTCGATCAGCTTGCGGCGGCTGGTCGCCTGACGGGACTTTGACTTGTTCGCAGCAAAACGCTGGATAAAGTTCTGCAGTTCCTTGATCTTCTCCTCGTTCTTGCGGTTCTGATCCTTGATCATGCGCTGAACCAGCTGAGAGGACTCGTACCAGAACTCGTAGTTGCCGACATACAGCTTGATCTTGCCGTAGTCGATATCGACGATGTGGGTACATACGTTATTGAGGAAGTGACGGTCATGCGATACAACGAGGACGGTGCCCTCGAAGTCGGCCAGGAAGTCCTCCAGCCAGCGTACCGCCTGAATGTCCAGATGGTTGGTCGGCTCGTCGAGCAGCAGAATGTCCGGTTTGCCGAACAGCGCACGCGCCAGCAGCACCTTTACCTTCTCGACGTCGCCGAGGTTCTTCATTTCGGTGTACAGAATGGCATCTGCGTCCAGACCCAGACCGTTCAGCAGCTGGCTGGCCTCGGTCTCGGCGTCCCAGCCGCCCATTTCAGCAAACTCAGACTCGAGCTCGGCAGCCTTGTTGCCGTCCTCCTCGGTGAACGGATCCTTCATGTAGAGCGCGTCCTTCTCGCGCATGACCTCGAGCAGACGCTCGTTGCCGCCGAGAACCGTATTGAGAGCGGTCTCCTCATTGAAGGCAAAGTGGTCCTGCTTGAGCACGCTCATACGGGTCTTGGGTGCAATGGATACCGTGCCGGTGGACGGGTCCAGATCGCCGGACAGGATGCGCAGGAAGGTAGACTTGCCTGCACCGTTTGCACCGATAACGCCGTAGCAGTTGCCCTGGGTAAATTTCAGGTTTACATCTTTGAACAGCGGCTCGCCGCTGAAGTTTAAGCTAAGATCGCTGATAGTGATCATGTAAGAGATTCCTCCCGCATTATTTTTTCAATTAGAATCAGTATACCACACAAATTCGTGTTTTCACAGATAATTTACAGTTGCAGCAGCATTTTTGTTCATGTTGTCTTGAAACGGTGCCAGAAATGCACTATACTTATAGTATCAATCCAATTTGTTTCAGGAGGTTTTCCCTATGTCTAACCTGATGGAAGTCATTAAGTCCCGCCGCTCTACGCGTGCGTTCAAGTCCGAACTGCCCCCAAAGGACCAGATCATGCAGATCGTTGAAGCTGCTGAATGGGCACCGTCCGGCATGGGCAAGTACCTGTGGCACTTTACCGTGGTTTACAACGCTGAGAAGTCGCTCAAGCTGGCTCGTGCCGTTGCCGAGGCCGATAACCGCGGTCCGCAGTACAATTTCTACGGTGCACCGGTCAATATCATCATCTCTTACAAGCGCGATGAACATCACGCTCTCGTTGACGGCGCTGCTGCCATGGAGAACCTGCTGCTGATGGCTACCGAACTCGGCCTTGGCTCCTGCTGGATCAACCAGCTGCGTGAGACCTGCGATGTGCCCGAGGTTCGTGCACTGCTGACTGAGTACGGCGTACCGGAGGATCATATCGTTGTCTGCTCCGCAGCAATCGGCTATATCGAGAAGGAAACGCCGGCAAAGCCGCGTCATGAGGGCTTGGTTTCGATTACTGAATAATCGAAACAATGGAAAATTGAGAATTGAGAATGGAAAATGCCGTTATCTCTGTGCGTATTGATTCATTCGGCTGTGCCGAATACCTTAATTTTCAATTCTCCATTATCCATTTTCAATTCATTAGCGACGAAAGGAGCTAATATCATGGATGAAAAGATTGCTAAGTTAAAAGAGTGGATCGACGGCAGCGACAACATCGTCTTTTTCGGCGGTGCGGGCGTATCGACCGAGAGCGGTATTCCGGATTTCCGCTCGGTGGACGGTCTGTACAACCAGCAGTATAAATACCCGCCGGAAACCATTCTCAGCCACACGTTCTTTTTAAGCGAAACTGAAGAGTTTTACCGTTTCTATCGGGCGAAGATGCTGGCACTGGACGCACAGCCGAATGCGGCGCATCTCAAGCTAGCCGAGTGGGAACGCGAGGGCAAATGCCGTGCTGTTGTCACGCAGAATATCGACGGTCTGCACCAGAAGGCAGGCTCCAAGGAAGTGCTCGAGCTGCACGGCTCGGTGCTGCGCAACTACTGCATGCGCTGCCGCAAACCGTATCCGGTCGAGGAGATCGCCAAGGGCACCGGTATTCCGAAATGCACCTGCGGCGGCACCATCAAGCCCGATGTCGTGCTGTACGAGGAAGGTCTGGACAGCTACACGATCAACAAGAGCGTGGAATATATCTCTAAGGCAGATATTCTGATCATCGGTGGTACGTCGCTGGCGGTGTATCCGGCAGCCGGTCTGATCGACTATTACCGCGGCAACAAGCTGGTACTGGTCAACAAGTCCCCTACTCCGGCGGATCGCCGTGCTGATCTGGTCATTCATGCGCCGATCGGCGAGGTTTTCTCGCAGCTGTAACAAAAGAATGTATAAAACTCCCTTTTTCGGTTATACTGACTGCAAATCGAAAAAGGGAGTTTTTATTATGCTGATTGATAAAATTGCGCTTATTCTTGCCATTATCGGCGGACTGGACTGGGGTCTGATCGGCATTTTCAAGCTTGATCTGGTCGCACTGCTGTGCGGCGGACAGACCGGTGCGGTCAGTCGCATTATCTACGTTCTGGTCGGATTGGCGGCTGTGTGGTGCATTTCACTGCTATTCCGGCAGAGCATTCTGCAGGAGTCGGAAAACTGAGCGCACGAATACGAAAAGACCCGCTGATTCAGCGGGTCTTTTTCAATCTGAAAAAAATCGACATTTCTGCATATTAAGCCAATTTGCGCGGCAGCGCACATAAATAGCATTTGCTTTGCAAATGCCAAAAAAGTAAGGGCGTGTACCTGACTTTTTTGACTTCTGGAGGGAGAAAGTTTCCGCACGGGAACTTTCGGACGACTCTGGAACGGCCTACGGTCCGTTCCTGCTTGTCGGCGAAACTGTAGTTTCGCGACAGCTTGACGAAAAGACCCGCTATTCAGCGGGTCTTTTCTCGTCAAATTGTAAGAGGTAAAATAGGAATACGCGATACTTAGCTTAGTTGAAAGCCTGCTCGAGGTCAGCCAGAATATCGTTGATATTCTCGGTGCCGATGGACAGACGGATGGTGCCCTGATGGATACCCTGGTCCTCCAGCTCCTCTGCGGTCAGCTGAGAGTGCGTGGTGGTTGCCGGGTGGATAACCAGGCTCTTAACGTCAGCAACGTTTGCCAGCAGAGAGAAGATCTGCAGCTTGTCGATGAACTTGAATGCTGCTTCCTTGCCGCCCTTGATATCGAAGGTGAAGATGGATGCGCCGCCGTTCGGGAAGTACTTCTCGTACAGAGCGTGATCCGGGTGGGTCGGCAGAGACGGATGGTTTACGTGCTCAACCTGCGGGTGCTTGGTCAGGAATTCAACGACCTTCTTGGTGTTCTCAACGTGACGCTCGATACGCAGAGACAGGGTCTCGGTGCCCTGCAGAAGCAGGAATGCGTTGAACGGAGAAATGGTAGCACCGGTATCACGCAGCAGGATAGCGCGGATGTAGGTTACGAAAGCAGCAGGACCGACTGCATCTGCGAAAGAGATGCCGTGGTAACTCGGGTTCGGGTCAGCGATCGGTGCATACTTGCCGGATGCCTTCCAGTCGAACTTGCCGGAATCAACGATGATGCCGCCGAGGGTCGTGCCGTGGCCACCGATGAACTTGGTAGCAGAGTGAACAACGATGTCAGCGCCGTACTCGATTGGACGAATGAGGTACGGAGTGCCGAAGGTGTTGTCGATGACGAGCGGCAGACCGTGCTTGTGTGCAATCTTTGCGATAGCTTCGATATCCGGGATATCGGAGTTCGGGTTGCCGAGGGTCTCGATGTAAACAGCTTTGGTGTTGTCCTTGATGGCGCCTTCCAGCTCTTCCAGATTGTGTGCATCAACGAAGGTGGTCTCAACGCCGAACTGCGGCAGGGTGTGTGCCAGCAGGTTGTAGCTGCCGCCGTAGATGGTCTTCTGGGCTACGATGTGGTCGCCAGCCTGCGCCAGAGCCTGGATGGTGTAAGTGATTGCTGCGGCACCGGAAGCGGTAGCCAGAGCAGCAACACCGCCCTCAAGTGCTGCGATGCGCTTCTCGAACACATCCTGTGTGGAGTTGGTCAGACGGCCGTAGATGTTGCCTGCGTCAGCCAGACCGAAACGGTCAGCCGCATGCTGGCTGTCATGGAAAACGTAAGAAGTGGTCTGATAGATCGGAACTGCACGGGAATCGGTAACCGGATCAGCGGTCTCCTGACCGATGTGCAGCTGCTTGGTTTCAAAGGACCAGTTTTCGGTATTCTTGATAGTTGCCATGATAATTATCTCCTTTTTATTACATGTGTGAAGTGGTTGATTCTTTCGGTGTACTAAAAAGAAGGTTCACATTCGCCCAAATCGGAAATTCGAGCGGAGCAGCTTTTCAAAGTAGTATCGCATAACCGCGTCTCCTAAATTCATATTATTTCACTGGGATTGCTATGATTATACTAAACCCTGCCTTCCCTGTCAACCCTTTCCGACAAACTTTTTCCGTTCCGGCAGATTGCCCAATTTTCGGCAGTTTAATTCCTATATTTTCGATAGGTATTTACCCATCTCCTGTTCAGGCAACAGAAAACCGCCGCACAGGGATTGTGCAGCGGTTTTGATGATCAATGTTCAGCAGCGAAAAATCAGAACTCGATCTTCTTTGCGATATAAGCAGCAACGTCCTCGATCTTGATGCGCTCCTGCTCCATGGTGTCGCGGTCACGAACGGTTACGCAGCCGTCCTGCTCGGTCTCGAAATCGACGGTTACGCAGTACGGCGTGCCGATCTCGTCCTCACGGCGGTAGCGCTTGCCGATAGAGCCGGCGTCGTCGAAGTCAACAGAGAACTGCTTTGCCAGCTCCTGCCAGATCGGCATAGCCTTGTCGGTCAGCTTCTTGGACAGCGGCAGTACGGCAGCCTTGAACGGCGCCAGAGCCGGATGCAGACGCAGAACGGTGCGAACGTCGTCCTTGCCGTTCTTGTCCTGGCCAACGACTTCCTCGTCGTAAGCATCGCAGAGGAATGCCAGTGCAACACGGTCAGCACCGAGCGACGGCTCGATAACGTACGGAATGTACTTCTCGTTTGCTTCCTGATCGAAGTACTCCATCGAAACACCCGAGGTGTTC
The DNA here is from genome assembly GCA_963661675.1 of Bulleidia sp. Taxonomy (GTDB): domain Bacteria; phylum Bacillota; class Clostridia; order Oscillospirales; family Butyricicoccaceae; genus Agathobaculum. The sequence continues at coordinate 29,895 of CAVLCS010000016.1, forward strand.
TGATGCTGGGTCAGGTCGAAGTTGGTGCGGTCGGCAATGCCCCACAGCTCGCCCCAGCCGAACGGGAACATGAACTCAATATCGGTGGTAGCGTTGGAATAGTGAGACAGCTCCTCCGGATCGTGGTCGCGCAGACGCAGGTTCTCGTCCTTCATACCGAGGGACAGCAGGAAGTTGTGGCAGTAATCCTTCCAGAACTTGAACCACTCAAGGTCGGTGCCCGGCTTGCAGAAGAACTCAAGCTCCATCTGCTCGAACTCGCGGGTACGGAAGGTGAAGTTGCCCGGGGTGATCTCGTTGCGGAAGGACTTGCCTACCTGACCAACGCCGAACGGAATCTTCTTGCGGGTGGTGCGCTGAATGTTCTGGAAGTTTACGAAGATACCCTGTGCAGTCTCCGGACGCAGGTACAGCTCGTTCTTCGCATTCTCGGTAACACCCTGGAAGGTCTTGAACATCAGGTTGAACTGACGGATGTCGGTCCAGTTGTGCTTGCCGCAGGTCGGGCATGCGATCTCATGCTCGTCGATGAACGCCTTCATCTCAGCCTGGCTGAGTGCGTCAACGCTCTTGCCGAGGTCGTAGCTGTTCTCTGCACACCAGTCCTCGATTACCTTATCTGCACGGAAGCGCTCCTTGCACTCCTTGCAGTCCATCAGCGGGTCAGAGAAACCGCCAACGTGACCGGAAGCAACCCAGGTCATCGGGTTCATCAGGATCGCGGAGTCCAGACCTACGTTGTACTGGCTCTCCTGCACGAACTTCTTGCGCCATGCTGCCTTGACGTTGTTTTTGAACTCAACGCCGAGCGGACCGTAGTCCCAAGTATTAGCGAGGCCGCCGTAAATCTCCGAGCCGGAGTATACGAAGCCGCGGCCCTTGCAGAGCGCTACGATCTTTTCCATTGTTTTTTCGCTGTTTTTCATGTTAAATTCTCCTTTTGGCACATCTGGCTGATGCACTCATTTTTTGCTTTGCACAGGAAAAAGTGCTTGACATGAAATTATTCTACCGTTATAATTAATAATTGTCAAGAGTAGTTTAGCGAGTTAA
>CAVLCS010000017.1:0-30502 GCA_963661675.1 Bulleidia sp.
TAGTGTTCGCAAGGACGTGGGGGTTCAAGTCCCCCCATCCGCACCAAGTTAAAGAGCTTCAAACTTACGTTTGAAGCTCTTTTTCTATACTTTTTAGGCTGTTTAGTTTTATGATGTAATTCGTGAAAAACTGCTGTCTACCACGGTTGTCTACCAAAATCGCGGCGCTTCATTTTAGTGCTGATTTTAATGCAGGTCCAGCACCTTTCCCATCGCCGCCGCGGTTTCCTTTTTCGCCTCCTCGTCAGTATGCGTGTAGATGTTCAGCGTGGTCGTTACATCAGAATGACCGAGAAATTCTTGAATCTGCTTGATGTTTACTCCCTGCGCCAACAGCAGGCTGCCTGCGGTATGCCGCAAATCGTGGAAACGGATTTCCGGCAGGTCATACTTGGCCAGCAACTTCTTGAAATTGTGAGAAACGTAGCCCGGCAGGATAATGCGGCCATCCGGCCAAACGCACACGAAATCGGAGTCATGATACTTATCGCCGTACTCACGTTTATTTGCTTCCTGCTGCGCTTTCAAGCGTTTGAAGTATCCGATTACATCGTCCATCACGCTGAGCATACGATGGCTTGTAACGCTTTTGGTGTGTTCGCCCATCAACAGCGTGCGCATCTGCGTCATCGTATAAGAAATAACGATGGTCTGCTTTCCCAAATCAATGTCGCTCCAACGCAAACCCAACGCTTCGCTACGGCGCATACCGAACAGTAAACCCAACATGATGACAGGTTCGAGAACTTCTCCATGGATAACTCCGAGCAGCTTGTTTGCCTGTTCCACCGTATACGCCTGACCCTTAAACCGGTCCTGACGCTTCCGTCGCGGTATACGAGCGCGGTCACAAGGATTGGATGAAATCGTTCCCTTGTCAAGTTCCCTTTCCAGCGTTCCGCGAATGATAATATTGTGCTTCTTAATCGTTTCTACGGACAGTCCCTCCTTCAATTTCGTCTTGTAATAGTCTTCAATATCATCTATCGTAATTTCCGTAACCAGCTTGTTTTTCTTCTCGAAAAACGGTATAATATGTTTATTGAGATTCAATGTGTACAATTCATAAGTGTTTGTGCGAATTTCGTACTTCTTGTATTCGACCCAAGCCAGCAAAGCCTCGACAAATTTGAGTTTTGTGACAAGAAACGAAGTCGATTTCGCATTTTGCGCTTCTAATTCCGTTAAAATACGGTGCAGTGCCGCATCTGCTTTTGTCTGGTTACGACCTTTCTCCGGGATTCCTGTTGGAATCCACTTTTGACGAAGTTTTCCGTATTCATCCTTTTGGTAAACTACGACGTAATACTTACCGTGCTTTTTCTGTAAACTTCCTTTCATTGAGCATCACCTCCCTTGCGAAGTGATAAAGATGCAATTTTGTTCATATAAAGTCCTTTCCGTACGGAAAAAGGTTCGTGATTATTGAAAATTAAGATATAATGGTTCGTGCATTGTTTACGATAGACATTCCACACTGTTGAAATATGCAGAGGCTTTAGACCTCTTACTTTTATAGTATGTATTAAGTCGATGTAAAGAAAAACAGGAGCGCTTGTGCGCTCCTGTTTTCTTATGCCCCCACGCATTAAAACGGCCGATATTCATTCAGATTGCCCTCGAGATACATTCCCTTAAGGGTAAAATGCAGACGGAACAAAGCATCAATAAAGGGGGCGGGATGCGGACGGCTGACATGGCCTGCCATTTCGTCAATATCCTGCATCGGACTAAGACATGGCGGGAAATTGCCATCCAGAAGCGCGTGCAGACAGCATTCCGCATCACGATGGAGCGGCAGAGCTACCTTTTGAAAATCCTGAAAAGAAACGTGCTCGAACAGTTCTTTCAGCATCACAATCATGTGATTCAGGTCCTCGACCTTGTTTTTGCCAAGAAAAATGTCCGGCATCATAAAGAACAGCTTGCCCTCAAAGCAGTTCACGAGAAACAGAACGCAGTCGGGCGCGCCATTCGGCCACGGGTACCGGAAGAACAGGAACCAATCGAAAACGCGCTTCTCCTTTTCGGTCATCTGGCTTTCGCAATCCAGAAGATTGAACTCCAGCTCGTCCAGATTCATGCAGTCCAAACCGAAGTTGTTTCCAAGGTCCCATGCAAGCTCCTGCACCCGAAGCACCAAATCTCCGGTGACAGCGAACCGTTCCGGCTCACCGAGGTTTTTCACTTCTTCACGGAAGCGCATAACAGTTGTTTCCAATTCTGACTGCGGAACAGTCAGAATATTTTCAAACAGGGACTGAACAGAGTTAATAGCAAAATCATTCATAATCGTAACCTCCAAGACCGTTAAAATAGTTTTCCGTCAGCGTAAATCTTCATCAGCATATGGTGCAATCTAAACAATTCCTGCACCAAATCATTGTGCCGTCCGCGATAAAGGACAGCCATTTCCAGTTCGTCAATGTGGCAAAGCGGGTCAAGTTCACGCGATACGCGACCGGTCAAAAGTGCATAAAGGTAGCCCTCGACATTGCAATGCATCGGGACTGCAATCTTCTGGAAGTCCGCAATCGTGAGAACGTGAAACAAGTGCATGAGCATCACAATCGCCTTGTTGACTTCTTCCGGCGTGTGGCGAGTAACGACTACATTCGGCGTGAGGAAAAACAGTTCGTCCTCAAAACAGTCGATGAGAAGAAGTCGAGCCTCCGGCGCTCCACCGCGCCACGGATACATCAGAAAGTCGTAAATCTGAAACGTACGGCGGTCGCTCTCATTCATACGGTCAACCATTGTAGCAAGCTGGCAATCACGGTCGGCCTTGTTGAAATATTCAACGTGCAGGTCGGTGGTGATGCGCTCAATTTCACGGCATACATCGTTTTCGAGCACGTCGGTCAGTTCTTTCAGCTCGGCCTTGCTCAGTTCCATGGCATGATTGCGGAAATGCTGAACGGTGTCGTTCAAATAAACGGTTTCTACGGTCTGGATTTTACGAAAAGCGTCCTGAAAAGTTGCGATGTTATTCATGGAAAAACCTCCCTCAATCAGCAAAAACAGCGTGTAGGTGTTGCCTACACGCTGTCAAACAATTTCGACTACTCGACAAGGCATGAAACGTATAGACTTGGCAGCAGCCGCTAATTTAACCTCGAACACACTTGCCAAATTAGGCAAGAATAAAGAGGTGTCGATGGAAACGCTCAACAAGATTTGCAACCAGCTTGATTGCAGAATCAAGGACATTCTCGAACACATTCCTGACTGAAAAAATAGACCGAAGTTGAACCACTAATCCAGTGGTTTTCGACTTCGGTCTATGCTTTTCTGTTGGCAATGTTCTTTGAAATCAGCATGGTTTATTGCTTTACTATGTCAATGATTGTAGCAGTCTATAATCATTGACAACTGAAATTTTGTTCTAAAGCGTGATTTTTACCAATATCATTTTGTATACTTACATAAAATTTCTCATTCGTATTTGTATGAGTTGATGGCATTTTCTTCACCTCAAAATCACGAAAAACCGTGTTTTCGCAACCAAACCCCGTATGTGATTTCGACCCCTGATTTTATGATTTCGGGAAAACCGTAATGATTATGGGGTCTGGACAGAAAAATCGTATATTTTCCGATTTTTATATGCTTTATAGCTTAGTGATTTTGATGGTTCTTATAAGCCTTATGTTCTGCTCGGCAAAAACAAGGATTTAGCCATCAAACAGGGTCGGCCGTGGATTCTCGACTGGCTGGCTCTGCGGGCCACCAGCGTTCTTCACCTCGCGCATTGGCAGGATAATGTTACGGTGCAGAGTTATTTAGCGCGGCAGCAATATCCCGTCAGCCGTTTCCTCGCCGATATTCACCCACAGATCTGCCGGTCCACACCGAAAAATGCCCGCAGGAATGAGCTGGTATCCTGATACCCGAGAAGATATGCAATATCTTCTGCACGCATATCTGTGCTGCCGACATAATATTTCGCCAGTAACTCACGTGTGTGGTTCAGCTGCTTCTGAAAACTGGTGTTCTCCTCCTGCAGTTTCCGCTGTAAAGACCGCTTACTGTATCCCAGTTTTCTCGCCACATCTTCAATCGAACATTCTCCGCTGGGCAGCAGTTCCATCAAGGCACTGCGGACACGCGCGGCATAGGAATCATCGGTTTCCATCATCGACAGCCGCTTATTCAACTCCGGCTCAAAAAACTCCCACATGGATTCGTTGTGGCTGATGAACGGAACGAGTGTATCCGATTTTGAAAATACAAGCTGATTTTTCTCTCCGACAGCAATTTCCCTGCCGATAAACGCTGCATAAGAACGATTGCACAATTCCTGTTTAACTGTTGCCCGAATTGGTGTGATCGGCTCTTTTGTCGCTTTGCGAACCAGTCCGACAAGGAAAACAAATTCCGTTCCGACCAGAATTTCGGGCATTTCCAGTTCTGGAGATTCGGTCAAAACTTCAACGCTGACTTCGCTTTCGGTTTCCTCAACCCGATAAAGCAGCGCACCGATCAGCGGCTTGTACTGTGCCAGCCGTTTGAAACAGGTCAGCGCGTTTTTACTGCAATAGGCCGCAAAAATCGGCGGTGAAAATGCTTCTATGTTCTCGGACGCAGCCAGTTTGACCGGCGTTTGTTCATCGGGCGAAAGGGTATCAACGGCCTGCATAAATCGAAAATATTCCTCGGCGGTCAGGCTTGGCGTCTGACGAGCGAACAAATCCTCCGGCAGCATGGCTTTTTTCAGGATTTCCTCTACGGAAAATCCCATAGCGGCAAGATATGTTCCGTAATTCTTGTCAATCAGAAAATGTTTCAAGCAATCACTTCCTATGTTTTAACAGAGAATCTGCCCATATACGGGCTTTCTGACGGTTACGGTCGCAATCGTGTTTAGCAGGGTCAAAAAAGTCTGCCGCACCAACTACCGAACTGCCAATCAGCGCAGTTTTCATATGCCGCAGCGTGTCTTTCGGGTCGCCGCCATGACAGCAGAACAGCGCAGTTTGTTTTCCTGTAAGGTCAACACTTTCCAGAAAGGTTCTGACAGGCGGAGCAACGGTATACGACCAGACCGGCGTGCCAATAACGATTAAATCATATGCACCTATATCGTGACCAAGCGGTTTCAGCGGTGGTTTACTTTGGCCGATAAGCTGCCGCAGCCCCCACATGACATACCCTGCACCGCTGGCGTGCAGAGGTTTAACCGGCTGCAGTTCCTCTATATCCGCGTCTAAGGCGTGAGCAGCCGTTTCCGCAATCAGCCTTGTGTTGCCGCTGTACGAATAATAAACGACAAGAGATTTCATTGCAGTTTCTCCATCAGGTATTGACCGGACGAACCACCAGTGTATTGACCGCGATTTTCTCCGGCAGTTCCATCACGCTGATAATCGCCTGTGCCATTTCGTCCGGCGTGAGCATTTTCGCAGGGTCGGAATACTGCATCATAGCAGCCTGACGCATTTGCGGGTCGGTGATGGTATACTTCAGGTCCGTGTCGATCGTACCGGGTCCGACATCAGTCACACGGATACCCGAACCCAGAATCGCTTCCTGCTGGCGCAGTCCCTCGCTGATATTCTTGACCGCATGCTTGGCCATGCTGTACACGATGGCATACGGGCTTGCCGTTTCATACGCCGCCACAGATGAAACATTGATGATATGACCGGACTTTCTCTCGCGCATATACGGCAGTACGGCACCGATATTGTACAGCACACCCTTGATGTTGGTGTCGATGAGTGCGTCCCACTCGTCCAATTTCTCCATATCCAGAAAACCGGAGGGCATGATACCGGCGTTGTTCACCAGCACATCAATCTGTCCGTAAGCGCTGACAGCAAACTGCGCCAGTGCCGTGACCTGTTCTCTTTTCGTCACATCTGTCACCCGATAAACCGCTTCGCCGCCATTGCTCCGAATTTCGTCTGCCAGTTTGCGCAGGCGCTCTTCACGGCGAGCAGCCAGAACCAGTTTTGCACCATGCAGAGCAGCCAGTTTTGCAATCGCACTGCCGATACCGCTCGATGCACCTGTGACGATAACGACCTTGTTCTCCAATTCACTTACCATAGTAAAACATTCCTTTCCTGTACGCAAGTTTTTGTTAGCTGAAATGCCGAATGATCCAGTCGAACACACGATCTCCGAAGATTTTATGTGTCCAGACCATCGGCTTTGCACCGAACTCAATCAGATAACGCGTATGCGGACGACGTTTGGTGACAGCCTTGCGGATAGTTCGGGCAATCAGCTCGGGTTTTGACAGCATATTGCTGCTATAATTTTTGACCATGCCGTCGGCTGCCTTGCTTGCCATTTCAGCGTATGCACCGTTTGCCGAAGACTTTTTGAGATTTTCTGCCGCAATCATGCCCCAATCCGTCTTGATGCCGCCCGGCTCTACGACGATCACATCAATACCGAACGACTGCAGTTCCATGCGCAGACAGTCGGACAGACCCTCCACGGCATACTTGGTCGCGTGATACCAGCCGCCGAATTTCGTCCAAATCCTGCCGCCCATCGAAGAAATATTGACGATTTTGCCGTAATGCTGTTTCCGCATGGACGGTGTCACAAGCTGAATGAGCCGTGCCATACCGAACAGATTGACCTCGAACTGCCGGCGTGCCTCGTCAAGCGGAACGTCCTCAACTGCGCCATACGAACCGTAACCGGCGTTGTTGACCAGCACATCAATCCGCCCCGCCTGATGCAGTACCTCATTCACGCACGAAACAATGGACGCGTCCACCGTCAAATCCAGAAAAACCGGCGTGATACCCTCGGCTCGCAGATCTGCCATCTGTTCGATACGCCGTGCTGCCGCGTAGACCTGAAATCCGGCAGCCTGCAATTCTCGTGCTGTCATTTTGCCGATGCCGCTCGATGCACCGGTTACAACCGCTGTTTTTGCCATAACGAATGACCTCCCGTGTTCTGATGGGTCTATCATACCGAAACCAACCGGAAACCGGAAGAACACAGCACGCCATGATGTTTGCAATTCGCGCCAGAACGAAAAAACGGAGAATATCCGGCTAGGATATTCTCCGTTTGCTTATCTTTTGTTGTGCTGTTTCGCAGCGCGTAACCGCCGTGGGCCTCGACCAGATCGCCGTCGTCGGTGCGGACTTCGATGAGCGCGGTGTCCAAATTGGACACCGTTTCAAAATCGGTGTCGGCCAGCACCAGCGTCAGGCTGTCGCCCTGGCACTGATAGTCCAGAGCCTTGATTCCGTTGATTTTCATATGCGTTCCTTTCTGCGGCTTAGTTGGCCGCGATGTATTTATTGTACTGGTGCTTGATGGTTTCGTCCGACATCTCCGCATAGATCTGCGTTGTCGATACGTCCTCATGCCCCAGCAGTTTCTGAATAACTGTGACGTCCATGCCGCCGTTCAGCGCGTGCGTAGCGAAGGTGTGACGCAGCAAGTGCGGGTGGACGTTCTTTTCCAGTCCTGCCCTCTCGCTGATCGTATGGATGATGCGCTGGATCGCCCGAGGTTTCAGCGTGTTGTACGGCGATTTCGTCGATACGAACAATCCCGTGCCGCCCTTACGGGATACCATGTACTCCTGCACCATCAGTCGAGCGCGGACCGAGAAATACACCGGACGCTCCTTGTCACCCTTACCGATTACGCGCACCGTGCGGCCGGTGAGGTCAAGATCGGATGCACGCAGCTGCGTAACCTCACTAAGACGGCAGCCGCTCGACACCAGGAATTCGACCAGCGCTTTCTCACGGTACCCCACACAGGCATTGCGCAGGCGCTCCAGCTCCTCAACCGTCAGGGCCTGACGTGCGCCCTTCTTGTTCAGCTTGAGCGACTTGATTTTATTCATCGGGTTCTTCTTGATCTTCTCCTCAACATGGAGCCAACCGAAAAACGCACGCAGTGTGTTGATGTGCGTTTGCAGTGACGTTTCCGCCAGATGACGCGTTTCCGCCAGATACCCGATATACCCTCGGATGTCGTTAGCAGTGATTTTTGCTGTCCTCTTGGTCACCTTAGCCGCAAATAATTCAAGGTGGCTGCGATAGTTCTCCAGCGTTCTGGCAGACAAACCGTCAACCTTCTTCGCGCTCAAATAGTATTTTATTAGTCGTTTCAAATCATTGCACTTCTCGTTATTTTCCTTAGAAATAGCATAGTCTTTCAGTACAGCATCGAGTTTCTCTGCCGTTGGTGTTCCCGCCGAAAAAGTTTCGAGAAGTCGCTTTGTCAGTTCGGTTTTTGCCGTCATGTTGTAATTCCCCTTTCGGATTTTTGTATATTCATTATACATAATTTCACAGGAATATCATTTCATGAAACATATACATTTGACCATCCGCAAATTACAATCCCTATAACACAAAAAAGAGCCGAAACCCAAAAGGTTTCAGCTCTTCCCATATTCTCTACACTTAAACCACCGAAATCTGATACCGCACGCTTGCGCCGGACACCCGGTCATTGGCCGGATAAAACCGATACGCATGCGTCGGATCAACCGCAAACGACTTTGCCGCGCCGTCCACTTGGAGTGTCACACAGTCGCTGACACGATTACTTGTGACATCGAAAACGATCATATTCGCCGTCTGAATCCCGGATGTTGTATCAGTCGCCCACACGGTGATCACACCCGCTTCCCTGCTCTGAAACGTCAAATCCTTGATACCCGGAATGGCAAACAGGCTCGAAGCCGCATCCAAAAGTTTCGGCACACCGTACACCCAGCCGGTGTGGTAATACCGTTTATCGGTCTGCGACGCCATCTTCTCTGCAAGATTGCTCTGCGCATACCGGTGATAATCCTTGCCGGAAACCAGCATGGACCGATCAGCCTTCGACCAATCGACCTCCCGCTTGTCCATCGGCTGCTCTGTCGTCTCGACCTTCATGCGCGAATATCCAAACGGCATATTGGACGGCACGCTCGCCCGAATCGAGTAATACACGCCGTTCGCAGTCTGCAGCAGCACACGGTCACCCTTGGAGAGATTCTGCAGCCAGCCTGCGTCCTGCTGCGCCGTCTCGTTGTAAATGCCGAGGTTGTACCTGCTGCCGGGTATCGTCACCGCAAACGCGCTGACGGTCTCACCGTTTCCCAGAAAGCTGTAAAACGGCTTGTAATTTACGTTTCTCGTCAAATACACATTCCGGTAATACCCGCTGATAGCATGTGCGTCGATATTTGCCGCTTCAGCCAGTGCCGCACTGGAAACCGCAGCCGTCTGCTTCGGCACCGTCCATCCGGGATACAGTGCCGAGAACTCCGGCACCTGCTCAACTGTTCCGTCGCTGTGCTGAATGGCTGCCGCACCGTTCACCGTCCACGCCTGACTGCCGTAAATGACCTTCTCGCGTTCGGCTGCTGTATTGGTATTTGCCGCACCGGCGCTCATCATCAGCGCCGAGACCGCCATGCAGCCTGCCAGCGCAGCGCTCATCATTTTTCGGAATCTATTCATGGTTTAACCCTCCCTGTTTGCTCTCTAACCGCTATCCATACCTTACTCATTTCAATATACCATCGGACTTCACCTCAAAAAAGCAGTTATCTCAGCAGATAACCATGCACCTTGCGTTTGGCCTGGTCTACCTGTAAGATAACTGCTTTTGACTGAAATTGCAAGCGGCTGTTCCTGCTTGGCTGTTATTCGTTCCTGCTTTGCACGCCCAGCAGCAGAATGTCGCAGATGAACCGGTCATCCTGCTCATAAAACCGGATCATGCCCTGATTCCGTTCCACCGCCTGCCGCATATTCTTGATGCCGAAGCCGTGGCGATACCGGATATTCTTTGTCGTTCGCAATGCTGGATTGTCCGGCAGCACCGGATGCGCGATATCATTGGCGATGACAATCGAGCTGTATGCGCCCTGCGGTTGAATATGAATGTCCACCACCTTACGTTCGCTGTCCTTTGCGGCTCGAATCGCGTTGTCCAGTGCATTGCCGAGGATGATGGTAATGTCCTCCGGTGAAATACCTGCAAGCGGTGTCGTGATAATGGCACTCAGCCGAACGCCTGCACGTTCTGCGGTTGCGCTTTTGCTGTTGATGATCGCATCCAGCACCTTGTTGCCCGAAAACATGATCAGCTTGTTGACCGTATTCTGCTGCTGCAGAAGCTGCCCTGTGTACTGCTCGATACCCTCAACATCCCGTTCTTCCGCCATGGATAAAATGCAGAGCAGATGATTTTTGAGATCATGCCGCAGCGCACGAACCGTGTCATACATGTTCTCGATGTCTTTGGCGTTCTCCTGCAGGCATTCGTTCTGCAGTGCGAGAAGCGCCATTTCGGTTTGGATTTTGCTGACCTGTCCCAATCGAACAAACAGGAAATAAATCAGGATATTCAGCGCCAGCACGATACACACCGCGTAGAATACAATATTTTGAATGTGCGGTTCCTGTATAGCCGCATACATCATCAGCGTGATCGTGATAATGGATAACGTCGGAATCGCTGCAAGCGGGATGAAATCCAGCCATTTGATCTTACCGTTTTCCTTTACCCGCAGGATAATCCGTGTAATGACAAAAAACAGCAGTTTGGTTATCAAAATCGAGATAATGCGGACCGAGTTAAACCGGCTTAGCACCAAAGTGACAGTATTCCCGGATAATTTTGCAACCAGAAGCGCTGTAAAAGTCGCAATGATCGCTACCAGTCCCATGGTAAATGCAGATACGAATATCTTCTGCAGGATTGGGCCGCGCAGCAGAATGCAGCAAAACGCAATGTTGATCAGTATCTGCATTGAGCTTGCATAGCCTTCATACAGATGACCCCAGGAGAAAAAGGCCACACTGCCGAAGGACAGCGCGCCGAAAAGTGCCGTCCATATGTATTTTGCCGGACAGGCCACGCGGTAGCCGAAATACTGCACTAAGAAACTCAAAATAAGCGTTACTTCTACGGCGTTAATCGCCATTTCAAACCAGAAATTCATGGGCGCAGGCTCCTCATATAAACCATAAAGGCGGTCTGTGTTTCCTCGGCTTTGGCGCGGCTGACCGGCAGGAACGTCCCGTCCGTCAAGGTAATGCTTGTCCGACTGCAGATCTGGACGAACCGGCAGTTCACCAGATAGCCAACGTGGCAGCGCACGAAAAAGTATTTGCTGAGTGCGGTTTCGATATCGCTCATGCGTGCCTTGAACCGCAGGGATTTCTCATTGTAATGCACCACGATGTAGTGTCCGTTGCTCTCAAAATACGCGATCTCCGTGATCGGAATGCGGATGCTGCTGCCGTTCATCGTAACCGTGTAATGAATCTGTCGGCTGTTGAGAATCTGCATCATTTTCTCGGTCACCTGCGGCAGCTCCTCCAGATGTGTTTTGCGGAGAAACCAGAACGGCTGAAACGCAAACGACTGGTACACCAGATTTTCCAGACTGGACAGGAAAATGATAAGCGGCTTGGACGGCATAGCGGACAGCTCCTCCGCGACTGAAAAACCGTCCTTTTCCGGCATGTCGATATCTAAAAACAGCACGTCCGTCGGTCTGCGTGTGATCTCGCGCAAGGCTTCCATGCCCGTGTGCGCGGACACGATCTCCGGCGTGATTCCGTAGGTTTGGAAAACGGTCAGCAGGCGTTTGGCAAACGCCTGCGTGAATGCGGTATCGTCATCGCATAGAATAATGCGCATAGGTGCTCCTCCCGGTTTTATATCTGAACTAACTATACCATAAACCAGCACGGCAGACAATATTTCACAAAACCGTCTGTCTCCTGCTGCGCCTGCTTCTATTATACCGCAGATCGACGGCCGTCCGGCTGCAAAGCAGGAACGCAAACCGACCAAGTGCGAACGCGCTATTGCTTTTCGTCTCAAAAGCGGGTATCATGCGCAGCATAATCCGTATTCCGCAGAGATGAGGTGAACCGGCTATGACCGCACAGGACAAGGAACTGTTTTCCCAGTTATACGACCAGAATTACAAGCGGCTGCTGTATGCGGCTGTCCGCATTGCGCATAACCCATTTACCGCGGAAGAACTGACGAACGAGGCATTTACCATCCTGCTGACGCGGTTTGACAAGGTGCGCCAGCACCCGAATCCGGCTGGCTGGCTGCGTACCGTGCTGACCAATCTGGCGCTCGATGAGTGCAAACGGCAGAGCCGGTATGTGCAGGTGCCGCTCGACAGTGTGCGCAACCTCAGCTGTGAGCCGGTTCCGCTTTCCGTGCTCGACCTGCTGCCGGAGAAACTGTCCCGCACAGACAGGGAGATTCTGTATCTGCGGTATCAGCTGAACCTGAACTGCATCGAGATTGCCGACTATCTGCATATCAGCCACGAGGCCAGCCGTGCGCGTCTGAGCCGCGCCAAACGGCATTATGCCGCGCTGCTCGCAGCGGAACGGCTGATGTGAGGTTCCTGTCTTGCCAAATACTGCCGCAGCGTGTATAATGAGGGCAAAGGAGTGCGAAAAATGGTCTACACCTGTCATTATACATCTCCGCTCGGCGGTATCCTGCTTGCCGCAGACGAAATCGGTCTGACCGGTCTGTGGTTTGACGGTCAGAAATACTTTGCCCGTGATCTTCCTGCGGAGCACATCGATCAGCAAACGCCCATTCTCACCGAAGCCATGCGTTGGCTGGATATCTACTTCACCGGCAAAGAACCGGACTTTGTGCCGCCCTTGCACCCGATCGGCTCAGAATTCCGACAGGCTGTGTGGGACATCCTCCTGCAAATCCCCTACGGACAGACCACGACCTACGGCGAAATCGCGCGTCAGCTTGCCGTGCAGCAGGGTCTGCCGAAGATATCCGCGCAGGCGGTCGGCGGAGCCGTCGGTCACAACGAAATCTCCATTATCATCCCCTGCCACCGTGTTGTCGGCACGAACGGCAGCCTGACCGGTTACGCCGGAGGCATCGACAAAAAGGTGAAGCTGCTCGAACTCGAGCACACCGATATGAGCCGCTTTTTTATCCCGAAAAATGGAACCGCACTATGAAAAAAGTCAGCCGAAAACGGCTGACTTTTCTTTATGTGTTGTCTTTTCTGTGCTTTTGCTCATATTCCCGCGAGGATTTGACAAACCGCGCCAGCACTTCCACCATTTCGGCGGCCTCGAGCGGCTTTGCAACGTGCATATTCATGCCTGCGGCAAACGCTCGCCGACGGTCCTCGGTGAAGGCGTTCGCGGTCATCGCGATGATCGGAATCGTTCTTGCGTCCGGCCGCTTCATCGCACGAATGCGCCGTGCGGCTTCCAGACCGTCCATCACCGGCATCATGACGTCCATCATGATCACGTCAATTTCTCCGGGTTTGGACTGCTCGAAAATGCGTACCGCTTCCTCGCCGTTCAGCGCCTTGATGAGATGCGCCTGCTCGACATCGAGCACGAACTCGGCGATTTCCATGTTCATCTTGTTATCCTCGGCGACCAGCACATGCAGACCCTTGATGGAGCCGGTCTGCGCCGGACGTTTCGGCTTGCTGGGCTTCTCTGGCGCAGGGCAGATGCGGAACGGCAGCGTCAGCGTAAACGTGGTGCCTACGCCTTTTTCACTGACAAAGGACAGTGTACCGCCCATTTTCTCCGCCAGACTTTTGGCAATCGGCATACCCAGGCCGGTGCCGCCGTATTCCGATCGTGCGGAATCCTTCTCCTGTGCAAACGGCTCGAAAACGTGCTTCTTGAATTCCTCGCTCATGCCGATGCCGGTATCCGCACAGGTGAACTTGATCTGTGCAAAATCCGGGTCATCGCTCGGCAGTTCCCGGCATCCGAGCCGAATTTCGCCGTTTGCACGGTTGTACTTGACCGCATTGCTGACAATGTTCATCACCAGCCGCTTGAGGTGCAGCGGACTGCCGATCAGGTATCGGTGCTCGACCGGATAACCGTCGTCCTTGATTTTGATGCCGCGCTCACGCGCCTGCTTTTCAACCACCGTGCCGATGCCTTCGAGCAGCTCCTTGAGGTCAAACTCACGTTCCTCGAGCGTGATCTCACCAGATTCCAGCTTGCCCATGTCCAGCACTTCGTTTACCAGCTCGAGCAGCAGACCCGAGGCATCCCAGATTTTCTGCCTGCACTCAGTCTGCTTGGCGGCATCTTCCTTGTAGTAATTCGCAATCTCGATCATACCGCGAATGCCGTTGATCGGCGTGCGGATATCATGGCTCATGCGCTGCAGGAACTCGGTCTTGGATCGGTTGGCCTGCTCTGCCCTTTCGGCGGATTCCAGCAGCTGCTCCCGGAATTCCTTCTCCCGCCGGTTCTGCTCGGCGAGATATTCCTGCGCGGAACGTCTGCGGAACATTTGAATAGCGGTGATCATCACCAGATAGATAATGATCGCCACCATCATATTCTGGAGCATATTGGAAATGACCGCCCGATCGGACACATACGCGTAGATGTAGTAGTCACGGCTGCGGTCCAGGCTGCCGAAATACGCACTGCCGTCACACTTGACATGCGAAACCGTGCCAGAGGTGACATTCGCTTTGATCTTCTGCAGGATCTGGTTATCCTCCACCTGGGTATCGACCAGCGATTCGTCGTTCGACGCGATAATGTGGTCGCCGTTTGCGGCCACGACCACACCGTCATCCCGCGTGCTGTAACCCGCAAGCGAGCCTTGGATGGTCAGCGTGTAGTTGCGCGCATACTCCGCCGTCGTGTGATAGTACACGACGATCACACCGGGCACATCGGTCCGTCCATAGGCAGAAATATCCACATAGGAACCGTCCGGCAGGTCAACACGCGAAGCATAGGTCTTTTGCGGGTGCTCGGCCACATCGAGCACGGTCTCGCGCTCGATATACTCCTGCAGTGCAAGAAAATTCAGTGTATCACCATTGTATTCGCACTCTAGGGTGCCGTCTGCGCTCAACAGCATGATGCCGGTCAGACGCTGCTCCTGTGCGTAAAACTGCAGACGCGCCTCATCCACAGCCGAACCTTCATAGCCGATATTGCGGTCAACCTGCTGTGCGTTGTCGATCGTACGCATCAGGCTTTTGGTGACGGACGCGGCATTGTAGCGTGTGTAGGTCGTGCACTGCCCCTTGACGTAGTTGATCGTGCTGCTGAGCTGTCCTCTCGTCTGTACACTGTCTACGCGCACCGTATAAAACCCGACTGCAAGCACCAGGGCCGCACCGACTGCCGCCGCAATCCGTTCAAACCGTCGGGTGGTCCGTCCTTTCTCAATCCTCTGCACGGCCCACCTCCAGATACTGCTCCGGGTCGGACAGGTATCTGCCCAAAATTTCGGCGGTCGTGCCGTCTGCCTGCATTTGCTCGAACGTCTCGGACAGCTGCTCATTCAAGCCGCGTGTATCGTTTTTAGCAAACGCCACACCGATTCCGGTCGTGAGAATGCTCTCATCCAGAATACGGTAATCCGCGTCGTAGTCCTCGATATACTGCCGAATCGCAGTCTCGTGCGCCGCGATCGCGTCCACATAGCCCTTGCCAAGCGAGGCATAGATCAGTTCCCGATCCTCTAAGCTGTAAATCTCCCGCACCGCCGGAATGCGGCTGTCCTTGCGCTCGAGGAAAATGCTTTCCGGCTTGGTGGTGGACTGCACGGCAATGGTCTTGCCCTCTAAATCGCTCAGCCGGTAAATATCGCTGCTGCGATTGACCGCCACCACCTGACGGCTGATCATGTACGGCGCACTCCAGTTGTACTCGTTCTCGCGTCCATCAATCGAGAAACAGCCCCAGATACAGTCGATATCGCCGTGCTCGACCAGTTCCTTCTTCTCCTCCCAGTCGATGCCAACGAAGGACACGTCGTAACCCATCCGTCCGAAGGATTCCCGTGCCAGATCAACGTCAATGCCCGCCGGATTGCCGTTCTCGTCGGTATAGTTAAACGGCGGATAGTTGTCGCTGCCCACCTTGATCGTCATCGTCTGCGTTGTCTGCGGCTCCGCCGTATCCTCGGATGCCGTGCAGCCACACAGGATCACTCCTGCCAATACCGCAGCAAATGTACCGAAAATTCGTCGTTTGAGTCTCATTTGTTCCCCCTGATTTATATTTTCGACTCATTATATCATTTTCGGACCGCGAATTCCAGCGAAATATAGCATTTTATCCCAGTATTTATCGACAATTTTCTCGCTTTATGTCGATTGACTCGTACCTAAATCCGTCAGCAGCACCTTCATCTGGCCGCCGCAGACCATGCCCTCCTGGGCGGCAACGTCGTTGCTCATGTCGATGGTGACGCACTTGTGCTCGCCGGTACCGATCAGGTAGTACGCCTGCCGCATCACAGCGCTCTCGCTGCAGCCGCCGCCGATGGTGCCCGCAGTCGCGGTGTTGATATCGACCACCATGTACGAACCGGACTTGACCGGCGTAGAGCCGCTCGTCTCGTACACGAGCATGAGCGTCTTGGGCACGTCACCGCGTGCAGCGGTCTCGAGCAGCGGCAGATCAATGTCCTCTGCGGTGAGAATACTGCTCTTGGAGCGTCGGTCGGTCGTGCGTCGGCGTTCCGCGATAAGCTCGGCCACGATGGAGATCGCAATCTCCTTGACGGTCAGCGCACCAATATCCAAACCGATGGGCGTGTGAATGCGGTCGAGGTCTGTGCGGGCAAAGCCTTCATCCTCGAGCATGTTCAGCAGCCCGACTGTGCGTCTCTTGGAGCCGATCATGCCGAGATACCGCGGCATGGTGCCGCGCAGGATTTCCCGCAGGCAGTCCGCGTCGTAGCGGTGCCCGCGCGTGATAACGGCAACGTAATCGCTCTCGCGGATGCCAATCTTCTCGATAGCCGCCGGAAACAGGTCGCACACGATCTGCTTCGCCTCCGGAAAGCGCGGATGGTTTGCGAAGGACGGCCGGTCGTCCGCCACGACAATCTCAAAGCCGAGGTCGGCCGCATAGCGGCACAGCGGCTGCGCGATCGTGCCGCCGCCGAGCAGAATGAGCCGCTCCTGCGGCAGAAAGTTGCGCGTGTACTGCACGCCGTCCGCCTCGATGGTCAGCGCCGCCGGAAGACCCTTGCGGGCGTTCTCTGCGGCATTTTGCAGTTGCTCCAGCAGATTCATCGTACCGTCTCTCCTTCCGCGTGATAGTCGCCGCTTTTGCCTCCGGTCTTGTGCAGCAGCATGGTCCCGTCGATGCGCATACCGCGGTCCACCGCCTTGCACATGTCGTAAATGGTCAGCGCGGCCACAGAGGCCGCCGTGAGTGCTTCCATCTCGATGCCGGTCTTGTGCGAGCAGCGCAGCGTGCTGATGACGCGCACCTGCGTCTCCGAGATGGTCTCAATCGCAATATCCACGCTCTCGATCGGGATCGGGTGGCACATTGGAATCAGTTCAGCGGTGCGTTTGGCGGCCATAATGCCCGCGATACGCGCACACGCGAATACGTCGCCCTTGGGCGCTGTGCCGTCCAGGATCATGCGCAGCGTCTCCGGCTGCATGGTCAGCACGGACTGCGCCACGGCTTCCCGCTGTGTGACCGGCTTTGCACCGATGTTGACCATGTGCGCTGCACCGGTTTCGTCCAAATGGGTCAGTTTCATGTTGTACCTCCCGAAATCAAATCCGCTCCGAATATGCAAAAACACCGCTCAAAACGACGTTTAAGCGGTGTTTATCTGGTCCGAGTGACAGGATTCGAACCTGCGGCATCCTGCTCCCAAAGCAGGCGCGCTACCAACTGCGCTACACCCGGATGGTATTGTTGAGCGCCCCTATTCCAAGGAATCGAGGCGCTTGATGGTGCCGGTGACCGGACTCGAACCGGTACGCTGTCGCCAGCGGTGGATTTTGAGTCCACTACGTCTACCAATTCCATCACACCGGCATAACATGGTTATTATATCGTAAATCGCACCGGTTGGCAAGAGGAATTTTCCGAAAAGTGCAAGTTTTCTTTCGCAGACCGCAGCATAAAAGCCATCCCGAAGGAATGGCTTTTCCGTTTGTTAAAACAGATGCGCTACGCCGATCGCACCCTGTGAGCCGATCAGCATGATAAATCCTGCGACGATGACGCCGAACAGGATCGAGGTCAGGGCCTTGGCCTTGGGCATCTTGAGCAGCGTGGCGATCAGCGCACCCGACCATGCTCCCGTGCCCGGCAGCGGAATTGCCACAAACAGGAACAGGCCCAGCCGCTCGTACTTGGTGACCTGACCGGTCTTGTTCAGCAGCTTCTCGCGGTACTTGGTGGCAAAGCCGGAGAGCGGACCGAGCGAGCACACCCAGTCCAGCAACTTTTCGCCGAAGAACAGCAGAAACGGGATCGGGATCATGTTGCCGATGACCGCCAAGGGTATCAGCTGCACCGCCGGAACACCTGCGACCGCTCCCAGCGGTACGGCGCCGCGCAGCTCCACGAGTGGAACCATGGAGATGAGCACGACCGCCAGTTCACGACCGGCGCCCATCAGCCAGTTGAATAACGATGAAAACACGAATTTATTTCCTCCTGACGAGTATTCTATTCCAAACGACAAATGTTGACGCAAACATACCCGTTAATGATACCCTATTCCGCACATAAACGCAAGCAAACCGAAGAAAAAACTGCACAAAATAATTTGACGCACCCATTGTGAACGGTTATACTGAATATATAAAGGGGGGATTCTCCATGCCGCGAGGACAAAAAGACGCTGCCTTTTACGACAGTACGGCCCTGTTGGTGCTTTCTCTGCTCGAGGAGGCGGACAAGACCGGTTTTCAGCTGCTGCATGAGGTGGAATGCCGTTCGGACTGTGCGTCCGCCATTCGGGAAAGCCGCCTGTATCCCCTGCTGCATGGACTTGAGGCACGCGGCGATGTCCGCTCCTGCGAAAAACAGACCGAGGACGGCCAACACCGGTTTTACCGGCTGACCCGTCAGGGCGCGAAAACGCTCACCTGCTGCCGCAGGCAATGGCAGACCTGCCGCAAGCCGATCGGAGGTGGCGCCTGTGTCACCAAATAAGCTGATCGCGCCATACCTGCATCGTGTGTGCCGCCATCTCCTGTGGCCGCCGTACCGCGCCCGCGTCCGGCGGGAGCTGACCGACCATATCCTCAGCCGTGCGGAAGAGCTGCGCTGCCGCAGCAGTCTCACACAGGAGCAGGCGGTCCGTCAGGTGCTGCGCTCGCTCGGCGACCCGGATGAACTGGGAAAGGCTCTGCGGCATGCTCGTCTGCCGCTGGCTCGGGTAGCGTACAACGTGATCTCCGCCGCTGTGTGGATCGCTATTCTCGCGTGTGCGGTATATCTGGCGATTCATCTTCTCTGAATAAGCAAAAAAGCGTTCTGTATAGAATTTACAGAACGCTTTCTTTATTTTCTTTCGCTGTGCAGCAGCCACAGCTTGCCGATGGTCTGCACCAGACACGCCACAAGGATAACGCCGAACGCCATTGCGCCTGCCTCCTCGATAAACAGTGTGCCGTACCGCGCAAAACCTGCCGTGTCGCCCTGCACAAGCGCGAGCGTCGTGTAATACAGGTCGCCGCCCGGAATCAGCGGCACCAGCATGGGCACGAGCAGCGTGATGACCGGCGCTTTGAGCAGCCGCGCGAGCACCTCAGCGAGCACAGCCGTCGCCAGTGTGGAGATGAAAAACGCAGTCACGCGGTTGTCATACCACTGCATCGCCAACAGGTACACACCCCAGTTGACAGCACCGCCGAGCATGATCGTGATAAGGCGGCTGCCCGAGATATGGAACAACAGTCCGAAGCCGAGCGCACCAATCATCGCCATGGCGATCTGCAGGACAGTCTCCCCTGTCATACGGCACCGCCTCCCATCTGCATGAGCACGAGTGCGCAGCCTGCCGCGATAGCAAGCGCCCGCAAAACCGCCTCAAATGCGCTGAGCAGTCCGGTGATCGTGTCGCCCACGAAAATATCGCGCATGGAGTTGACGAACGGAATGCCCGGAATGAGCAGCATGATGTTGCCGATGATGATATAGTCCAGATTTTCACCCAAACCGGTTTTGACCGTCAGCGCCGCTGCCGCACACATCGCAGCCGAGCTGACCATCGTCAGCACGAGCGGCTGCAGCGCAATCCGGTCGCCGAGCACGCCGATGACATACAGCAGCACGCTGCACAGCATGGCAGCGAGGCCGTCTCTCCAGGTGCCGCCGAAGAACACCGCAAATGAGCCTGCCACAATCAGATACGCCAGCAACAGCCTGTATTTCGGCTTGTCCGGTGCGGTGCGTATCGCTTCCAGACGTGCGTGCAGCTGCTCCGGCGGAATGGGCTGCGCGCACACCTCTCGGGACAGCTCGTTGACCGCCTCGATGCAGCGCATATCGGTTCCGCGCCGCAGGATACGCCGCGTCTGCGTGATGACCTGATCGTCCGGTGTGCGGGCTGTTACCACCATGCTGGCCGTAATCGTCAGCACATCCGCCCGCACAAAGCCGTAGGCGCGTGCCAGACGCCGCATGGTATCCTCCACGCGGGCCACCTCGGCACCTGAGGTCAGCAGCAGTTCTCCGGCATCCAGGACAGCGGAAAGTGTCTGCTCCGGTCGCTCCATCCAATCACGCTCCTCTCGTTACAGCAGCGGCGCAAACAGCCGCAGCACGCTTGCCGCGATCGACCGGATCCACGGCACACGGTGCAGCCATTCATCGTCGATCTGGCGGCTGACATTGATGGTCTCCATGATATCCTGCTTGACGGCGGCCACGACCGAGCTGTTGTAGAAGCAGGTCGCGCACTCGAAGTGCAGGAAGAACGAGCGGAAATCCATGTTGATCGTGCCGACCACCGCCGTATCATCGTCGGACACGATGGTTTTCGCGTGCAGGAAGCCGGGTCGGTACTCGTAGATCTTGACGCCCGCTCGGTGCAGCTGCTGATAGTATGAGCGTGTGATCATGTACACCAGTTTTTTATCCGGAATACCCGGGGTCAGGATGCGCACATCCACGCCGGACTGGGCCGCAATGGTCAGCGCCGTGATCATCTCGTTATCCAGCACGAGGTACGGCGTGGTGATATAGACGTACTTGCGTGCGTTATGGATGATCTGCAGGTAGGTGGATTCACCGATATTGAGGTCGTCAAGCGGCGAGTCCGCAAACGGCTGCACATAGCCGTCCGCGGGCAGCTTGGCGGTCGGCAGATAGTTTTCAAGCGGCGGCATGTTCTCTCCGGTGACGTACTCCCACATCTGCAGGAACAGAGCGGTCATGTTGGCCGTGCCCTCGCCTCTCAGCATGATGCCGGTGTCCTTCCAGTAGCCGAACCGCACCTTTTTGTTGATATACTCGTCCGCAAGGTTAATGCCGCCCATGTAGCTGACGTTGCCGTCAATGATGGTCATCTTGCGGTGGTTGCGGTAGTTGAGATAGGTGTTCAGCGTCGGAATAAAGCGGTTAAAGCGCACGGCACGAATGCCGAGACTGCTCAGAT
Source organism: Bulleidia sp. (assembly GCA_963661675.1). Classification (GTDB taxonomy): domain Bacteria; phylum Bacillota; class Clostridia; order Oscillospirales; family Butyricicoccaceae; genus Agathobaculum. Next base: position 21,382 of record CAVLCS010000017.1, read on the forward strand.
AGCGGTCGTAGTTTTTCGGCAGTGTACAGATCGAACCGACATCGTCGTACAGCACACGCACATCCAGACCGGCGGCAGCCTTCTCTTTGAGAATGTCGAGAATGGTGTTCCACATCACGCCTTCCTCGATGATAAAATATTCCAGAAAGATGAACTTCTGTGCCTTGCGCAATTCCTCGCACATGGAATCGAACATTTCCTCGCCGACACGGAAATATTTGGTCTCCGTGTTGGTCCACACCGGCATGCCGTCCAGTGCTTCGATATAACGGGCGCGTGCCGCATGCCGCGGGTGCTGCTCGATCAGCTCCTTTGTGGCAGGCGTGCGCATGTAATCGGTGAAATCAGGCGGTTTCGGCTCATACTGGTGCTGGGTACGCGCTCGATTGAGCGGTGTATTGCCCCAGAACAGATAAAACAAGCCGCCGAACAGCGGCAGCAGCACTATGACCAGTATCCATGAGATCTTGTACATCGGGTTGTCGTACTTGCGCACCAGCCAGATGACAATGATAACACTCAGCACAGTCAGCGCCGGTGTCAGCCAGTGGTACTCTCGGCTCGCCCAGCTAACGCCGCTCATTACGATAGCCAGCTGCACGAGCAGCAGAAATCCGCCGACAACACGTCGGTCGCCAAGCAGTTTGCCTAATTTTCTGCGTATCATAATCTCTCCTCCCTTATATTACTTCCGTAGACTATAATCATATCGCACAAGGTATAAAAAGTCAACGCGTCTGCATTGCTCTCGGGTTAAATATGTGCTACACTAAAAGTAACATTTTTGTAAACCGTTTGCACCCATTGTTATATTGATACAGGAGGATCATCATGCCCCATATTTCCGTGCCTGCCGCCGAACTGAACGCGCGTCTCGACCGTCTGCGCCGTGCCATGACCGAGAAGGACCCGTCGTGGTCCATGCTGCTGCTCGACAACAAGATCGACATGTACTACTTCACCGGCACCATGCAGGAAGGCGCCCTTGTCGTAACGCCGGACAAGGCCACGCTGTTTGTCCGCCGCTCGTTTGATATCGCGAAGGATGAGTCCGCTTTTGCGGATATCCGTCCGATGGGCAGCTTCCGCGGCATCAAGGAGGTCTATCCGGACATCCCCGAGACCGTTTACGTTGCCGCCAAGACCATGACGCTGCAGAAGCTCTCCATGCTGAACAAGCACCTGCCGTTTGCACCCAAGCCGGCGGACGGTGTGCTGAGCGGTCTGCGCTCGGTCAAGAGCGAATACGAACTCGAGTGTATGCGCGAGTCCGGCAAGCTGCACCGTTATGTCATCGAGGAAGTCGCTCCGGCACTGCTGCGTGAGGGCGTTAGCGAAGCACGCCTGTGCAGCGAGATCTGCACCGCCATCGTGGACCGCGGCGGCATGGGTATCTCGCGGTACAACCAGGCAGCCGCTGAGGACGTGCTCGGCATCGCCAGCTTCAGCGAAAACAGCCTGTGCCCCACCGCTCTGGACAGTCCGTCCGGCTGCATCGGCACCTCGACCGCGATGAAGTCCATCGGTTCGTCCGAGCGCAAGCTGCAGGAAGGCGATACCGTCCTGCTGGACATTCCGTGCGGCTGGCGCGGCTATCACACGGATAAGAGCATCACGTTCTACTACGGCGAGCTGAACAAGCACGAGCAGAGCGACCTGATCCGCGCTGCACGCGAGCAGTGCGTGTTCCTCGAGAACGAAGCGGCATCGCTCCTGCGTGCCGGTGCCGTACCGTTTGAGATTTACGAGAAGATCCTTTCTCTGGTCGATCCCGCGTTCCGCGAAGGCTTCATGAACGGCTGCAAGTTCCTCGGTCACTCCATCGGCCTGACGATGGACGAAACGCCGGTTCTGGCGAAAGGCTTCACTGCACCGCTCGAGACCGGCATGACGCTTGCCGTTGAGCCGAAGATCGCCCTGCCGGGTATTGGCCTTGTCGGCTGCGAGAACACCTATGAAGTCACCGCAGACGGTCCGGCGAAATCGCTTACCGGTGCCTGCGACACGCTGTTTGAGGTACTCAATCAGTAAAACTGCAAAAAACATCCGCTCTCTGTTTGTACAAAGAGCGGATGTTCTCTTTTCACTCCTCTTTTGTGCCGTGCATAGAATGGCGCAAAGGAGGTTTTTGCTTATGAATCAATCGACGACTCTCGCCGTCGTCGGCGGTGACGTACGGCAGGCGTATTTAGCCGAGCTGCTGCACGAGGCAGGCCACACCGTGCGCACGTTTGCACTCGAGCGCCGACCGGCCGCAGGCTGCACGGCCGCGAGCGACCTGCAGGCGTGCTTTGCCGACGCACGGGCGGTCATTCTGCCCATGCCGGTGCAGACCGGTGACGGCAGTCTGAATGCACCGCTTGCCAATGCGCAGCACGCCATCGGCGATGTGCTCGATGCCATTCCCGCCGGAACGCTGACGCTGGCCGGTGCCGTGCCGTTTTCCGTACACGCCCGTGCGGTGCAGAACGGACTGACGCTCATCGACTACTTATCCCGGGAGGAGCTGGCGATCCGCAACGCGGTACCTGCCGCGTTTGCAAAAAGCACAGGCTGTCCGGTTACGGGCGGCCGCTTTCCTGCCGGAGATACTCCACCAGTGCCTCACAGAACTCGCGGTTGCTCGGCGGTTCCTGCTGTGCACGCGCGTCACCGAAGTACCGGGCGAGCACGTCCTTATCGCACCTTGTCCAGGCCCGGCGGATGGCGTAGCGCATGTTGCGTTCCACATTGCTGCTGTCGCTGTTCAGCTGCTGCGCGACACTGCGGTAAATGATCTTGGTGATGCTCGCACCGGCGGTCTCGCGGTACAGACACACGGTCAGCAGTGCACACTGATAGCCGACGGTCTGCTTGCGCATGCCGATCTCCTGCAGGATCTGGGCCATTCTCTGTTCAACTGCGTCTCCCTGACCGGTGCAGTTGACTGCCAGCTTGATGCGCTCGTACAGCGCTTCCGCGCATACCGGCTTGCGGAGCAGCACATTGACCTGCAGCACGCTGCACTCCACATAGGTCTGTCCGCCGATGAACGAGCTGAGCAGGATAATATTGGTGTCCCGCATGCCTTCTCTGCGCATCCACGAAGCGACCGCAAAGCCGTCCGCATACGGCAGGTCGGTGTCCAGCACGACCATATCCGGCGTTTTTTGTCGAATCATTTCCCACGCTTCCGTGCCGTTCGACGTGCAGCCGACAAGCTCCATTTTGTCATTCTCACGCACGAGCCGTCCGGTCTGTCCCAGCAGGACTTCTTCCGCACACGCCAGTAAAATACGCATTTTACCTTGTTTTCTATCCATCTTACTGTTCTCCTCCGGCTCTTTCTATCTAAATGCCGATTTACGGATTACAATCCTATTTTTACATATTCGTCGCTCTGACGCAAGCGAATATCCCTGTTTTTGCCTGCCTATTTATCGACAATTTTCGACACGTCCGTGGTTTTTCTGTCGAACGGCCGGGTTTCTCCTACTCGGACAGATATTCGATGTGCATTTGTAAAATCGTATAATTTCTCTATCCAAAGCCGTGATTTGATACTTTTATACTTGCATAAACCGTCAAAATACGGTATACTATCGGTTGTGCCGTTCGGCACTTTGCTTCCGGATATGGAATGACAGTTCGAAACCATCCTGTCGTAAAACAAAACTAGGGACAACGAAACAGAAAAACTTTACGTTTCTCAATCAACGTTGTTGTGTGCATTATTTGGAGGTGAACGAAATATGGTAAAAGAAAATATGAGCAAGGCCCAAAAGCTGACCCTTTCTGCGATGGTGATGGCGCTGTACGTTGTCATCCTGTACCTGACGCAGAGTTTCTCTTTCGGTGCGTACCAGATTCGCATTGCGACTGCACTGTACGCGCTCGCTTACCTGTTTCCGTTCCTGGTTTTGCCGCTTGGTTTCGCAAATTTCATCGCTAACTTCCTGTTCGGCGGACTCGGTCTGCTAGACTGGTTCGGAGGCTGCTTCGTCGGTATCATCGTTACCGCGATCATCGTGCTCATCCGCCGCAAGGGCTGGAGCCGCTGGCTGATGATCATCCCGATCATTCTTGTGCCCGGTCTCGGCGTATCGAGCTACCTGAGTTATCTGCTGCACGTTCCGTATTCTGTACTCGCTACCAGCCTGTGTATCGGACAGTCCGTACCCGCAGTCTGCGGCGTCGTTCTGGTGAACGTACTGCAGCGTGCGCTTTTCCCGAAAGCAACAAAAGCCAACTGATTTAAGGAGAATGCAACCATGACCGGAAGAAATAAAGAAGAACTGAACGGCGTTACTCTGCTGGGCAACCAGAAGAACAAGTATCCCTCGAATTACGCGCCCGAAATGCTGGAGACTTTCCCGAACAAACACCCGGACAACGACTACTTTGTCAAGTTCAACTGTCCGGAGTTCACCAGCCTGTGCCCGATGACCGGCCAGCCGGACTTTGCTACCATTTATATCTCCTATGTGCCCGGTGAGCGCATGGTGGAGAGCAAGTCGCTCAAGCTGTATCTGTTCAGTTTCCGCAACCACGGCGATTTCCATGAGGACTGCGTAAACATCATTATGAAGGACCTCATCCGCCTGATGGACCCGAAGTACATCGAGGTCTGGGGCAAATTTACGCCGCGCGGCGGCATCTCGATCGACCCGTACTGCAACTATGGTAAGCCCGGTACCCGCTGGGAGGAAGTTGCGTTCGAGCGTCTCACCCACCACGACCTGTACCCGGAGAAGGTGGACAACCGATGAGCGAAAAGGCAATGGTTCTGTGCAGCGGCGGCGTGGACAGCACGACCTGTCTGGCGCTTGCCATCGAGAAGCACGGCAAGGAGAATGTGTGTGCGCTGTCGATTTACTACGGACAGAAGCACGTCAAGGAGATTGAGGCTGCAAAGAAGGTGCTGGAATACTACGGCATCGAGGGTACGTCCCTCGACCTGACACCGGTGTTCGCGTACAGCGACTGTTCGCTGCTCTCCCATTCGACCGAGGAAATTCCCGAGGAATCCTACGCCGAGCAGCTGGCGCAGTGCGACGGCAAGCCGGTGACGACTTATGTGCCGTTCCGCAACGGACTGTTCCTGTCTGCAGCAGCCAGTGTGGCGCTCTCCAAGAACTGCAGCGTCATCTACTACGGTGCGCATCACGACGATGCCGCCGGCAATGCTTATCCCGACTGCAGCGAGGACTTCGTAAACGCGATGAACGATGCTATCGTTCAAGGCTCCGGCGGAGATGTCCGCATTGAGGCTCCGTTCGTGCGCTGGAACAAAGCGCAGATCGTTGCCGAGGGTCTGCGGCTGCACGTTCCCTACGAACTCACGTGGAGCTGCTACGAAGGCGGCGACAAGCCGTGCGGCAAGTGCGGCACCTGTCTCGACCGTATTCGTGCGTTCCAGGCGAACGGCGTAGACGACCCTGCAATGAAGTAAAAGAAAGACTGCTGTTTATCTCAAACAGCAGTCTTTTTGCGTCTGTTGCTCTTCACTCTCCACTCTTCACTCTCCGTACAGTTTTCAATTTACATTGACATTTCCCTACAAGAATGCTATGATTATAGCCGTTAACCTTATTCCAAGGAGTTAAAGCTATGATTTATCTCGATTATGCCGCCCATGCACCCGCCGATCCTGCGGTGCTCGAGCGATTCTGCGATATGGAACGCCGGTTTCCGGCCAACCCGAACTCGGTACACGCGGCAGGTAAAGCCGCCCGCGAGGAAATGGCGCGCGTCACCGAGCAGATTGCGGCGCTGACCGGTGCGTCTCCGGCTGAGGTGATTTACACCTCGGGCGCGACCGAGGCGAACAATCTGGCCATCAAGGGCATCGCACAGGCGTCGCGGCATATCGGCAAGCATATCATCTCCACGCCGCTCGAGCATTCCTCGGTCAGCGGCAGCCTGACCGCTCTGCAGGAACGCGGCTGGGAAATCGACCTGCTCTCCATCGGGCGAGACGGCACGGTGGACCCCGAGGAAGTCCGGGAACTGCTGCGTCCGGATACGGTTCTCGTGGCCATCTGTGCGGTGGACAGTGAGCTTGGCACCATCCAGCCGGTAAACGAAATCGCGGCTCTGCTGGCGGATCACCCGAACTGCCGTCTGCACGTTGACGCGACACAGGCCATCGGACGCATTCCGGTGGACTTTTCCGGTATCGACACGCTGAGTTTTGCACCGCACAAGTTCGGCGGCATCTGCGGCAGCGGTGTACTGCTCAAGCGCAGCCGGATGCCGCTCGAGCCGCAAATGAACGGCGGAGCGAGCACGACGCTGTACCGCAGCGGCACGCCTGCACTCGGTCTGGCCGCTTCGTCTGCACTGGCGCTGCAGCTGGCATGCGACGAGCGTGAAAGCCGCTGTGCGGTTGTTCAGCGCCACAGCGAGAAGCTGCGAAAAGCGCTTGCGGCGTATCCGGCGGTGCATATCAACAGCCCGGAACACGCCGTGCCGCACATTCTCAATCTGAGCGTCAAGAACGTCAAGGGAACGGTATTTCAGCGGGCGCTATCCGAAAAAGGCGTGTGCGTATCGGTCAAATCCGCCTGCTCGGCGGACGGTCTGCCGTCCCGTGCGGTGTTTGCCGTCAGCCGCGACAGACGAAACGCACTGTCCTCGTGGCGTATCAGCCTGAGCCACCTCACCACGGATGCCGAAATCGACGAATTTCTGTCCGTGTTCGACGAGTGCTACCACGAACTGGTCAAATAAATCATCAGGGAGCGTATTTATGAAACGAGATTTACAGCCGCACGAGCTGATCGAGCGCAGTATCATTAAAAAATTCCGCAAGACCATCTGGAACCCGTTTACACTGGCGGTTCGTCAGTATCAGCTGATTCAGCCGGGCGATAAGATCGCCGTGTGCATCTCCGGCGGCAAGGATTCCATGCTGATGGCCAAGCTGATGCAGCTGCTCCAGCGGTACAGCGAGGTGCCGTTTGAGGTGGTGTTCCTCGTCATGGACCCCGGCTACAACGAAATTAACCGCAACAAGATCGAGAGCAATGCCGCACTGCTGCACATTCCGATCACCGTGTTTGAAACCGACGTGTTTGCGGTTGCGAACAACAGTGAGAAGAACCCCTGCTACCTGTGTGCGCGTATGCGCCGCGGCTATCTGTACAGCAAGGCGCAGGAGCTTGGCTGCAACAAAATTGCACTCGGCCACCACTTCAACGACGTGATCGAGACCACCGTCATGAGCATGTTTTACGGCTCGCAGATGCAGGCCATGCTGCCCAAGCTGCACAGCACCAACTTTGCAGGCATGGAGCTGATTCGCCCGCTGTACTGCATTCACGAGGAGGATATTCTCGCGTGGAAGCAGTATAACGACCTGGAATTCATCCAGTGCGCGTGCCGCTTTACCGAAAACTGCACGATGTGCGACAACGGAGGCGGCGGTTCCAAGCGGCAGGAAGTGAAGATTCTGCTGCGCCGTCTGCGCCGCGACAACCCGAACATCGAACGCAGCATTTTTAACAGTATTCACTCGGTAAATTTGGACATGATGCCCGGTTACAAGACCGGCGGCGTGCTCCACTCGTTCCTCGATGACTACGACGAACGCGGCAAGAAAAGCGAATAATTTCAGCCGTCCGTGCACTGCACGGGCGGTTTTTCTCTGCCCGAAAGGTCAAAATACAGCGGTTCGGACACGTCCTGCAGGTGTATGCACATGCCTTCTCCAGTTACGGTGATGTAATCGAGTAATGCACTGTAAACCGTTTCACTGTGCAGTTTTTGCTGTAAAATCGTGTGGAATTGCTGTTTTTCGGCTCGTGTGAGATCGGGTATTGTGCATAAGGGCTGCCGAAGGGCAGCTTGCGTGCTGATTGGTAAATTCTGTACAATTTGCTTCATGCAATCCAGCAAAATCCGGTTGCCGACTGCAGGAGCGGCACACGCCGCAATGCCGTACTGCACCCGTTTTCCGCACACCCACCTGAGACCACCGTCCGCCTGAGCGCCCTTGCGCGGCACGAACCGGCTGCCGCACAAGCCGCAAACCAGTTTTCCGGAGCACCAGTACCGCACGGATGGCCGGCTGTTTGCCTTGCGGGCCGCTTGCCGGCGGGCAAGTTCCCGCTGAACGGCCTCGAACACGCTGCGCGGCACAATGGCTTCGTGGTGATCCCGCAGATAGACCTGCGGCGACTGCCCCTCATTCTTCACCTTGCGGTGGTCGAGGAAATCCGGCGTGCAGCTTTTACGCTGCAGGAGATCGCCGCAGTATTTCTCGTTGCGGAGCAGCCGCAGCACCATGGTGGACGACCATGATTTTCCTTTTCCACTCGGTGGTGGAATGCCCTCGGCGGTCAGCTCTCGAGCAATGATGTACGTTCCCTTGCCGTCCAGAAGGAATCGACGGTATACCTCGCGGATGATTTGCGCCTGCTCCGGTTTTACCGTCAATTCCCCACCTTGCAGGGTGAATCCGTAAATATTGTTGCACCCGAACACCACACCATGCTCCATTGAGCGCTGCTGTCCCCACTTGACACGCTCTGAGATTTTCCGGCTTTCCTCCTGCGCCACGCTTGCCATGATAGTCAGGCGGAATTCACCGTCGTTCTGTCGGGTGTCGATGTTGTCGCCGATGAACACAATGCCGACACCCTGACGACGCAGCAGCCGCGTGTAAGCAAGCGCATCAACGGTATTTCGGGCAAAACGGCTGACCTCTTTAGTCAAGATCAGATCAATTTGTCCTTCTGCTGCTGCCGACAGCATCCGCCGAAAGGCAGGCCGGTCGGTCGATGTGCCGGACAGACCCTCGTCAGCGTAGATTTCCACGAGTTCCCAATCCGGCTGGCGGCTGATGTACTCCGAAAAATACCAACGCTGATTCTCCAGCGAGTTTCGCTGGTCCTCCTGCGAGGTCGAAACGCGGCAGTAGGCAGCTACACGCAGCATGTCAGCGACCTACGCACAGCAGCTCGAGCACCAGTTCCAGCCGCTCGGGCGGCAGCACGCCTTCCGCGTGTAACGCGCGAAGCAGGCCCTCGGTCATGCGGCGCGACACGGCGGCTTGCTCCTGTTCGGTCAGTTTCATGGCTATCCCTCCTCGTATAATAAGTTTAAAAGTTAATAATTTCAGGTATTAGTAGGCTTTGAG
>CAVLCS010000018.1:0-29802 GCA_963661675.1 Bulleidia sp.
TGTAAATCTGTCGTCTATGACTTCGGTGGTTCGAATCCACCACCTTCCACCAAAATAAACGGTACTCATTCGAGTACCGTTTATTTTTTGTGTCAGGTGGTGCGATTCGAAAGGTGGCTCTTAGAAACAGCCCAGTGGGCTGTTTCAACCACCGTGGCTTTTTCCGCAGAAAAAGCGAATCCACCACCGGACGGGTCGGCAGGCGTGTGGCAGTGAGACAATAAGACTGCACCAAACGCCCACGGCAGGCAGAGATTCCATCCGAAGGAATGCAAAGCAGGCACTCGCCCAATCCGAAGGCAAAAACAAGTGGTCCGACGATAAAATCTACCTGCACACGCCATTGTAGGGACGCACCAGCGTGTGCGCCCTGTCAATCATCGGCACGGATTCAAATCGGCGGTTCACCGAGAAAGGGCGGACACATTCCGACTCGCTAAGAGCCGTCCTGCGGACGGTTGCTCGCTGGACGCCCACTGCGGTGGGTGCGGTCCGCCCCTACGGAGATGGTGCCGATACGAAAAAACGGTGCAAACCATCCAAAAACAAGCACTCCAGTTTCATCACTTGACAAAAGATGTTTTTTCTTTTCACAATCAATGGCAGAAATGAACTTGTAGGGCGGGATGACCCCATCCCGCCGTTTATAACGACACGCAGATGGTTTATACGGCGGGGCACCCCAGGGTGGCCTCTCTTGCCCTTCGGGCAATTCACCTTCTGAGGTCACCCCGCCGTATAAACTACCAATACATGCAGAACATGTACTTTCATGCTTATGCAATTATAATAACGCCAAAACAGGCACACCTCTCGGTGTGCCTGTTTCCGTATATTACTCTCTATCCAGCGACCTGCCGTCTCCTACCACAGAACCAGCAGATCGGATATTGTACTTGCCGCGATAATCGCAATCCAGCAGACGAGCGGCGTTATCCACTGCCCTCTTCCCTCGCCTTGCGGCTCGAGTTTCGGGAACACCCTCACGAGCAATTTAGCCACCGCGAAACCAAGTGCACCGCCGAGTGTATTCAGCAGCAGATCGTCCACCGAAGTAACACCACCGGCCACCAGCTGGATCAGCTCAATGCTGAGCGAGGTGCCGAAGCACCACCAGATGGTGCGTCCTGCCCGCTCGAACCACCGCCAGAACAGCGGCAGGAACAAGCCGAGCGGAAACAGCAGCGCAATATTTCCTGCAATGTTCACGAACGGCCCGAGACCGGGCGCTTCCGGCGACTTTACCACGGAGATAATATCCGCAAACGGAATCAATTCCAGTCTCGGCTGCGGCAGATAGCCGACGAGCACTTGCGCCAGCGAGGGACCGGTAAACAGTCCCACGCCTGCAAGGTACACCAGCAGAAGCAGTGTGCCGATGATACCGCGCTTTCTCACCCTACCGCGACCTCCGTTGTGTAGCCGACATCGCCGACCTGTGCAGACTGCGTACCGCCGTTTGCCGCGTCCTTCTCGGCCTGTGCTCGGTATTTCTCGATGATAGCGTACGGGTAATCCTCCTCGGTGTAGCCGACGCTTGCGTCCCACTCATCGCCGTTTTCAGTCTTATATGGCACGGATACGCTGCCTCGGTCAACCGCCTGCATAATGCCGTACGCCATCGCATTGCTGCCGTACAGGTTCATTGCGTCGATGTTGACCGCATTCTGCAGCAGTGCGTCAATGTCCGCCTTGTCGGTCACCGTTACACCCTGCCAATAGCCCTTATCCGGCAGATAAACGCTCAGTGCAACCGATTTTACGTTTTCTGCGCTGACGGCGATGGTCTTAGGAACGACATTGGTGTACTTTTTGATGAGCGCGAGCGTCTTAACATCCTTTTCGGTCACGCAGACACCACCCTCGCTGTAATAATCCGAGTTCATCGCTTCGTTATCGCCCTGCTGCGAGAATTCCATGCGCAGCACCGGCATGGCATCTCCGGTGTGAGTCATCGTTTCCGCCTTGAGCGTGTCAATGATCTCCTGCACCTTCTGCGGGTCGCTCAGTGTGCCGACGCAGTTGTAGCCGTCGCCGTTGGTGTAGAAATCAATGTTGCGGTGATAACCCTCGTTGATATCGCCGAGCGTGAACAGCGACCATTCCTTCTGCTTGTACTCTGTGGACTGGAAAATCTGCTTTTCGAGCGCAAGCACCTCATCCGTAGACTGCAGGTTGTACGCACGGGTCTTTACACTGCCGTTCTTCATCTTGAAGGAGATCGTCATGTAGTTCGTCGGGGCATTTTCATCCGTATTGTTCAGGCTTTCCACACCGAGCACGGCCAGCTGACGGGTTGCCGCAATGTTTTCCGGCTCACTGAGCAGTACCTTGTAACTCGTGTAATCGGTCGGCGCGGCCGCCGCGATCGAATCCTCGTTCGGCAGCCACTTGTCGTAGCCGAATACGTCGAACTGCATGGTCAGCAGACCCGCACACAGCACAGCCAAAATGATAACCAGCTGCAGCGGCTTGCGGAAGATGGCACGGAAGTCAAACGCATAAATAATCTCTACCACGCAGTGGAAAATGACCGTGCCGAGCACCAGACCGACCCAGAACCACAGCTTGGTGTCGTAGGCGAGCATTTTGAGAATCTCAGCGAACGCCGTACCCATAACTGCACAGATGATAATTTTGATTGGCAGCTTGATCGGGTTGAACGCCAGAGCCGTGCCTGCACGTTCACTCTTGCGGATGCGGAACAGGAACAGCGCCAGTGCGGTGATAACAACTGCCGCAATAGCGTAGCCGATCAGCAGACCGATGGAACTCGGTGCAACTTCATTTGCCGCCTGCAGGCCGGTGTAGTTCACCGTATAGGTGGATACTGCCGATCCGGACATTTTTGCACCGTTCACGCCGAAATACTGAATCAGCGGTGCAAACTTGTTGCAGAACAGCAGCGAAGTCATGGAAACGTCCGCCACATACGTCTCGAAGAACATGCTCTTGAGACCCTGCCACAGTGCGGTTACGAGCGTCGGCCCGAAGTACACCCACAGACCGAGCAGCAGCGTGATGACCGTGTTGCCGCACAGGATGGTCGTAACAGCTGCCATCGCATACAGCAGGAAGAAGAAAATCACGTTGGACACGATCACGCCGATGAGCGAGACATCGACCGCTTCACCGAATCCCATAGCACACGCGCTGACAATGCTCAGCACATGCAGCACGAGGTACGGCACGAGCGCGCACAGTGCACCGGCGGCGTAATTCACCGCAAACAGACGGCTGCGCGAAATCGGCAGGCTGTGATAGAAATCCACCTTGCGGCGGTTGTGCAGGTACGCGAACATGCTCACGCCGCAGGTCACCGCCAGAATGATAACCGCTATCTTGGCGAACGGATTCTGTCCGCCGAGCATCTGACCGACGCTCTCCACATAGCCCTGCCAGCTTGCGGCTGCATCGGCGGCACTCAGATTAACGAGGTCCTGCTTGTGCATCGACAGGCTGTGCTGCATGGTCATAAGCACCGGCAGCAGCTGCGCCATAAAGAATCCCACCGTGGACAGCACGATGGCCCACAGATTGCGTCTCATGCAGTCGCGCACGAGGCCCTTAGAACAGGAGTTTCTTGACATCATAGCCTGCCACCTCCGTTTCATTGATGAAAATTTCCTCCAGCGTTAGCGGGAGCATTTCGCAGAAGGACGGGTTCAGTGCGTTCACCTTGGCCTGCAGTTCTTCTCTGCTGCCGCGTGCCGTGATGGTGTAAAGCGAGCCGCGCTGCTCCTTGCGGAGAATATCGAAGCCTTCCCATGCAGAATCCGGCAGCAGATTCGGGAAAATGCACTGCATTTTGTACATGCCGAGCTTCATGTCGTCTAAATCACGCGAGAACAGGATGCCGCCGCGATGCAGCAGACCAACGTGGTCGCAAATGTCCTCCAGCTCACGCAGGTTGTGCGAGGCGATGATGGGCGTTAAGCCGCGGTCGGCCACATCCTCGGCGAACAGGCTCTTTACCGTCTGCCGGATGACCGGATCGAGACCGTCGAACGTCTCGTCGCAGAATAAGTAGTCGGTTCCGCTGCATACGCCGCAGATGACCGAGACCTGCTTTTTCATGCCCTTGGAGAACGTCCGCAGCTTGCGGTTTTCGTCCAGACCGAAGCCGTCCATCAGCTTGCGGTAGCGTGCTTCATCGAATTTGCTGTAAAAGCGCTTGTAGTAGTTCTTCATTTCCTTCGGGGTGCTGTTCGGGAAAAAGAACTGTTCGTCCGAGATGAAGAAAAACCGTTCCTTCATGCCGATGTTCTCGAAAATGTCCTCTCCGTCAATCTGCACCGTACCCTCATCGGGCTGTAAGATTCCTGCCAGCATACGCAGGAACGTGGACTTGCCCGCGCCGTTCGAGCCGATCAGGCCGTAAACCGAACCGTCTTTGACCTCGGCGCAGATGTGATCGACCGCCGTAATGTCCTCAAACCGCTTGGTCGCGTTGTGAGCCGTAATCATGTTCTGCTCTCTCCTTTCCTCTCTACCCAGCCGTGCAGCTGCTCCTCGGTCGCTCCGAGTGTGCGGGCTTGCTCGGCCAGTGCGGTAATCTGCTCACCCAGTTCGTCGAGTCTCTGGCTCCGCAGTGCCGCAGCATTGTCTGATATGAAATTTCCCCGTCCTTTTGCGGCGTAGATGACGCCTCGTCGCTCCAGCTCTCCGTAAGCGCGCTGTATCGTGTTCGGGTTGATCGACAGTTCCATCGCAAGCTGCCGTACACTGGGCAGCTGGGTGTCCGCCGGCAGTGCCCCACGCAGAGCCAGTTCCTCAATGCCGTCCACCACCTGTTCATAGATGGGCCGGGCATCCCGATAGTCGATTTTGATCACCTGACGCGCCTCCTTTCCTTTCATTGTTTTCCGGAGTGTATCAACTGTACTGTGTGTTTTAGTACAGTTAGATAATAACACCCTTTGAAGAATGTGTCAAGGTGTAAATTGAGAATTGAAAATGGAGAATGGAAAATGAACATACAGATTGAATCTATACCGTAGGGCGGGGTGCCCTCACCCCGCCGAATGTAAATTCCCCGGCAACATTTATCCCGTAGGGGCGGTCATTGGCCGCCCACATAATGGTTAAACGGATGCGTGGGCGACCAATGGTCGCCCCTACGGTTATGCGTGTGCCAATCGTTAAACGGCGGGGTGAGGGCAGAAGGTGAATTGCGGCGTAGCCGCAAGAGAAGCCACTCTGGAGTGCCCCGCCCTACGGTAATTGGTAAATTAAATTCGTGGAATGAATACGGTGCATATCGTTTGATTTGGACGCGCAATGCGCGCCCCTACAATGATGTACCATGTGCAACGTGATAAACCAATTTGCAACCGTTACCGACCAATAATAAACCGTGTACAACGTGATAAACCAACCTGCAACCGTTACCGACCGTAGGGGCGCGCATTGCGCGTCCAATTTTCAACCATTTGCACCATTTATCATCAACGGCACACATTCCCGTAGGGGCGGACCACACCCACCGCAGTGGGCGTCCAGCGAGCAACCGCTCGTAGAGCGGCTCTTAGCGAGTCGGAATGTGTCCGCCCTGTTCCCCACCCAAACATACGGTTATACCCGGCATTGCTTTTGGGTTAATGCCATATTACAACATTGCACGCGATTCCCATCCTTGACAGCAGGACTAATACAAAATCCACGTTTTTCCCCTATCCCCAGGCAAAGAAAAAGGGCGCACAATGTGCGCCCCTGCGGAAACTCTCCCGCTGCGTAATTACTAATTACTCATTCCTAATTACTAATTTAGTCAGTCCATTTCCACTCCCGAACCTCCGGCAGATCCTCACCGTACTCGGTGATATACTGCTGGTGCTGCACGAGCTTATCGCTCATCTTCTGGTAGAGATATGCGCCGCGGTTGCCAAGCTGCGGCAGGCGCAGCAGGACGTCCTTGACAAGGTGGAAACGGTCGATATCGTTCTGCACACGCATATCAAACGGTGTGGTGATGGTGCCCTCCTCCTTATAGCCGCGAACGTGCAGATCGTGGTTATGACGGCGGTAGGTCAGCTCATGGACGAGCGTCGGGTAGCCGTGGAAGGCGAAGATGATCGGCTTATCCTTGGTGAACAGCATGTCGTACTCGGCGTCGGACAGGCCGTGCGGATGCTCCCGCTCGGGCTGCAGTTTCATGAGGTCAACGACGTTGACGACACGCACCTTGAGCTCGGGCAGCTCTTCCCGCAGGATGGATACGGCTGCCAGCGTCTCGAGCGTCGGCGTCTCGCCGCAGCACGCCATAACAACGTCCGGCTCTGCGCCCTGGTCGTTGGACGCCCACTCCCAGATACCGATGCCCTGGGTGCAGTGCTGCACAGCCTGTTCCATGGTCAGCCACTGCGGACGCGGATGCTTGGAGGCCACGATGACATTGACGTAGTTGCGGCTCTTGATGCAGTGATCAAAGCAGCTGAGCAGGCAGTTTGCATCGGGCGGCAGGTACAGACGGACAACATCCGCCTTCTTATTGGCGATGTGGTCGAGGAAGCCCGGGTCCTGATGGGTAAAGCCGTTGTGGTCCTGCTGCCATACGTTGGACGCCAAAATCAGGTTGAGCGACGCGATCGGCTGACGCCACGGCAGGCCGTTGCAGACCTTGAGCCACTTGGCGTGCTGTGCGGCCATCGAGTCGATGATGCGAATGAACGCCTCATAGCTTGCAAAGAAACCGTGACGGCCGGTCAGCAGATAGCCCTCGAGCCAGCCCTCGCACATGTGCTCGGACAGCATGCCGTCCATCACACGGCCGCTTGCGGACAGGAATTCGTCGGTGTCCAGACGCTCAGCGTTCCACTCGCGGTCAGTGACCTCGAAAATGTGGCTCAGGCGGTTGGACATGGTCTCGTCCGGGCCGAATACGCGGAAATTGCGGCTGTCCATGTTCAGCTTGATGACATCACGGACGTAAGCACCGAGTTCGATCATATCCTGACCCTCGATGCTGCCCGGAGCCGGAACATTCAGTCCGTAATCGCGGAAATCCGGCAGGCGCAGCTGGTGCATGAGCAGTCCGCCGTTGGCATGCGGGTTTGCACCGATGCGATGTGCACCGGTCGGCGCCAGCTCCTTGAGCGCCGGAATCAGCTTGCCGTTCTCGTCGAACAGCTCCTCCGGATGGTAGCTGCGCAGCCACTGCTCGAGCATCGGCAGGTGCTCCGGGCTGTCCATCATCAGCGGCACCTGATGCGCACGGAAACTGCCCTCGATCTGCTTGCCGTCCACGGTCTTCGGGCCAGTCCAGCCCTTCGGGGTGCGCAGCACGATCATCGGGTAGATCGGACGGGTCGTGTCGCCGGTCTCGCGTGCGTGCTTGCGGATCGCGAGGATTTCCTCGGTGACGGTGTCGAGCGTGTCCGCCAGTGCACGGTGTACCGCCATCGGCTCACTGCCCTCGACAAAGTACGGCTTCCAGCCGCAGCCCTCGAGCATTTTGCGCAGTTCTTCCTCCGGAATGCGGGAAAGCAGGGTCGGATTGGAGATCTTGTAGCCGTTCAGGTGCAGGATCGGCAGAACGACGCCGTCCGTCACCGGGTTCAGGAACTTGTTGCCGTGCCAAGAAGTCGCCAGCGGACCGGTCTCAGCCTCGCCGTCACCGACAACAACGGTTGCGATGAGGTCAGGGTTATCCAGTACCGCACCAAAGCCGTGTGCCAGAGAATAGCCCAGCTCACCGCCCTCATGAATGGAACCCGGGGTCTCCGGTGCAACGTGGCTGGCAATGCCGCCCGGGAACGAGAACTGCTTGAACAGGCGTTTCATGCCCTCGATGTCCTCGCTGATGTTCGGGTAGACCTCGCTGTAAGTGCCTTCCAGATAGGTGTTCGCGACAAAGAAGTTGCCGCCATGACCCGGACCGGACAGCAGGATCATATCCAGATCGTACTGCTTGATAATGCGGTTCAGGTGGACATAGATCAGGTTCTGACCGGGCACTGTGCCCCAGTGTCCGACGATCTTCTTCTTGATGTGCTCAGGCTTCAGCGGCTCCTTGAGCAGCGGGTTGTCGAGCAGGTAAAGCTGACCGGCTGCCAGGTAGTTGGCTGCCCGCCAGTATGCGTCCATTTTTGTCAGCATTTCGTCGTTGATGTGAGTTGACATAGCGTAATGCTCCCTTCCTACGGTTGAGTATATGCCTGTTTTTTATTATTTTGTCCGTTTCAGGGCAAATAATGCGATAAAACGGCTTTCAATCCCCTGCATTTTCTCTCAATGAGGTGATGATACCATATTGTTATTTCTTTGTCAACATTACATTTGTCACCGATTCAGGTAGGAGTTTCGGTGAGAGTGGAGAGTGAAGAGTTGTTGAGATATAGCATTACGCATCCAAATCAAACGATGTGCACCAATCAACCACCATGGCACACGCCATCGTAGGGGCGGACCAATGTGTCCGCCCTTCTTTCCGGTATGCACCATTTAACAAAAAACACGGATACCCGGTCAACCGGAACGCCGATACCCATATACCACGGTGGTTTATTGGGGAATGGGCGGACACATTGGTCCGCCCCTACGGAAGACTCTGCCTTCACGTTCTCTCCACTCTACACTCTCCACTCTTCTCTCTAAAAAAGAACAGCGTTCCGCTAACAAAAAGCGGAACGCTGTAAAAATGCTATGATTTCATCAAATCTGCGAAGTGAAAACCTTATATCCGTCCTTAGTAAGCGTATCAATCAGGCGCTTTGCGTGATCGACGCCGCCGACCTCACAGACGACATTGATAATGGCCTCACCGATCTCCAAATCAGCCTGCACACGGTCATGCTGGAACAGGATGATATTGGCATTCTGCTGCGCAACGATGTGCGAGAAATGCTCGAGGGCACCCGGAGCATCCGGCATGAGCACAGAGAACTTCAGCTGACGGCAGCGAGTGATCAGACCCTTTTCCACGATCTTGTGGATGAAGGACACGTCGATATTGCCGCCGGACAGCACGCAGACAACCTTCTTGCCCTTAACGTCAACCTTGTTGTTGAGGACAGCCGCCAGCGGAGCCGCACCCGAGGTCTCAACGACCTGCTTGCAGCGCTCGAGCAGCATGAGAACGGCAGACGCAATTTCATCGTCGGAAACGGTGACAACACGGTCTACGTACTTCTGGATGTATTCAAAGGTCTTTTCGCCCGGGGTCTTGACCGCGATACCGTCTGCGATGGTGTGAACCGTGTCGGACGGCATACGCTCACCGGTGCGGAAGGAGTTGGCGATCGCCGGTGCACCCTCGGCCTGTACGCCGATGATCTGGATACGCGGGTTGATCTGCTTTGCGCAGGCAGCCACGCCGGAGATGAGTCCGCCGCCGCCGGCCGGAACGAAAATCATGTCAACGCCCGGCAGGTCGCGCAGGATCTCAAGCGCGATCGTGCCCTGACCGGCCATAACGTCCTCGTCGTCGAACGGATGGATGAATTCTGCACCGGTCTCCTCGCAGATCTCACAAGCCTTTGCGTAGGCTTCGTCGTAAATGCTGCCCGCGAGTACGACCTCGGCACCGTAGCCCTGGGTTGCGGAAACCTTGGCGATCGGTGCGGAACGCGGCATAACGATGGTAGACTTTACGCCGACCGCAGTCGCCGCAAAGGCAACACCCTGTGCATGGTTGCCCGCAGAGGACGCAACAACGGCGTGCAGGTCGCCCTCAGCGTAGCGCTTCATAATTTTGTTGTACGCACCGCGAACCTTAAAAGAGCCGGTCTTCTGCTGGTTTTCGTACTTCAGATAAACCTCTGCGCCGGTCATGGCGGAGAAGGTGCAGGACGTAGACAGCGGAATGTTGTGGATGACGTTTTTCAGTCGGTCCGCAGCTGCCTCGAAATCTTTTAATTCTAACATTGAGCATCTTCCTCGTTTTTGCAAGTTAAGATAATAATAGCACTTTCTTTACATAATTGCAAGATTTTCGACCTATACATTATAGTATAAATAATTAGTAATTAGGAATTAGGAGTTAGTAATTGTCGCTATCCTTGCGCGAGTTCCGTCCGCGCTGCGACAAGCTATCCTTGCGCGAGTTCCGTCCGCGCTGCGACGAGTGATGGGTTTCATTGCGGCCTGGCGGCTGGAACCCTGGGTGCAGATGGGCTGCATGGACGCGCAATGCGCGCCCCTACAATGATTAACCCTGTGCTGCATGATAAATCATACCGCAATCGTTATCAACCACAATAAAACGTGTACAACGTGATAAACCGACCTGCAAACGCTGCCAACCGTAGGGGCGCGCATTGCGCGTCCAAATTGAACGATGTGCACCAATCAACAACCACGGCACACGCCACCGTAGGGGCGCACCAATGTGTGCGCCCTTCCCTACCTGTATGCCAATCCCTCGAAATGGGCGGACACACTGGTCCGCCCCTACAGAAACGTGTACCCATCACAATAATTCCTAACTCCTAATTACTAATTCCTAATTATTTTAATTTGCCTTTATCCCCTGAATTTGTTATACTATAAATTAGATTATTGTGGGAGGAACTGCAATGGACGAGCAAACCAAGGGGTTCCGCAGTGCCATCTTCGGCGGCTTTAACCGCGAGGACGTACTGCATTACATAGAACAGACCGACACGAAATACTTCACCGAGACCGCCGAGCTGCGCCGTCAGCTGACTGAGGCCCAATCCGCGATGGACGAGCTGCGCACACAGAACGAAGCGCTTACCGCGAAGAACGCCGAACTGCTCGAGCGTCTGGGCGAAATGACGCTGGACACGGACAAGATCCGTGCACAAATGGACCAGATCGAGAGTGGATTTTCCCTGCAGGCGACCGAGATCGAGGCACAGAACGCCCGTGCGGAGCAGCTTGCGGCAGAAAACGACCGGCTGACCTCGGAGAACGCCAAGTTATCGGCCAAGTGCGGCGAATACGACGCGACCAAGGAAAAGATCGCCGAGATGGAGCTTTCCGCGTACCGGCGTGCCAAGCAGATCGAGGAGGACGCCAAGGTGGAGCTGCAAAAGCTGCGCCGCAAGTCGATGGAGACCATCGAGCAGGTGCGCCGTCAGCTGGACGCCACCAAGGAGAACTACCGCACCGTACTGGCACGCAATCAGCAGGAATCCGCCGAGATGGCCCGCAAGGCCGGTGAAGTGCTCGGCGAAATCGATAAGATCAGTGCGTCGCTCGGCAAAAAGGACGCCGATACGACCCGTCCCGAACCGGACAAGAGCAAAAACGGACTGCGTGAGGTTCTGAACAATCTGCGCCCGAAAACGGAGGAATAAGCATGGCACACTACGATTTGAAAACCGAACAACTCAAGGAAATGGTACCCAAGCTGCGAGCGGGCGACACCGTAACGCTGACCGGCACGGTCTACACCGCGCGTGACGCAGCGCACAAGAAGATCGTTGCCGCGATGGACGCCGGCGACAAGCTGCCGTTCGACCTCGACGGCGCAGCCATCTACTACGCCGGCCCGACTCCGGCTAAGCCGGGACAGGTCATCGGCTCGGTCGGCCCGACCACCTCCGGCCGTATGGACCCGTTTGCACCGCGTCTGCTCGATGCAGGTCTCGCGTGCATGATCGGCAAAGGCGTGCGCAACCAGGGCGTGCAGGACGCCATGGAGCGCAACGGTGCGGTCTATATGGTAGCCATCGGCGGTGCCGGTGCGGCTAAGGCGGCTTCCATTAAGAATGTCGAGGTCATCGCGTATGACGAACTTGGCTGTGAGTCGGTCAAGCGGCTCACCGTCGAGAACTTCTCCGCTATCGTGTCGCAGGATTCGGTCGGCGGCAACCTCTATACTGAGGGCGTTGCGAAATACAAGAAGGATTGAGCCAAAAGGCGGACGGTTGTCCGCCTTTTCTTTTTGCCGTTCTAACAGAGTGGAGAGTGAGGAGTGGAGAGTGGAGAGTGAAGAGAACGTAAGATCAAGTCATCCGCAGGAATATATTTATCGGTGATAATTCGTTGAAAACGGACGCGCCATGCGCGCCCCTACAGTCGATAACAATTGCAGGTTGATTTACCATGTTGCATACGGTCAACCATTGTAGGGGCGCGCATTGCGCGTCCAAATCAAACGATGTGCACCGATAAAATTTCAATGAATGTACACACAAAATCACAACGCAATCTCCACTCTCAACTCTTCACTCTCCACTCTATTTCTCCCTATATCTCACCAGAATGTAGTCCTCCCCAAGGGTTTCAATACACCCCCACGGTATAACGCAGTCATTTTTCGAGAACAAACCCGCAATGCCGCACTGTGCGGGCACGACAAGTGCGGTGATCTGTCCGCAGACCGGATCGAACAGCAAATCGCTGACCTCGCCCATCCGTGCTCCGTCGCACAGGTTGATGACCTCACGGCAGTGCAGCTCGGAAAATCGCATGGCATTCTGCATTTAATCCTCTCCTAACGCACGGTGCAGGTAGCTTTCCGTGCTCTCTCCGGCCGGACGGTTAAACCGCCCCATTTCAAACAGGCAGTCCGGGTCGCGCGTGACGGTATTGATGCGTTCCTCACAGCCGAGCGTACACCGGAAGCCCATGCTTTTGAGCAGCGTTTCGCTCTCTTTGGAGCAGGCACCGAACGGATAGGTGTAGCAGGTCGGCTCGGGCAGTCCGGCATCCGTGATCAGCGTTTGCGTCTGCTCGGTGTCCTCGCGCAGCAAAGTCTCGTAGCGCATTTCGTCCTCGCCTTTTCGGCGCAGACAGCCACGCCGTTCGCCGTACTCGTGCAGGTTCCACGAGTGATTCTGCACCTCAAACACATCCTGCATTTCCCGCAGGCGGTCAAGCCGCAAATGCGACCAGTAGGCGTTCTCTTCGCCGTTGTCGGTAAAAAGCGCGGTCTGGCTGCCGATAATGGACACCACCGCCTTCATTCCCCTCTGTTTGAGCAGCGGATAGGCGTAAATGTAGTTGTTGTAGTAGCCATCGTCGAAGGTGATCATGACTGGCTTATCCGGCAGGGCTGCGCCGTCCTGCACATACGCCAGCAGATCGTTTACCGTGATGGCGGTGTAGCCTTTCGCCTGTAAGGCGTCCAAATCGGCCGCAAGCACCGTCGGCGAGATGACATATTTGCCCTGCCGCGCACTGTCCTTCAAAATGCTGTGGTACATTAAGATTGGCACGCGTGCGCTGTCCTCTCCAAAGACCGGCTGCACCGTGTCTGCACGCCGAAGCAGGCCGATCGCAAAGCATAACACAAAAACCGTGCATACCGCCTGAAATGCGGTGTGACGAAAACCTAATCGCAAAGAAATCCCCTCCTGTCATAATTTTATGCAGGGAAAAATGATTTCATCACACGCCATCGTAGGGGCGGACCAATGTGTCCGCCCGTTCCCCAACAAACCGCTGATTATACGGTATCGGTGTTATAGATAACCGGGTATCCGTGTTTTTGTTAAATGGTGCAGGCCAGAAAAAAGGGCGGACACATTCCGACTCGCTAAGAGCCGTCCTACGGACGGTTGCTCGCTGGACGCCCACTGCGGTGGATGTGGTCCGCCCCTACGGGAATGTGTGCCGTTAATAAAACTGGTGCAAATCGTTGAAAATCGGACGCGCAATGCGCGCCCATTTATAACCAGTATGCAGACGTTTTCCCTTTTCGTCATTTTGCATTCTACATTCTCAATTTCCCATTCTCTCCACTCTTCACTCTCCGCAAGCTCTCCTTCCTCTTTACACCTCATCCCATTTATGTTACGCTATGAGGGCAAAGGGGAATCAAAATGACAAAAGACAAAAAAATCGGCTACCTGCTGACGATATTCGGTGCCATCTGCTGGGCATTTTCCGGAGCCTGCGGACAATACTTATTCCAGAACCGCGGCATGACAGCCAACATGCTCGTCACGATACGCCTGACGGCGGCCGGACTGCTCACCGTGCTGTACACGCTCTTTCGGCAGAAGGCGGACACGGTACGCATCTTCCGGAACAGACGGCACGTCGGCTCCCTCGTGATCTTCGCCATCATCGGTATGGCGCTGTGCCAGTACGCGTATTTCTACGGCATCGAGCTGTCCAACGCGGCCACGGCGACCACGCTGGAGTACACCGGACCGGCGCTTATCCTGATCTGGCTTGCGCTGCGCGACCGCCGCATGCCGAAGAAGATTGAAATTCTGGCGGTGCTGCTGGCCATGGGCGGCGCTTACCTGCTCGCCACCCACGGCGACCCATCTCAGCTGGCGCTTTCGCCGAAGGCGCTGTTCTGGTGTCTGGCGAGTGCGTTCGCGTGCGCTGTATATAATGTGCAGCCGCGCGGCATCATTGCAGAGTACGGCACAACGCCTGTCACCGGCTTCGGCATGCTGATCGGCGGTGCACTCATGTGCATCGTGTTCCGTCCGTGGCAGCTTTCCGCCGAGTGGGACTGGGTAACCGTACTCGGTCTGGCGTTCATCGTGCTGTTCGGCACGATCTTCGCGTTCGGCTGCTACCTCGAGGGCGTCCGCCGCATCGGCCCGGCCAAGGCCAGCATCATCGCCGCCGTAGAGCCGGTAACGAGTGCTCTGCTCAACGTTTTCTGGCTGGGTGTGCCGCTGGCAGGCATGGATTTTGCCGGAATTATCCTGATCATCATCGCAATGACGCTGCTCGCCGGAGATGACAGCGGGAAGAGAAGTTAACATGAAAACGATAACAATATGGCTGACTTTGATACTGCTGGTGCTGCCGTTGACAGCCCGCGGGTTCACTGCTGATGGTATGCTGCAAAACCGGCTAGACCGTCTGAATGCTTCGCCGACCGAGGATATTGCCCAAGAGCAGACAAACGAACTGCTCTCGCTGGCTGACCGGCGGGACACGGACGGGATAACAGCGCTTTTTCTACTGCAGCCCGGAATAACGGCATCTCTGCCGAATCGATGCAGCAGTTTATCGATTTATTCTGCAATAATGCCGTTTCCGTCGAACGGCTGGGCGGCAGCGAAAGCGAGGAAAACAACTACGGTGCGCTGACGAGAAGCTACAGCTATTCTTTTTCTGTGAAAACGGAGCACGCCGAATATCTGCTGATATTGGCCGGATATACTGATGATGCAGACAATGCACAGAATATCGGCGTGAGCCATGTCGTGGTCATGCCGCCCGCATGGGAAACGTATCCTGAAGAAGCAGACGGCACAGGTATCTTTGTTTATACGGACTCCGCCGCTCCAGCGGAAACAAAAAACGCCGTGAGTAAATAATTACTAACTGCTAATTACTAATTTTGAGTAAATATTTTTCACATTTCTCTTGACACGCTTCTTCCCTTGGTGTAAACTATCATAGCATGAATTCACACATCCCGTGATGAAAGCGGTCGGTGACCGGGCATTTGCTCTGTTGCCGCTGTCAGATGATCAGGGATGGAGGAAAAACCAAGGAGGAAAAACAAAATGGCAGTAATTTCTATGAAGCAGCTGCTGGAGGCCGGCGTACACTTCGGCCATCAGACCCGTCGTTGGAACCCGAAAATGGCTACCTACATCTTCACCGAGCGCAATGGTATCTACATCATTGACCTTCAGAAGACTGTAAAGAAGCTCGAGGAAGCTTACTTCTTCGTACGCGATATGGCAGCTTCCGGCAAGTCCATCCTGTTTGTTGGTACCAAGAAGCAGGCGCAGGACGCTATCAAGGAAGAGGCTGAGCGTTGCGGTCAGTTCTACGTTAACGCACGTTGGCTGGGCGGCATGCTGACCAACTTCAAGACCATGCGTACCCGTATCGCTCGTCTGAACCAGCTGCAGAAGATGCAGGCAGACGGCACCTTCGATCTGCTCCCGAAGAAGGAAGTTATCAAGCTTCAGCTCGAGATCGCTAAGCTCGAGAAGTACCTCGGCGGCGTTAAGGACATGAAGGAGCTGCCGGGCGCTCTGTTCGTAGTTGACTCCCGCAAGGAGAAGAACGCGATCGCAGAAGCACGCAAGCTGGGCATTCCGATCGTTGCAATCGTTGATACCAACTGCGATCCGGACGAGATCGACTACGTTATCCCAGGCAACGACGACGCTATCCGCGCTATCAAGCTGATCTCCCAGACCATGGCTAACGCTGTTCTGGAAGGCAAGCAGGGCGAGCAGCTCGAGGTTGAGGCTAAGGCTGACGCAAAGGCTGAGTAATTAAATTTTAATTAGTAATTAGAAATTAGGAATTAGAAATTGCGGTGTCCGGCTGTGCCGGTTATCAAATACTCGCGCAGCGGGCACCATCATTACTAACTACTAATTACTAATTACTAATTTTTGTTTTCAGAGAAAATAAAATATTTTTTGGAGGAATTAAAAATGGCTTTTACCGCTGCTGACGTAAAGAAGCTCCGCGAAATGACCAGCGTAGGCATGATGGACTGCAAGAAGGCTCTGACCGAGGCTGACGGCGACTTCGACAAGGCTATCGAGCTGCTTCGTGAGAAGGGCCTGGCTAAGGCTGCTAAGAAGGCTGACCGCATCGCTGCTGAGGGTCTGGTCAAGGCTACCGTATGCGATGAGTGCGGCGTAGGCGCGATCATCGAGGTTAACTCCGAGACCGACTTCGTTGCTAAGAACGCTGACTTCCAGCAGTTCGTTGCTGACGTTGCTAACGTAGTTATCAAGGACGCTCCGGCTGATGTTGAGGCTCTCAAGGCTTGCAAGATGGGCGAAGGCACCGTACAGGACGCTCTGCAGGAGAAGGTTCTGACCATCGGCGAGAACCTGCAGATCCGTCGTTTCGACCGTTTCGACGACTCCACCGTTAACGTTGCTTACAACCACATGGGCGGCGTAATCGGCGTTCTGGTTGGTCTGGAAGTTTCCGAGTCCCTCAAGGACAACGCTACCGTTAAGGAACTGGGCAAGGACATCGGCATGCAGGCTGCTGCTATGAACCCGTCCTTCCTGGACAAGTCCGACGTTGACGAGGCTACCCTCGCTAAGGAGAAGGAGATTCTCCTGATCCAGGCTCTCGAGGAGAACAAGACCGCTGCTAAGCCGAAGCCGGAGCAGATCATCCACAAGATGGTAGACGGCCGTATCGGCAAGTACTACGAGGAGAACTGCCTCCTGCAGCAGGCTTTCGTTAAGGAGAACAAGGTTTCCGTTGAGAACCACATCAAGGCTGTTGCTAAGGAACTGGGCGGCGAGATCAAGCTCGTAAAGTGCGTTCGTTTCGAGAAGGGCGAAGGCATCGAGAAGAGGGTTGACGACTTCGCAGCAGAAGTTGCTTCCATGGCTAAGTAATCTCGTTACCAAAACGATATATCAAGGACTTCCGGTTTTACCGGAGGTCCTTTTTATTTTCAGAAATCGTTTAGAAAATCACTTTTCGTCAGTCAGATTCAGATCAGTCAGAATCATTTTCCATTCTCAATTCTCCATTCTCAATTTTGTCTGCTCTGTGGATTTTCCGGACGATAAATGCCGTTTTCCGTGCGATAAATCGCGTTTTCCGGACGAGAAAAAACGATGGGCATGGGAATAGGCCCTGTTGATGCGGAATGACAGGGCTGGATTGTGGGTTTGGCTCTCATCTATACTGCGGATCATGCAGAAAATTGACCGGTAATAGTCAACTCAGGAAAATATTTTCCGGTGCAGAACGCAAAAAGGACGGCCAATGGCCGCCCCTACAATCATTTTCATTTTGCAGGTAAGTTTTCCCTTCTCCTCTTGTGAAATCGTTGTAGGGGCGCGCATTGCGCGTCCTTGTAAATGGTTTGCACTGATTTTCATTGTTGCTGAATATAATACGGTCTGCACAATCTTTCCCGTAGGGTGTGCCGACCTCGGCACACCGTTTGTAAATTCATCTGCACCAACTTAACCGTAGAGGCGGTCATCGGCCGCCCACGTTATCGTTAAATGGGTGTTGGGAGGCCGGTGGCCTTCCCTACAGGATAACGTCTGCAAACGATTTACTACTTCCATTACGCCGATTGTATTCTTTGTGATATGCTCCGTAGGGGCGGACCACACCCACCGCAGTGGGCGTCCAGCGAGCAACCGTCCGCAGGACAGCTCTTAGCGAGCCGGAATGTGTCCGCCCTTCCCCAACGAACCGTCGATGCAAATCTGTGCCGACGGCTGACCGGGCGCACACGCTGGTGCGCCCCTACAATGGCCTGTGCCGGTCGATTTCATTGTCGAACAACCTGTTCTTCCCTTCGTATTGGGCGCGTGCCTGCTTTGCAATCCTTCGGATATGGCCTCTGCCTGCCGTGATTGGCTGCTGCCGCCCACAGGCGCACTGCCACACGCGTGCTTCCCCGTCCGGTGGTGGATTCGCCTTGCTGCGGCAAAGCCACGCCGGTTGAAACGTGCCACCGGCACGTTTCTAAGAGCCGGCTTTCGAATCCATAACCACCTTCCGCCAAAACAGAAAAAGGACATTCCTTTTGGAATGTCCTTCTGTTTTGGTGGAAGGTGGTGGATTCGAACCACCGAAGTCATAGACGACAGATTTACAGTCTGTTCCCTTTGGCCACTCGGGAAACCTTCCATATCAACTTTTGCCAGCTTGTTGGAGCTGGTGGACGGACTTGAACCCCCGACCTGCTGATTACAAATCAGCTGCTCTACCAACTGAGCTACACCAGCGTTTCATCAAGCCGTCTGTCTTAGCGACTTATTTAGTATACCCCACACTGGTGCATTTGTCAATAGGTTTATCCGAAATTATTGCATTTTATTTTTCCGGTCGATCGAATCCGACACCTGCTGCAGAATGGTCAGCAGTGCACTCGACAAATCCGGGTATCGCCGTGCGATTTCGCTCGGTGCGAGCGGCATCCGCCGGATGTTCTCTTCCGTCAGGCCGCAGCCTTCCTCGCCTTTGGCCGCCAGACGGATTTTCAGCTCGTGCTCCTTCATGCGGGCGTCGCACAGGTACTCAAACCGATCCTGCGGCGCGCGGAACACGGCTTCCACACCGGCCGGATCGGCCATGTAGAGATAGCGGTACACCTTGTAGATGGCCACCGCGAAATACGACTCGATCTCGTGCGAAAGCTGCTTGCTTTCGAGCGATTCGGCCAGCTGCAGCAGCAGAGACGCCGCCTGCACGACCTGGCTGTTCTCGGTCTCTGTGTCGGTGCCTTCCATGCGTTCCGCGGGCACAGCGGAGCCGTCACGCGCCATCGAGCGGCCGAGCATGTAGTCGCAGGACACGCCGTAATAATCCGCTGCACGCACGACAAAGGACAGACCAGGTTCGCGCAGTCCGTTCTCGTAGTGGCTGAGAAGCGCCTGCGAAACACCGAGGTCGCCCGCTGCAGCTCTTTGACTTATTTTCTTTTCCCGTCGCAGAAGCGCAAGCGTGCGCGAAAAATCACTCATTCCAACATTCTCCGTCTGTGTCATGCCGAAAAAGCACAACTGTAAAATATACATTTATATTATACTCGTTGTATTACCGTTTGTAAAGTACAGAAAACAGTCATTTTCGACGCATTTCGACAGGCTGACTTTGGGTTTCCGGCGATTTTCCCTGCATTTTGTTGTCCTGTTGCCGAGCGGTAACTATATATTGGGGATTGGTTTTTTCTGCACCGGTCGGAAAAATTCGTCAGGCTCCGCCGGGCGGTTGCGCTTGACGCAGACGCAGGGGCATTTTATAATAAAATAGAGTAGTTTCGCTGGATTTAACCTATTATCCTGCACCGGTTGACTGGTGCACACGAACCGCGCAAGCGGTTCGCCCTAACGGGCGGAGAGTTTTTCGCTGAACCTCAGCGAGGGAGTTGCGCTCTGCGGAGCGCGGGAGACTGCCGCACCCGCGGCTGGGGCAAAAAGGAAGGGACACCTGCGGTTTCCCTTCCTCTTTGAACTCCTACCTTTCCCTTGTTAGATAGCCTGACGCATGCCAGAGACCGGCGACCGCTTCGAAAATGGGGTACGGCAGTCGGGTTACTCTTGCGTGGTTTTCGTGAAATGTTCGCAGTTCACAGATAGCGTACTGCTACACAGGCGGTTTAGTCTCCGCAGGGGCAACATAACAGTGTTGCCCGACTCGTTGGCGCGTTATGCCGGACGGCACCTGCGAATTTAGGCATTTGATACCATTTATCCTCGTAGGCCCTGTCTATAATAACCCGCTAAAGAATCGTGCGGCACTGTTATGCCGCACCCAGCGTAGAGTTGCCCTCATGTGTAGCAGAACGCTGTCTGACACTGCGAATACGCGGATACATGGACGCGTTTAGCGCGTCCTGCGGAAGAAAAAATCCTCTATCGTTCCCCTGTTTCGCAGCGGTCACATGTCGGCAATCTGCGCCAGACCCTCAAAGGAAATGGGTGATTCTCAAGAGGGTAGAAACCTTGGTGTCTACCCTCTTGTGCGCCCGCGCGGCGTCAGCGCAGTTCCGTTCGCCTCGAAGGCGAAAAACTACCGTTCAACAACAGATTACATAAACCACCAATATAAAGGAGTCTTAACCTTGACCATCGAAGAAATCCTCAAGCTGCGGCAGGAAGCCGGCGGCTTAAACAAACTGATGCACATGCATGTCGTGACGCTCGACAAGGACGGCGGTGCTACCGTCGAACTCGACCTGACGCCCGAGCTGCTCAATCCGCTCGGCATGGCGCACGGCGGCACGATCTTCACGCTCTGCGACATTGCGGCCGGCTCTGCTGCGGCCTCGCAGGGCACGGTTGCCGTCACGCTCGACAGCACCATCCACTACTACCGCCCGGGCCGCTGCGGCAAAAAGCTGACCGCCGTGGCGTATGAGCGCAAGCGCGGCCGCAAGGTGTCGGTCTACATGGTCGAGGTGCACGACGACGAGCACACGCACATTGCCGACGCGACCTTCACCATGTTCTACACCGGCGCAACGCTGGCCGACATGAAATATTGAGCGGGGTAAGCAAGGCGATCGTGCAGCCGCTGCTCGACTGGTACGACGCCGGTCACCGCGACCTGCCGTGGCGTGCTGAGCCTACTCCCTACCGCGTGTGGGTGAGCGAAATTATGCTGCAGCAGACGCGCGTGGAAGCCGTGCGCGGCTACTTTGCCCGGTGGATGGACACGCTGCCCGATATTCCGTCGCTTGCCGCGGCGGACGAGGCCGTTTACACGAAATTATGGGAGGGCCTCGGCTATTACAGCCGTGTGCGCAACCTGCACCGTGCGGCCGTCCTGCTGTGCGAGGAGTTCGGCGGTGAATTGCCCGCCGATTACGACAAGCTGCTGTCTCTGCCCGGTGTCGGCGAGTACACGGCAGGCGCGGTCGCGTCTATCGCGTTCGGACTGCCGGTTCCGGCGGTGGATGGCAATGTTTTGCGCGTAGCGGCGCGGCTCGACAACGATTTCACGCCGATCACGGACGCAAAATTCAAAAAACAGACACGTGAGCGGTTCGCCGAACTCATGCCGTCCGACCGTTCCGGCGACCTCAACCAGTCGCTGATGGAACTCGGTGCAACGGTGTGCCTGCCGAACGGCGTTCCGCACTGTGACGACTGCCCGATTCAACACCTCTGCGAAGGCTTTCACCGCGGGAATGCGGCGGTTCTGCCGCTCAGAGCGGCGAAAAAGGCTCGCCGAGTGGAAAACCGCACCGTGCTTGTTGTGCGCTGCGGCGAACTGGTCGGTCTGCGGCAGCGGCCGAAAAAGGGACTGCTCGCCGGTCTGTGGGAACTGCCGTCGCTCGACGGCCATCTTTCGCCGGAGGAAATCCGTGCGGCACTCACCGAACAAGGCGGGAGCGTTAGGAGAATGCTCTCGCTGCGGCCTGCCAAGCACATTTTCACGCATGTGGAGTGGCACATGAACGGCGTGTACGTCGAACTGGACGCGCCCGCGCCTGACCTCACCTTTGTCACACCCGCCGAGCTGCGTGACGCATACGCGCTGCCAAGCGCATTCCGCAGCTTTGTTTCCGTACTGGAGGACTGATTCATGCAACTGCAAACCATCGTTCACACCATTCCGCCGCTGTACGACAGCGAGTCGCGCGTGCTGCTGCTCGGCTCGATTCCAAGCCCGAAATCCCGTGAGGTCGGGTTCTTTTACGGCCACCCGCAGAACCGGTTCTGGCGGGTACTGGCGGCCGTGCTCGGCGAGGAAGTGCCGGTCTCCATCGAGGACAAGCGTGCCATGTGCCTGCGGCACCATGTGGCGCTGTGGGACACCATCGCCAAGTGCGATATTGCGGGCGCGTCCGACACGAGCATTAAAAATGCCGAGCCAAACGATATCGGCAAACTGCTCCGCGAAAGCAAAATTGACCGCATTTTCGCCACCGGCGGCAAGTCGGCA
Source organism: Bulleidia sp. (assembly GCA_963661675.1). Taxonomy (GTDB): domain Bacteria; phylum Bacillota; class Clostridia; order Oscillospirales; family Butyricicoccaceae; genus Agathobaculum. The sequence goes on from CAVLCS010000018.1 coordinate 22,237, forward strand.
CAGCTGTACCGCAAGCTGATCGAGCCGAAAACCGGCGTGCCCATCACGCAGCTGCCCTCCACCAGTCCCGCGAACGCCGCATGGTCGCTCGAGCGACTCATCGAGGCGTACCGCGTTATTCTTTGATTCGAGGTGTATTTTTTACGAGTAAAGAGTTATTTCCCAATGCCGCACTCAAAAAGCTGATCCTGCCGCTCGTTATCGAGCAGGTTCTGGCCATCACGGTCGGTCTCGCCGACACGATGATGGTCTCCGCGGTCGGTGAAGCGGCGGTCTCGGGCGTATCGCTCGTCGATATGCTCAACGTGCTCATCATCAACATCTTTTCCGCGCTCGCGACCGGCGGCGCTGTTGTGGTCGCGCAGCTGCTCGGCGCAAGGAAGAACGACCGTGCGTGCGACGCATCCAAGCAGCTGTACTTAGTCGTCACGGCGATTGCGCTTGCGATTTCCGCGCTCGTCATGCTGTTCCGCACACCGCTGCTGCGGCTGCTGTTCGGCACCATTGAGGACGACGTCATGCAGAGTGCCCTCACCTACCTGACGGTCAGTGTGTTCTCCTACCCAGTCCTCGCGATCTACAACGCAGGCGCGGCGCTGTTCCGGGCCCAGGGCAACTCCCGCGTGTCCATGCTGATCGCGGGACTGATCAACATCGTGAATCTGATTGGCAACTCGCTGTTCATTTTCGTGTTCAAATGGGGAGTTGGAGGTGCAGCGCTGTCGTCCGTGCTGTCGCGCGGCACGGCGGCTGTCGTTATCACGATTCTGCTGCTGAATCCGGAGCACACGGTTTCTCTGCGCCGCGGACAGCATTTCCGGCCGGATAAGGAGCTTATCCGCCGCATTCTGCAGATCGGTGTGCCGAACGGTCTGGAAAACAGCCTGTTTCAGCTTGGCCGCGTGCTCGTCGTGAGCATGATCTCGCTGTTCGGCACCACCCAGATCACCGCGAATGCGCTTGCGAACAACCTGGATGCTGTGGCCGTCATTCCGGGTCAGGCGATGAGTCTGGCGATGATAACCGTTATCGGGCAGTGCATCGGCTCGGGCGATGAGCCGCAGACACGCCGCATGGCGAAAAAGCTGATGGTCATCACTTACGCCGTTACCGCAAGCACCTGCCTTGTCACGATTGCGTGTACGCCGCTTATCCTCAAAATTTACAGCGTGTCCGCAGAGGCGCTCGCGCTCGGCATGACGCTGATCATGATTCATAACGGCTGCGCGATTTTCATGTGGCCGACCTCGTTTGCCATGCCGAATATCCTGCGTGCGGCCAATGACGTGCGGTATCCGATGGTGTGCTCGATCATCTCGATGCTGGGATTGCGGCTTGTGGCCGGTTATATTCTGGCGGTGCACTTCGGCATGGGCGCGATTGGCATCTGGATCGCCATGATCGGCGACTGGCTGTGTCGGTCGATCTGCTTCTCCGTCCGGCTGAAGAGCGGAAAATGGCTGAGATATGCACCGGGTTTGAGGGTTGCGGCCAATTCGAATAAGTAGTAATTAGGAATTAGTAGTTAGTAATTATATCGCGGTCATTTCACCGGTACAGCACCTATAATTACTAATTTCTCATTACTAATTACTAATTCAAGAGGAATTACCGTTATGACCAAGGAGGGAAATATTATGACACCTAAACAGAGATGGTATTGTTTTTGGGTGATAATCGTAGTGACTGTCCTTTTATCGGCAGGCTTTGTATGGTTTGCAATCCATAACCCGCAGGCGTCGTGGAACACCTTGTTCAGTAATCTTTGGGAAAGTTTTGTGAACTTTATTAGCAGATAACTTAAAAACAGTGCCCCGGCTCTGTCGCTTGACAAAACCGGGGCACTGCTGTATAATTATATCAACAACGATGGCTCTCTGGCAAGAGCGGTCGTTCCTAAAAAACTTGGTTAATTGAGGAAACGCCGCTCCTTTTTAGGGGCGGTTGTTACTTTCTATGAGAAAGACACAGACCGATAATGGCAACGATCAGGATATTAGACTACCGTAGGGGTGGACCAATGTGTCCACCCTTTTCTTTACCTCTGCATCCGGTTTACAAGGGCGGACACATTGGTCCGCCCCTACGGAACGTGTGCCGTTGGTGTTAATTTGTGCACATCGTTAGAGAAGGACGGCCGATGGCCGCCCCTACAATGATAAAACGTGAGCAGCAAGAGAAATCGACCTGCAAATGTTAGCGATTGTAGGGGCGCGCATTGCGCGTCCTTGCAGCCGAGAGCACTGGTCTTCCCTGTCGCGCTCATTCTCCATTACCACACAAAAAAGGCGAACCTTACGGTTCGCCTTTTCTCTTACGTTGTTAGCGGATCAGCCGAAGATCCACTCCTGCTCCTTCTCCTCGCCGCAGTACTTCTGCAGCGTCTCGCGGACAGCGTGCGGACCCTTATTCATCTCGTTGAACATGCGGACAACGGTTTCGCCTACGCCGATCTCAAACAGGTTGACACCGAAGTAGTAGCGGTTTGCCAGCAGCGGATACAGCTGCTCCTCGCTTACGTCGTCGCCCAGCTTCGGATTGCCCATCAGCGAGCGAACATGCTCGATATTCGGGTCAGCGCTCAGCTGGAAGGCCTCGCCGTTATCGTCCACACCGTCGAGGTAACGCAGCCAGCCGGCCAGTACCAGCGGAATGTAAACCAGCTTGGTCGCACGGTGTGCGGGCAGCATGGAGTTATAGTATGCGTACAACGTGGTGCCGAAACGCGGTGCGATCTTACGAGAGGTATCGGTTGCGGTACGCTGCGGGGAATCCTGCAGGAACGGGTTCGGGTAGCGCTCACCGAGGACCTCGTGCAGGAATGCCTCCGGGTCGATAACGCCCGGGTCAGCTACCATCGGCATAGCCTCCTGCTCGCTCAGGCGGGTGATGAGGTTTACCAGCTCGGTGTCCTTCATCTCGTCGCTGATCTGCGTGTAGCCGAGCATGCAGCCGAACACGCCGAGAGCGGTATCCATCGGGTTCATGCAGGTGCTTACCTTCATCATTGCGGACTTCTCAACGATGTCACGGCGGGTGATGATAGCGCCGCACTGCTCAAGCGCCGGACGGCCGTTCGGGAACGAATCCTCGATGAGCAGGTAGTGCGGGCTTTCGGAGTTGACGTAAATAGCCGCATGCGTGCCCTTTGCGGTTACAAACGGCTTTGCATGCTCCAGACCGTCCGCTGCCAGCTTGTCGGCAATGCGGTTATCCGGATGCGGCGTGATCTTGTCGATCATGGACAGCGGGAAGGTATTCTTCTTGAGCAGGAAGTAATACTCATCCTCGGTGATGAAGTCGTTGCGCTGCCATGCACGAGCCATATGACGGACAGCACGCTCCAGACGGGTGCCGTTATCCGAGCAGTTATCCAGCGAAACGAGTGCCAGCGGAGACAGGCCGGCACGATGACGAGCCAGGCACAGTGCGGTCAGCTTGCCGAAGAAGGACTGGCAGCCTTCCGGACCGTTCTCACGGTCGTGCTTGTAGTCCGGCAGGAACTCACGGGCGTCGTCCTGGATGATATAGCCTTTCTCGGTCAGCGTGAAGCTGATCATCTGCAGGGACGGTGCGAGGAAAATGTCCTTCAGACGCAGCATGTCCTCGCTCATCTTGAGGCTTTCGGTAACGGACGCAACCACTTCCTTGTTGATCGTGCCGTTGGAATACAGGGTTACGACCAGCGACAGATGATCGCAGGCGCGGTAGCAGCGGTCGATGATCTCCTCATCGTAGCCGTCGCAGCAGATAATGCCGGTGTCAGACAGACCAGCGGTCAGCAGGCGCTGCGCCAGCACAGCCGGAAAGGCGCGGAACAGGTTGCCGGCGCCGAAATGCAGCCAAGTCGGTGCCTTATGCGTGTTCTCGCGTACCGCGTCGATGTCGTACTGCGGCAGACGATAACCCTTCCATGCCACGTTATGTTTAATACTCTCTTTTGTAAGTTTCATAAAGAGGTCACTCCCTTTCAGCGAACGGACGGTACCGTTCTTCTCCAATCATATATAGTATAACAAAAAATCCGCCGTTTGCATAGGGAAAAACAGAATTCTTCACAAAAAGCTGAAAGCGCGTTTCCAATGTCTGCAAATGAAACAAAAACCGCCCGAAAAGGCAGTTGATTGACAAGGCATTGCAATATATGATATACTCAGAGTGTCAATAAACGGTGTATAAAAGGTTGTTCCCTCCCCTCGAAGGGAGGTGTTGATATGGTTACATATTCTGATCTGATTCAGTTCGGCATCCTGATCTGTGCCATCATCAGCCTGTGCCTCAAGCACAGAAAATAACAACCGCCCCTTGAATTAGGAGCGGCGTTTCCCCAAGCATCTAGGATCTGGGAACGACCGCCCTTGTCCAGAGGGCCGCCGTTTATTGATGTAATTATAACGCAGTGCCCCGGTTTTGTCAAGCAGCGGACATGCACCGGGTAGATTTACAGCACCAGTTTTCGTAGGGGCAGACCAATGTGTCTGCCCTTTTTAATTTAACGATTTGCTCTCGCTTGCAAGGACGCGCAATGCGCGCCCCTACATTCGATAATTATTGCAGGTTGATTTATCTTGCTGCACACGGTTTGTTATTGTAGGGGCGGCCATCGGCCGTCCTTCTCTAACGATGTGCATAGATTAGCATCAACGGCACACGTTCCGTAGGGGCAGACCAATGTGTCTGCCCTCTCTTTATCGGCGGCACAAGGTATAAAAAGGGTGGACACATTGGTCCACCCCTACGTTAGATATTCGATTACGGTTTTACTGCACACTCTCTGAAGCGGAAACCTTGCCATTCGGCAGCGCACCATAGATGCGGTTTACCAGCTTCATGCCGAAGTAGACCAGCACGATCTCCAGCGGCAGCAGAATGAGGTTCTTCGGCACGCGAGTAACAAGCAGCACGCTCATTGCCTTGCCGCCGGTGACGGTCAGCCACAGGGTGTTCAGGCAGATATTGCAGAACAGGTTAATGCAGGTCTTTGCGCCGATCGCACGCCATACCGTGACCTTGCGCGGGTACAGCCACAGGCCCCAGATCAGACCGCCGACAACCGCCGTCAGCGTATAGCCCGGGAAATACGCGCCCATGGACAGGTTGCCCGCAAAGTAGCCGAGCACGTCGGTGCACACGCCGGCCATCATGCCGACGACCGGGCCGAACAGCATGCCGATCGACGCATTGCACAGGAAGCCGAATCCGATACGCAGGTTCGGCGGCAGCTTGATCGACAGACCGAGCAGATCCAGCGTGACGTTGATCGCGATGAGCAGCGCCGTGACCGCCAGACAGCGGGTGGACTTGAGCTCACGCAGCGAGCGGACAAAGATATTCGGAGTTTTAGACATAGAAAAAGACACCTCCTAATCAAATTCATCTGTTGCCACAGCGATTTAGGAGAGTGCCTAAACAGTTGCAGCAGCGGGATGCGACCACAATACCGCAAGGAAAAGGCTCCCTTTCGTCCGCCGAACAACTCCCCGTTTCAGCGGCACTTAACGCATTGTGCTCTACTCTGCTTTTTCTGTTTTTATTGTACCACGGTTTTGACGAGTGTCAATACAGAAAATCTGTGCTCTGACAGGCGGGTTTTGGTGCATTCTGTGGAATTGGCAGACAAGCCGTCTAAAACTTATGATTTTAGTCCTTCAACTTAATTTACCAAAGCCGATCCTCATAAGGTGTATCGGCAACACCATTCGCATTCAAATCAGCTACCATGTGATCGAGCCTACCCTTCTACATCCGCTTAAACCATTGGGTATGTCCAAACCACTTTACAAGAGTAGGACTAATTGCATAGTAGGTTTTGATAAATACTCTACCGTACCACGTTTTTGCAAGAGTATAATCACGGAAACGGCGCAAAGTCCATACCTGTGGGCAATCGTAAGAACCATAAACCGCAGTAGCGATATAACAGCCACCGCCAGAAGCCTGCGATGCTGAATTTTCTTTTTGGGTAAGTGGATCTTGATAATCCGGCTCGTATTTTAGTATTTGTGAAGTAAAAGGCTCACATAGCTTCTTTGTTGAATCATTCAATGTTTTGCGCAAGTTACTATCAAGGTATAGCAACATATAAGCAAAGTGATTATTCGCACTTTTCCATGCAGAGAGTGCCAACTCCTTGAGCTGTTCAATGTTGGATGCAATGTACAGCACATCGAGTTTATTTCCCAGATTCAGCAAAAGATTGTTACATGCCATTATTCGATCAGACATCTCTAATATGCTATTACGTTCTTGATGATCGCGATTCATATTTATTTTCCCGAATGCATTCATTGAACTGGTGCAAAATGTATTAACAGCAGTCATAACATGGTTCGCAACTTCCGTATACGCCGCGACTTCATTATCTGAATCATGCTCATGAATCAAGGAAAATACACTATCTATACAGTTATTAATAGAGTTGGCTGCCGACGTTATCTGATAAATTCTGCAATTTAGCGCACGATAGTATACTGAATAGAAAGAGGCCTCCCAACTATCAGTCTCTTTCATGAGTATCATATCATAATATTTAGCAGCACTCTCAGCATCATTCTCGCTTGTCGCTCGATGTGCCAGCTGATATAGATTTGAGACTTCATCCGTTGTATCAACCTTTATTGTACTGCCGCTTACATCTACGGTACCCTCAATCATCATTTTCTTCGCTTCTTCTGTGGAATATTTCGTTCCACAATATTGGCATACAAACACACCATCCTGTTTGATTAAATCGGTACCACCGCACATCTCGCAGGTCAATCGTTTCATTGTTCTACCCCTCATATTAATGTGTTTTTTGCCAAGTTATACGTAAATTAGTATACATAAAGTGTAACATATAACATATAAAAATCAAGATTGATTTCAAAGTTTGCTTCGATTCGAAAATGAAAGCATCGCGATTTTGGTAGACAATTAGACAATGTATTAGGCAGGCTCTCTCCCCTGCTTTGCGCGTATTCCCCCAAAAGTACAGAAAAAGAACTGAAATCAAAAGATTTCAGTTCTTTAACTTGGTGCGGATGGGGGGACTTGAACCCCCACGTCCTTGCGAACACTAGCACCTGAAGCTAGCGCGTCTGCCATTCCGCCACATCCGCATATTGGGTTTTGCTTTGAGAAAGAAGGTGGTGCGAGTGACGGGACTTGAACCCGTACGTCGATCGACACACGCCCCTCAAACGTGCCTGTCTACCAGTTCCAGCACACTCGCATTGATCTCTCGCGGTGAACCGCTTGTCTCTCAGCGACAAGATATATTATAGCAGGGGTATCCCCCTTTGTCAACAAAAATCGCGAAAAAATTTGAGAAAATTTCAAACCCTGCAAATTATCATCAAAACAGGCGAAAATCGGAACTTTTCCGTCCTTTCTCCCCTGCTTTTGGTGGCAAGAAAAACTGCCGGCCTTCGGAAAAATCCGTCGGTCGGCAGAATGTTTTCAAAAAATATTGGGTCGGTTGATTGCATAATGAAGTTGGACACCTAAAAAATCCATAGTGATTTTCCAAACATGGTAGAATGAAGTTTGCACACAACATCTGCCAAGGGAGGGCAATCACTATGG
>CAVLCS010000019.1:0-29245 GCA_963661675.1 Bulleidia sp.
GATCGATGATCTCCATGCCCTCGATATCAAAGCCGCCCTTTGCAGCAGCAGCCTTTACTTCGTCAACGTTGCCGACCAGGATGGAATCCATCAGGCCGTCCTTCTTCAGGCGTGCAGCCGCTTCGAGGATTCGAGCGTCCGGGCCTTCGGTGAATACGATCTTGCGCTTGTCAGCCTTGAGTGCTGCAATCAGATTTTCAAACATATTGCATTCTCCTTCGTTTTCAATCGCCTGCAAACAGGCATTCTCTTGAATTTATTATACACCTGTCCCGCTGTTCTCTCAAGTCCTATTTTCAACGTATTTCGGTTTTATAATTTTATGACTGCACGCTGCTTTACCACAGCAGACGCGCAAAATCTGTCGAATCACCGTCCCATTCAAAATATTTCGTCGGTATATTTGACCGGAACCGCGGGGAAAATCCAGATATACCACCTCACAGCAACCCACAGGAGGGATTTGATTATGCAGACGAAAGTAGAGATCTGCGGTGTAAATACAGCAGGACTGCCGGTGCTCTCGGCCAAACAGACGGACGCGCTTCTCAAGAAATCCGCTGCCGGAGACAAGCAGGCACGCGACGAACTGATCCGCGGCAATCTGCGGCTTGTACTCAGCGTTGTGCAGCGGTTTCAGGGCCGCGGAGAATCGCCGGACGACCTGTTTCAGGTCGGCTGCATCGGCCTGATGAAATCCATCGACAACTTTAATACCGACCTCGGCGTACGTTTCTCGACCTACGCCGTGCCGATGATCATCGGCGAGATACGCCGCTACCTGCGCGACAACAGTGCCATGCGGGTCTCGCGCAGCCTGCGCGACACGGCGTACCGCGCTCTGCAGGCCAAAGAGGCGTTTATCCGTGAGCACCAGCGCGAGCCGGACATCGTGGAACTCGCCAAGCTGATGGATGTGCCCAAAGAGGAAGTCGTATTTGCGCTCGACGCGATACTCGATCCGGTATCGCTGTTCGAGCCGGTGTTCCACGACGGCACGGACACGGTCTGCGTGATGGATCAGGTCGGCGACACGAAAAACACGGACGAAAACTGGCTCGCCGGTATCGCTCTGCGGGACGCTATGCGCAGCCTGAACGACCGCGAACGCCGCATTATCCGGCTGCGGTTCTTCGAGGGACGCACCCAGATGGAAGTCGCACGCGAAATACACCTTTCGCCAAACAAAAGGAAGGAAGATTCCGGTCCTTTTCTTACTATATAATGATATACGAGCGGCAGAAAACGTGAGGATGCGCGTAAACGTTTTGCGCCTATCCCATCTGAATATCCGCACAAACTTTGACGCTTCAAGCATGATATCTCATTGCTATTGATAGATTGATATGCTTTCTTTTGAATGCAATGGCATTAAATTAATTCGCAAGGCGCTCAACCACTTATGATAGCGGTTGAGCACCTCAGTCTATCCGGAACCTTTGTTATTGCAGCATATCCCGCTTGATTTTCCCAATCCGCATATAATACCATACCAGATTGAGTGCTGCCGCGCACACCCATGCTGCGCCTTCCGCAAAGAATACGCCGCTCTGCCCGATGAAAGCCGGCAGCACGAGCGCTGCACCCATGCGCATGAGCATTTCCGCAAAGCCGGAGAGTGTCGGCACAGTCATCTCGCCCACCCCCTGCAACGAGGAGCGATATGCCTGCAGCACGAACAGAGCAAACAAAAACGCCATCAGCACCATGAGATACTGATAGGCCACTGCCAGCGCATCTGCCGCGCCCGCCTCCTCGGTCGAAAGAAACAGTCCCAGCAGCGGTTTGCCCGCAAGCAGCATAGCCGTCACAATAGCGGCAGTAAATCCGGCAGACAGGGCCAGCACCGCCCGAATGCCTGCATCAATGCGTGTCGCGTTTCGTGCACCGCGGTTCTGCCCCATGTAGGCTGTCATGGCATAGCCGAACGCCACCGATGCACTCTCGAGTATGCCGTACAGCTTGTTTGCCGCCGTATAGCCCGCCACGAACACCACGCCGAAGCCGTTCAGCACGGACTGCAGCACCATGCCGCCCAGTGTGATCATGCTCATCTGCAGACCGGTCGGAATGCCGAGACGGCACAGGTGCAGCAGAATGGCAGGATCAGTCTTCCAGTCGGCCTTTGTCAGCTGCACGAACGGCAGCCGCCGCAGCGACCGCAGACACAGCAGAAACGCAATCAGCTGCGCCAGTACGGTTGCGAACGAGGCCCCAAAAATGCCCCAGCCAAAGCCCATCACGAACAGCAGGTCGAGCTCAATATTGGCAAAGCTCGCCGCGAGAATCGCGAGCAGCGGCGTTCTGCTGTCGCCCAGACAGCGCAGCACGGCCGCCGCCATGTTGTACGCAATGATGATGAGCGAGCCGCCGAACTGCACATATAAGTACGTCTGTGCTCCGCTGAACACCGCAGAATCGGTGTGCAGCATTGTGAGCAGCGGCCTTACCAGCAGCAGGCTGATGATCGTCACCGCAATGCCGAACCAGCACGACAGCTTAACGATCATAGCCAGTACACGACGCAGCCGGTCGTATGCACCCGCGCCGAACTCCTGTGCCGCGAGGATCGCAAAGCCCTGTGTAAAGCCCTGCAGTCCCCATAAAACCAGCCAGTTGATCCAATCCGCCGCACCGATGGACGCCAGTGCCTGCATGCCGACACCGCGTCCGATGATGATGGTATCCACGATGGTATACAGCTGCTGAAACACGCTGCCCAGCATCAGCGGCAGCGAAAACAGCAGAATCAGCCGTATCGGACGGCCGTGTGTCATATCGGTAACGCGCACCATACCGCACCTCCCTTGTGAAAAATCAGCAAAACCCAAAGCGCAGGAGGAGACAGAACTGCACTTCGGATTTCGAGACGGCGATACCGCAGAATCAGGTTGGTTTGCCGCACGGTGAGAGAAAAAATCGCGGTACCGCCATTGCTATGGTCAGAAATCAGAGAAAATCGCCGCACAGGCTGAGCGCAGCCTCGTCCGCGATGACGATCGCGTCGTTGTGCAGCTGCAGGATCGAGCCGGGCACCTTGGGCGTTACCGGACCAAAGCAGGATTCCCGAATGGCCCATGCCTTGTCCTCGCCGCTGGCTACGACCAGCACCTTTCTTGCGGTCATGATGGTGTGAATGCCCATCGAGTAGGCGCGGCGCGGCACCTCGTCCTCACTGGCGAAAAAGCGCTTGTTCGCCTCGATGGTGGACTCGGTCAGCTCCACGCAGTGCGTGCCCTTGGCAAAGCAGTCGTCCGGCTCGTTAAAGCCGATGTGGCCGTTGCGGCCGATGCCGAGCAGCTGGATATCCACGTCACCCACGCTGCGGAGCACCGCGTCATAGCGGGCGCACTCCTTTTCCTCGTCCGGCTCCATGCCGTTCGGCAGATTGATACGCGACGGGTCGATGTTCACATGATCGAAAAAGTGGTCGTGCATGAAATAGTGATAGCTCTGGTCGTTTTCCGGCTTCATGCCGTAGTATTCGTCCAGATTGACCGTCGTCACGTCCGCAAAATCCAGATCCCCCTTTTCATACCACTTGACCAGCTGCTCGTACGTGCCGATCGGCGATGAGCCGGTGGCGAGACCGAGCACGGAATCCGGCTTGAGGATAACCTGTGCGGAAATGATGTTCGCCGCCTTGCGGCTCATGTCCTTGTAATCCTTTGCACGAATGATTCTCATAACGAAAAAGCCTCCAAACGCTTATAAATCCTTATACTTTTCACGCAGCGCGAGCAGTTCGCTCTCCTGCACATACTCGGTCAGACAGCCTACACCGGTGACGCTCTTGCCGCCCGTGATGTTGCCGAACCGCACACAGTCCGCGAACGGATAGCCGTGGTACAGACCGTACATCAGTCCCGCAAGGAAGGCGTCGCCCGCACCGGTGGAGTCCTTGCAGGTGAACTCCGGAATGTTGCGCAGCAGGCGCGGCTTGCCGTCCTCGAGGATAAGGCAGCCGTCCTTATCCAGTTTGACCAGCGGGTGCTCAAAATACTCAGCCAGCACGCGGAGCGCCTCCTCCGGCGTGTCCTTGCCGGTGATCTTGAGCGCCTCCTTGGTATTCGGCGTATAGTAATCCGCCAGACGCAGATAGTCGCCGTATTTTTCAAAGCTAAGCTCGTCGTCCCAGCCCATATCGAAGATCAGCGTCGTGCCTTCCTCGTGCAGCTTGCGGTATATCGGCAGAAAGCCCTCCTGCATCTGTACCAGCTTGGCGCCCTTGGACATGGTGTATACCCGCTCGAGAAGCTCGTCCGTGATGGCGGTCGGCTTGCAGTAGGTCGCAAACGTGCGGTCGCCGGGCGTGAGCATGGCACTGGTGACATTCACCGGAATGCCGGTCTCGCCCTCTGCCGCCAGATTGTACGGCGCAACGCCGTTTTCCTCAAACTGCGCACGGGCAAAGCTGGAAAACAGGTCGCTGCCGAGATAGGTCGCCAGACGGGTCGGAATCCCCAGACGGGCGGCGTTTACCGCCGTGCCCGGTGCACCGCCGCCGAGCAGCACGCGGAAATCCTGCGAAAAGATCTCCTCGCCCTCCTGCGGCACACGCGGCATGCCGACATACATCAAATCCACATTGGTCACACCGACCGAAGCGAGAAACGACATGCGTCAGTCCCTCCAGTCCCCGATGTACGGCGCGTTGAGCTTTACATACTCGTCGGTCAGCTTGCTTGCCAGCGAGTAAGAGCCGACCAGCGGGTGCATGGTCAGGCACTCGGTAATATCCTTCTTGGAGCGGTTGACGATACCGCGTGCCGCCAGACGCTCGTAATATTTTACGCGGCGGATCATTTCGAGGTTGCTCTCCGGAATGTTCTCGATGTGGTGCGGCTTGCAGCCCTCACGGGAAATGTCGCAGGTGACCTCGATAATATCGGTCGGCTCGAGGCCCTCGATGGCATTGCCGTTCGGCGCACACAGGATCATTGTGCCCGTACCGCCCGAGGCTGCAATCTCGATAAACTTGAGCGCAACGCCCGCGTAGCCGCCTGCGTCCTTGGAGTATACGTCGAACGTCCACGGCTTGTCGCGGTGAATACCGGTCTCGTTGGCCATGTAGTTGTTCTCACGAATGCCGTACCACTTCTCAAAGCACTTGAGACCCGCCTCAAAGTCGTTCTCGATGTCGATCTTGGACAGCTCCTCGGTCATGTGGCGGTTGATGTCGCAGATCATCTCGCCGCGCGTCTGCTTAGCGTTCAGAATGTTGGCAACCGCCTTTTCGCGGTAGTAGAAGTAGTACAGATACTCATTGAGCACACAGCCGCAGTCCTCGAGCAGACGCTTTTCAAAAAAGCGCATGTCGGTCTTGGCGTAGGCCTCGTCGTTGGCGATCAGCTCGGGTATGATCTCCTTTCCGTCCACCTTGATGCTCTGGAAGTAGGACAGATGGTTCAGACCATAGCACTCGCCGTAAATGCGGGACGCGTCCACGCCGTACAGGTCGGCAAACTGGTGCAGCATGCCGCTCGGCGCATCGCAGATACCGTAGGTGAAATCGTAGCCCATATCACGCAGCGCCTGCGAAACCACACCTGCCGGATTGGTGAAGTTGAACACCTTGACACCCGGCTTTGCCAGTTTTTTGATCAGCTCGCAGTACTCTGCCAGTGCCGGGATCGAGCGCATGGCAAACGAAACGCCGGCCGCACCCGTGGTCTCCTGACCGAGGATACCCAGATCGAGCGCCAGACGCTCATCGCGCACGCGGGTCGCGTCGCCGCCGACACGAATGGTCGTGATGACGTAATCCGCATCGGTCACCGCCTCCTCCGCACTGGAGGTCAGCGTGAACTTCATCGTCGGGCACAGCATACGTGCAACATGTGCCGCCAGACCGCCGTAGATACGCAGCTTTTCCGGATCGTTATCCATAAATACCAGTTCGTCGATGTGCAGTTCCTCCGCACGCTGTGCAATGCTCTTTGCAAGGAACATGGAGCGTACGCCGCCGCCGCCGATTACCGTTAATTTCATAAAAAGTACCTCCTGTTATCGAATCAGATACCGTTTGCAGCTGGACCAGCCGATCATACCCGAGACAAATCCGGACAGACCGCACGGAAACAGCAGCACATACGGCAGAGAAAGCGGGAAAAACAGCACTGCAGGAACCATCAGCAGCGCATTTGCGCCCAGACCCAGCACGATCATGCCGGGACGGAGCAGACACAGCAGCCACGCATTTTTCGCCGCTGCCGCAAACGGGATATCCACTGCCGCCTGCACCGCCCAGAAATTCTGGAAAAACGCAGCCGCAACGCAGAGCAGCAGCATACCCACCAGTGCGGGGAAAAATCCGTCCGCTGTTACCAGCATCACGCCCATCACGAGCAGCGCAAACTCGGCAAGACCGCACAGCAAATTGCGCACGGTGTCCTGCCGCAGGGCCGCACCGAAGTCGGTCCACACGTCATTCGGCACGTCACGCGCCATATTGACCGTGCAGCGCGCCATCGCCGCCCGTGCCGCGCCGAAGGTCACGACCGGCAGACAGCACAGCAGGAACAGCACGTTCAGCTTGACAAGCTGCCAGAACTCCCGCACAAGGGTCTCCCCGACCCATGCGGCGCCGGTCTTTTCCGGTGCATCTTTGGCGATGCCCGGACCTTCCTTCAAGTATGATGGACGAAACACAGATTTTCCTCCTGTCAGAACGCGATCGCGCGTTCGGTCTGTTTATCGAACAAGTGCATGCGGCTCATATCCACAGCCGCGGTAATGGTGTCGCCCGCGTGGATCGGCTCGCCGGACGGCGTGCGCACGGTAACCGATGTGCCGTCGCAGGTGCAGTGCGCGTAAATCTCCGCGCCCATCAGCTCGGCGATGTCCACGTGCATGGTGAGCGTGTGCGCCGCATTCTGCGTAAACTTTTCACCCGAAGTGTGCAGATTCTCCGGACGGATACCGAATACGACCGTCTTGCCGACGTATTCGTTCAGTGCATCGCTGCCCGCAAAGTGCAGGCTCTGGTCCGCGAAGGTCAGCTTGTAGCCGTCCGCGTCGCGTCCCAGCTCGGCGTCCATGAAGTTCATCTGCGGCGAGCCGATAAAGCCCGCTACGAACAGGTTGCACGGGTGGTCATACAGCGTCTGCGGCGTGTCCGCCTGCTGGATCTCGCCGCCCTTCATAACGACAATACGGTCGCCCATGGTCATGGCCTCGGTCTGGTCGTGGGTGACGTAGACAAAGGTCGTGTCCAGTTTCTGGTGCAACTTGATGATCTCGGTGCGCATCTGGGTGCGCAGCTTGGCGTCCAGATTAGACAGCGGCTCGTCGAGCAGGAATACTGCCGGATCACGCACCATCGCACGTCCGAGTGCGACACGCTGCCGCTGGCCGCCGGAAAGCTGCTTGGGCTTGCGGTTGAGCAGGTGTTCGATGTCCAGCACCTTGGCAGCCTCGTGCACCTTGCGGTCGATCTCGTCCTTGGGCGTTTTGCGCAGCTTGAGCGCGAACGCCATGTTCTTATAAACCGTCATATGCGGATAAAGCGCGTAGTTCTGGAAAACCATCGCGATATCGCGGTCCTTGGGTGCTACGTCGTTGACCTTGCGGTCGCCGATATACATCTCGCCGTCCGAGATCTCCTCCAGACCCGCGATCATGCGCAGCGTGGTGGATTTGCCGCAGCCGGACGGTCCGACCAGCACGACGAACTCCTTATCCTTGATCTGCAGGTTCAGGTCGGAGATAACCTCGATATCACCGGGGTACACCTTCTTGATGTGATTCAAACTAATGCTTGCCATGTAATTTCACCTCTTTTATTCTTTGACCGAACCCGCGGTCAGGCTGGAAACGACCTGCTCCTGGAAGATCGCAAACACGATGATCGAAGGAATGACCGCAATGGTAACTGCGGCAAACAGCGCCGTATAGTTAAAGCTGAACTGGCTGGTAAAGTAGCTGAGCGACAGCGGCAACGTGCGGGCGCCCTCGCTGCTGGTCAGGATCAGAGAGAACGTAAATTCGTTCCACGTATTCAGAAAGCACAGCACGGCCGCGCTCGTGAGTCCGCCCTTGGCGCACGGCATCATGATCTGGAAGAACGTGCGCAGGAACCCCGCACCGTCGATGTAGGCGGCCTCCTCAATGGCCTTGGGGATAGACTGGAAGGCGCCGCGCAAGATGAGCAGGCTCATCGGCATGTTGAGTGCGGTGTTGACCAAGATCAGACCCGCCTTGGTGTCGTACAGGCCCAGATTGTTGACCACGCTGTATACCGGCTGCAGCAGTGCCGTCATCGGAATGACGAGCGACAGGCTGAGCAGCATGTACAGCAGCTTATCGCACGGAAAGCGGAACCGCGCAAACGCGTAGCCTGCCATGGCGAAGATGAGTACGTTCAGCACGGTCGCGCAGCAGGTGACGATCACGCTGTTGCCGAAAAACTTGAAGATCGGCGCCATATCCAGTGCGGATTTGTAGCCGTCGAACCCGAAATGCGTCGGCAGGGAAATGCCGTTGGACAGGATCTCCGCATTCGTCTTGAACGAGGACAGAATGACCCAGATGATCGGGAACAGCGCAACGACTACGCACAGCGCCATAAACAGATATTTGAGCACAAAGCACAGGCGTTCTTTGCCGGTCATTGCACCGAAACTGGTTTTCATTTGTCGAACGCCTCCTTAGTAGTCTTCTTCGTTGACGCGCATAGCCTTGTTGATGAGCGTCATGCATACGACACCCGCAATGACGATGCAAACGCCGATCGCATTGGAGTAGCCGTAGTTGTTTTCGTTCTTGTACACGCTGTACAGCATGAGCGGCAGGTTCATGGTCGCCGAGCCCGGACCGCCCTTGGTGGTAATGTAGATCAGATCGAACATCTGCAGCATATAGGTTGCCGCCATGACCATGGTCGTGCCGATGATCTTGCGCAGCAGCGGCAGCACGACGAACATATCGGTCTGGAACGAGGTCGCACCGTCCACACGGGCTGCCTCGAGCACCGAATCGTCGATGGTCAGCGCCTCAGCAAGCACGAGCGTCGTGGTGTAGCCCGCAAACAGCAGCCACGTCATGGTGACCGACGGGAACGCCGTTGTCGTGTCCATCAGCCAGTTATGCGTCAGGCTTTCCAGACCGACAGCCTTGAGAACTGAGTTTACTACGCCGTACTGCGGGTTGAAAATGTTGAGGAAGATCATGCCCATTGCGGCATTGGAGATGATATTCGGGATCATGTACGCCGTGCGGACAAATTTCCAGCCGCGCGGCTTTTTGTACAGCACGAGCGCCAGAATGACGCCGATGGAGACATGGATAATGCAGTGGATCAGAATCCAGACGACCGTGTGTCCGCAAGCCTGCCGGAAGGTCGCGTCGCTGAACAGCTGCGTGTAGTTCTGCAGCCCGATGAACGTCATCGAGTCGCCCGTCAGCCGGTAATCGAACAGCGAGGAGACGAACACGATCACCAGCGGAACAGCATAGATCAGCAGGAACAATGCGACAGCCGGGAGCAGGAACACCGGCAGCCAGCCCTTTTTACGTTTCATAAAGCGGTTTCCTTTCTTGGTGGGGAGATGGCAGCACCGCACAATTAAAGCTTCAGATGATTCGTGCGGCAGCGCGCATGCAATAGAATTTGCTGTGCAAATGCTCAGAAAAGTAGTTTCGCGACAGCAAAGGGACCCGTTTTTCGACGGGTCCCTGCGGTAAACAGTTTACTGGTTCTTCGCTGCAGCGTCCGTCAGCGTCTGGCAGAAGCCCTTTGCGTCCAGCTCACCCGAAGCGAGCAGCGGGAGCTGCTGGCTCATTACGTCGAGCAGGTTGGAGTACATCGTAGCCTGCAGGGTATCGGAGCGCTTTTCGCCCTCATTGGTAGCAAGGTCAAGGAACTCAGCAAGCAGCGGGTACTTGTCCTTGGCGGTGCCGGTCAGCTCTACCGTGTTGGAGGCCGGAACCATGCCCTGCATCTCCATTGCGGTCTGCTGTGCCTCTGCGGAGGTGAAGAACTTGACCATCTCGATCGCAGCCTCTTCTACCTTCGGGTCGTCCTGCTTGGTGACGATGTAGCCCTGGATCGGTGCATCGTATACGAAGTTGCCCGGGAACAGTGCCACGCCAACCTTGTCAGCGAAACCTTCCTCTGCCATGGAGGTATCGGAGAAATCGCCGATCATCCACGGACCGTTTGCCAGCATTGCGGTCTGGCCGGACAGGAAGTTGTTTGCAGCGTTCTCATACTTGCCGCCGATTGCATCTTGCGTGGTGTAGTTCTGGTACATCTTCTGGATCTTCTCGGCTGCCGCGATCATTTCCGGCGTGTTGTAGTCGGTCGGGTTCATGGTGTTCATGAATTCCAGACCGGCGTCGGACTCGGTGCCGACCATAGCGCCCAGCCACAGCTGGGTTACCCAAGCGGAATCCGCGGTATCCATGGACAGCGGAGTGATGCCTGCTGCCTTCAGCTTGTCGCACTGCTGGAAGAACTCGTCCCAGGTCTTAGCCGGCTCGGTGATGCCTGCCTGCTTGAACAGGTCCTTGTTATAGAAGTAGCCGATAACCTGGCCTTCCATCGAGGAGGCGTAGATCTTACCGTCACGGCTGTTGGTTGCCAGTGCGGTCTCGGAGTACAGTGCCTTCCAGTCCGCATCGGAGTTTACCGCGTCGGTCAGGTCGACTGCCAGATCCTTGGCAACAACCATATCGAGCAGGTTGTAGCCGCCGCCGTAAATGACCGGCGGAAGATCGCCCGTGCCGAGCTGAACCTTGATCTTGTCGATGTAGTTCTGGTCGCCCGGAACGTCTTCCTTCTTGATCTCGTACTTGCCTGCATACTTTTCGTTGAATTCCTTGATCAGCTCATCGCATACTGGAGCGGACGTGTTCGTGCCGCACTGGAACGTCGGGTAGTTGATGGTGATCACACCGGAATTGTCACCGCCCTGTGCGGAATCGTCCTTCTTACCGCCGCAGCCGGTCAGTGCACCGGTCAGCAGCGCGCCTGCCATCAGCAGGGAGAGGATACGCTTTGTTTTCATGTGGGGTTCCTCCTCTTTCTCGCCTTGCGGCATTTGCCTCATTTCAAATACCGCTCTGTGTTTTGTTGTATTCATTATACCCGAGGAACAGCCTGCTCTCAATGCAGTAAACCGGTCAAAACATGTGACGATTTTGCTTTTCGTTTACATTTCCCTCCTATGTCTCTCCAAAACATAGGATTTTTTTGCACCAAAACAGGATAATTTTTTCTAATGCTGCATCTCCCCTATGGATAGTACACAAAACGGTCGAATTGTGGTATATTTAGTAGTATCTTTCCGTGAGGTGTATTGTATGGCAAAGCGCAAGATCTCTCTTATCGGGCTGGTCATTGTGATGATAGGTGTTCTGGTATTCGCACCTGTTGTCACCGCCGGCATCTATTTTATCCATACTGTATCCGGTCAGCTGCAGCATACCGCCAGTGAGACGGTTTCCATGTATCTGGACGAATTCACCGACCGCACCGACCGCATGATGGAGACCCTGCGGGATGGTGTATACTACCTGATCTCGGACAGCGCCGCCCAGCAGATGATGAGCAGCAGCGCGCCGCTCACCCAGATCCAGATTCTCCGGCTGGAGCAGAATTTCAGCCGCGCATTCTCGCTCGGCGATTCGCTCAACCCCGATGTGGTCAGCGCCATCTACCTGATCAAAAACGACCAATATGTGCCGGTCTACGGCGGCAACTACTATTTGAATACCTCGTGGCGCGTCCGGCAGATGTACCAGACGCACGAGGACTGCAACTCCGCACGCACGCTGTACACGCATTACACCATCACCGGATATGCGTATATGATCGTCGATTTTGTTGACCTCAACACCATGCAGCCGCTTGGCAAAATCATCGTGGAGCTGAACATCGACAAGCTGCTCTCCACGCTGTCGCTGAACCAGCTTTACCCTTCCACAGTCGTCATTTTCAGCGGCGCACAGGGCGAACGCATCGGCTCTCTGCAGACCGACCTGTTCCGCGAAAACGAGGATATGAATAAGTGGTATCACGCGTCCAGCTCACTCCACAAAAACCGTGAGCGCGTGGACATCTATATTCCAAACGCTGAAATCCTCGCCGGTGTGCGCCAGAGTACGCATGTGTATTTTCTCGTCTGTGCTGCCATCCTGATTCTGACCCTGCTGCTGGCCGCCACCTGTCTCATCCTGCTGCTGCGTCCTCTGCGGCAGATGCTGCACACCATCGGCAGTATCGGCAGCGGTGATTTTTCCGTGCGCATGGATGAAACGCCATACACCGAAACGACCGCTATCTCGCATGCCTTCAACGACATGGCCGACCGGCTGGACACCCTGTTTCAGGAGGTCTATCAGCGCGGTCTGCTGCTGCGCGACGCAGAGATTCATCAGCTGGAGAGCCAGATTCAGCCGCACTTCATCTTTAATATTCTCGAGCTGATCAATGTCCGCTGCATGGTAGCCGGTCAGCCGACCATCTGCACCACGGTGCAGAATCTGGCGCAGCTGCTGCGGGCAAACGTTGTCAACCACGGCAAGCAGATTATCACCCTGCAGGAGGAGCTGGATTCGGTAAAATACTATCTCGCCCTGCAAAAGGAACGCTTTGAGGAAAAGCTACAGTACACTGTCGATGTGGAGGACGACAAGCTGCTCGGCTGCTACCTGCCTAAGCTGACCATTCAGCCGCTGGTGGAAAACAGTATCGTACATGGACTCGAGCCCAAGCGTCACGGCGGCTGGGTGCGCGTCAGCATCTGGGAGGAGGAGGACGCAGTGTACATCCGCGTGTACGATGACGGCGTAGGCTTCGACCCGTCCGCCATCCCCCAGCCCAGCAGCGATGACAAGCACCACACACATGTTGCGCTGCACAACATCGAGCGCCGTTTTCAGCTGCTGTACGGTGAACCCTACGGCATGTCGATCAAATCCGAGCCCGGACACGGCACGAGCATCGTGCTGACGCTCCCCATCATCACTGCACCGCCCGAAAAGGAGAAAGACCTATGCTGAAAGTTATGATCGTTGACAATGAATCCGCCATCCGCAAGGGTCTGGTACACTGCATCCACTGGGGCGACCTCGGCTGTGAGATTGCCGCACAGGCAGACGACGGCATGATGGCGCTCGAGCAGATTCCGGTCATTCAGCCGAATATCGTTATCAGCGATATCCGCATGCCCGGTATGGACGGTCTTGAGCTTGCCGAGATCATCGCCCGCGACTATCCCGGCATCAAAGTCATCATTCTGACCGGCTATCCGGATTTTGCCTACGCACAGCGAGCTATCCAGTATCATGTGGTGGATTTTGTACTCAAGCCGATGACGGTAGAGAATCTGACCAATGCCATCGAAAAAGCCAAGGTCGCCATAGCGGAAGACCGCAGCAGTCAGGACCTGCAGGAGAAGCTCTCCACGACCTCGGCGCGCAACATGGAGCTGCAGCAGAGCATGCTGCTGCATGACCTCATCCATCGTGTTGCATGCTCACAGCTGTATGTGCTCAACCGACTGGCTCAGCTGAAAATGGATCTGCACAGCTATTTTGTACTCAAGCTGCATATTACCTCGCTGTCCGAGGAAGCGCTGACCGATGAAGAATACAGCGAGTATCTCAACCAGTCGCAGGAGATTCTGTCCGACTGTCTATCCTCCTACCCGCATTACTACATCGCCCGCGGCACGCAGGACTGCTTTGTGGTCATCTGCGCCGCCGGGGAAGCGCCCATTACCGCATTGTGCAGGGAAGCGGTGAATATTGTCGGCAGTCTGGCACATTTTCTGCTGTTTATCGGCATTTCCAACTGCAATGACAATCCCATCTGTCTTGCCGATGCCGCCGATGAAGCCGCACAGGCGGTGCGCTTCACCGTCTTCACGCCCGACCATCCGGTGACGCACTTCGCTGAGCTCAGCTCGTTCCCGCAGCAGCTGACCGATGAAATCTTTGAAATGCTCTCCGCCCTTAAATCTGCGATGGAGCTGCGTAATCCCGCCGACACAGAGCAGCTGCTCGACTGCATTTTCGCCTATGCGGACAGCAGCAAGCTGCCGCCGGATACCGTGCGCAATATCTGCGTATATATTCACCAGTTCGGCATGGAGCTGCAGTTTCCCGGAATGGCCGGACATTCACTCGAGGGCGGCAGTATTTCCTCGCTCAAGCGCATTATGGAGACCAACTCCATCGCCGAGATGGAATCCTGCACCCGCGCACTCGTGCAGCAAACGCAGGACATGGCGCAGAGCAGCGCCGCCAGCGCAGATCATATCGTTTTCTCGATACAGGCCTACATCAGCGCACACTACAGCGAGCAGCTTTCGCTCGACCAGCTCGCCCAGCAGTTCTATCTCAGCCCAAGCTACCTCTCGCGCCTGTTTAAGCGCGAGACCGGCACAGCGCTGACGACTTATCTGCAGAACGTGCGCATCGAAGCCGCAAAAAATCTGCTGCGCACTACGGCACTCAAAAGCTATGAAGTTGCCGAGCGGGTCGGCATTAACGATCCTGTGTATTTCTCACGCATATTTAAGAAGATCACCGGTCTCAAGCCGAAGGATTACCGCCACAGCGTGCAGAACGAATCATCCGTATAAACGAGAAGAAGCGAAAAACGCTCTGGCACGCATCCCATCGGAGCATTTTCCGCAATTCTCAAAATTTTCTGCGCAAGCAAATCGGTTGCATTTTCCGCACCTTTACTATATAATATATAATAAAATATATTTATTATCAGTAAAATTCATGGCAATACCGCATGATTGAACAAGAGCGGCCTGTGAGCAGATTTTTCATCTGTATCCGTCACGGTACTGCCTATATAAAGGTAATCAGGAAAATGAATACAACCTGGGAAACACACAAATTTGAGCACTACATATTCAGCCTTTTGCTGGCGGTGGAAGTCATTATGTCCTTTACATTTTTAGGATATGTGCACATTCCACCGATTTCTATTACCACAGCGTATATCCCTATCGTCATTACCGCCTGCCTGTTTGGTCCGGCTGAGGCTTCCTTCGCGGGACTGCTGTTCGGTCTTGGCAGTCTGTATAAGGCCTCCGCGACCTATGTTATGCCTGCAGACGCGGTCTTTTCTCCGTTTCGGAGCGATTTCCCCCTCGGGAGCATACTGCTGAGTGTCGGCACGCGTGTGCTGTTCGGTTCTCTGCTCGGCTGTCTGTTTCAGCTGGCACGCAAAAGCAAACGAAAGAATCTGTGGAAGCTGCTCATCACAATCGCCGCACCTAAGCTGCATGCGCTTCTGGTCTATACTGCGATGGGGCTGTTCTTCCCCTCTCTCGGTTTTAATATTTTATCAATCTTTATACTTGAAAAAAGCGACCTCATCATCCTGCCGGTCTGTGCTGCGGTCGTTCTGGCGATTGACAAGCTGTATCACAGTCCCTTTATCCAAAGCTATAAAAACGCGGTCAATGAATACGAAAACACCCCGTATTGGTCTCCGAAGATTGGTTTCGTACTTGGAGCCGTAAGTACGTTTATCTTCTGTATGGCAGTGCTCTCGACCGTCTACTTCTCCAGCCGCATGTACTACATGCTCGGGCAGCACGGCGTAGATGTCACACAGGACATCCATCGGGATATTCTCCACCTGCAGGTGCAGTTTTTGACTGCCATGCTGGCACTCAACTTCATTCTGCTCATCCTCATCCTGATGGTCTACCGCTACATGAAATTTCGTGAGTACACCGGCGAGCTGGACTTCCTGACCGGCATTATGGGTCGCAAGCTGTTCCTGCGCACCTGTCTCCGCAGCCAGAAGTCTCACGCCGGAACAGCCGGCTGGTTTCTGGTCTGCGATCTGGATTATTTCAAGCACATCAATGACAAATACGGTCATTCTGTCGGCGATGAGGCACTCAAGCAGTTCGCCGAGCATTTGCAGAACACCTTTCGTTTCTGCGGCTCTGTCGGTCGTATCGGCGGTGACGAGTTTGCCGTAATGCTCGATATGAATCTGTCGCCGGACCAACTGGAACATCTGCTGACACAGTTCCTGCGCGATATTTCCGGTATTCTCGAGCAGGTCACGGTCAGCTGCAGCATCGGCGCGTACTGCTTTGTTTTCCCGCAGGAGATCAATCACCTGCTCACCGAAACCGACCGCGTGCTCTATCAGGCCAAGGAGAATGGCAGAGCGTGCTTCGTGATGGAGGATTCGACCGAAAAGTAAATTTCAAAAGCCCGCACAGCGTAAAGCAGCTGTGCGGGTTTTTGTGTCTGTTTGATGAAAAATACATGTAAATTCATGCAACTGCGCTCCACTTTGCGAAAAACGTGCTACAATAGGTCTCGCAAACGAAAACATTCATTTTATTGACAGATAGAGAACAGGAAGTGCAGCTACATGGAATATCCGGTGCCGGAAGTTACCGCCGCAGAAAAGGAATTTTACGGCGACAAACTCATTTTGCTCGAGGGCGTTATCTCGGAGTTTTTCTCCTGCATGGAGATGATCCGCCGCTATCAGGTCAGCCTCGGCAGACGCGATCCCGTGGCGTCGTATCAAGCGCGCATCAAGCACGCAGACAGCATGAAAAGCAAGCTGGAGCGGCAGGGTCTGCCGGTCAACGCCAAGTCCGCGACCGAGCAGGTATTCGATGCCGCCGGTGTGCGGCTGGTCTGCCCGTTTATTCAGGATATTGACCGCACGGCAGCGCTCATTCGTGCGATACCCGGTGTGAAGATCAAGCAGGAGAAGGACTACATCCGCAATCCCAAGCCGAACGGCTACCGCAGCTACCACATGATTTTGTCCATGCCGCTGCGCTTTCTCGGCGAGGAACAGACCGAAGTATGGCTCGAGGTGCAGCTGCGCACCATCGCGATGGACTGCTGGGCCAGCATCGAGCACAACCTGAAATACAAGCACGACATTCCCGATCAGGCACTCATCGTGCAGGAACTCAAGCGCTGTGCGGACGAGATCACCTCGACCGACCTGTCGCTGCAGACCATTCGCGACCTGATCGAACAGCACGAGGAGGCATCGGTATGAAAATCTTAGTCGCAGACGACGAGACCGCCATGACGCGGGCCTTGGCAGCGCTGCTGCAGCGCGAGGGCTACACGGTGGACGTAGTGGACAACGGTCAGGATGCACTCGATCAGGCGCTTGCGGCGTATTATGACGCACTGGTGCTCGATATCATGATGCCCAAACTGGACGGTCTGCAGGTGCTGACCGCTCTGCGGGAACAGGGCGTTTCCACGCCCGTTCTGCTGCTGACCGCAAAAAGCCAGGTCGAGGACCGAGTCGCCGGACTGACGAGCGGCGCGGACGATTATCTGCCCAAGCCGTTCGACCCGCGGGAGTTTATCGCTCGTGTGGGTGCTCTCACGCGGCGCGGCAGTGCGTATACGCCTGAGGTGATGACGGTCGGCAACACGACGCTCAACCGTGCAACCCTCGAACTCGGCGCCAACTCCTGCGTGCGGCTGAGCAGCAAGGAATTCCAGATGATGGAGCTACTCATCCGGCAGAAAGGCCGCCCGATCTCCGGGGAACAGTTCATCGAGCACCTGTGGGCGGAGGACGGAAAAGCCGAGCCGAATATCGTGTGGGCGTACATCTCCTACCTGCGGAGCAAGCTGGAAATGATCGGCTCGGACGCGCATATCACCGTCAATCCCGACAAAACCTATGTACTGGAGGCCGACACATGATCCGCAAGCTGCGCCAGAAATTCATCGCCATCGCCATGGCTTCCCTGCTGGGAACGATGGCGATTTTGTGCGCCGTCATCGGCATGGCGGACTATTACATGGTCTCACAGCGGGCGGACAAGGCGATCGAGCTGCTCTACCAGAATGGCGGCAGCTTTCCCGATTCGGACAGCATTGCAAGCCATTCTGCACACAACGGCTTTCAAATTACGGCGGAAACGCCGTTTGAGACGCGGTATTTTATTGTGGAGCTGACCGACGACAACGACATTGATTCCATGGATGTTGACCACATTGCCGCACTCGACCGGCATGATATCTCCCAGACGGTGGACGAGATCATCGAGCAGGACACCGACCGCGGCTATGTCGGGCAGTACCGCTTCGGCTGCTTTACCGATGACAGCGGCAGCACGACCATCGTGGTCGTGGATTGCTTTTCGCAGCTGCAGTCTGCACGTTCCATGCTCCGCATGATCGTCACCGTATTCGTGCTGTGCGCTGTGATGGTATTCCTGCTGATCTGGGTGCTCTCCAAACGAGCCATTCGGCCGTTTGTGGAGAACTGGCAGAGCCAGCGACAGTTCATCACGGACGCATCGCACGAGCTGAAAACGCCGCTTGCGATTTTATCCGCCAACATGGGACTCATCGAGCCGACCGAGGCCAATCAGCCGTGGCTGGACAGTTCACATGAGCAGATCGTCCGCATGGACGGCCTGATTAAAAATCTGGTCGAGCTGGCCCGCAGTGAGGAAGAACTGCCTGCATCTGCGGTGACTGAGGTGCCGCTCAGCGAAGTCGTGCGGACCTGCGCGCAGACCTTTATCCCGCTTGCGGAGTCGCAGAACAAGGCGCTTTCTGTCCATATCACGCCGGATTTGACGATAAACGGTGTGCAGGAGGACATGCGCCGTCTGGTGACGCTGCTGCTCGACAACGCGGTAAAATACTGCGATGCCGGCGGTTCCATCGGCTGCACCGCCTTCCGCAAGGGCAAGCATGCTGTGCTCGAGATTTCCAATCCCTGTGCCGGACTGGATGCGTCGCAGCTGCCGCGGTATTTCGACCGCTTCTATCGGGCGGATGCTTCCCGCGCACGCGCGACCGGCGGCAGCGGCATCGGTCTCTCGACCGCGAAAGCCATTGTTACCCGCCATCACGGCAGCATTGCCGACCGGTATGAGGATGGTGTTATCACATTCTGCGTTACCCTTCCCCTCTCCAAATAAAAAAGCCGGAGGTACGGTTTTCTTGCCGTACCTCCGGCTTTTCCCTGTCAGGAGAAAACAGGATATAAAGGGGGTAAAGTAGGTGATTGTTGTTACTTTGCTTCCGCCATATCGACCACAACATCAAAGAACACCTTTGCACCGGCGATCAGGTCGGCTTCCTTTGTAAATTCCTTCGGGTTGTGGCTGATGCCGTTGACGCTCGGCACGAAAATCATCGCGGACGGACAAATACGGGCGATCATCTGCGCGTCCTGACCGGCACCCGAGGTCATACGGCGGCAGCGGTAGCCGTGCTCAGCGGCGTGCTTCTCAACCAACTTGCAGATGCCATCATCGAACAGCACCGGCTCGAAGCGGCTCAGTCGTTCGGTAGTGATCTTCACGTTGTCGGTCTTTTCCAGTTCAGCGAGGTAATCGGCCAGTGCCTTCTCTTCCTCTCGCAGCTTGGTCTCATCCGGATTGCGGACATCGACCGTGAATACCGCCTTAGACGGAATGACGTTGATGGCATTCGGCTCAAACGCGATGCAGCCGGTGGTGCAGACCGTGCGGCTGCCCGGCAGCAGGCAGCGCTCGCGCATATAGGTGATAACCTTGGCAGCGGCTACGCCTGCGTCGCGGCGGTACGAGGTCGGTGTGGTGCCTGCATGATTCTGCACACCCTCGATAGTGATCTGCTGCCAGCTGATACCCTGCAGGTTTTCCACTGCACCGATGGTATAGCCCTCGGCGTCCATGATCGGGCCCTGCTCGATATGCAGCTCCACGAACGCATACGGCTGCAGGAATCCCGGATCGACCGTACCTTCGTAGCCGATGCGCTTGAGTTCTTCACCGAGTACGGTACCGTCCACACCGACGGTCGCCAGTGCGTCCTCGCACTTCATGCCGCCTGCGTACACAAGCGAACCCATCATGTCCGGCGAATAGCGGATGCCTTCCTCGTTCGTCCACGCGGTAACGACCAGCGGACGTGCGGTCTTGGCTCCGGCCTCCTTCAGGCTCTGGATAATTTCGAGCGCCGACAGCACACCGTAGCAGCCGTCGTACTGACCGGCGTTGATAACCGTGTCGATGTGCGAGCCGAGCATGAGCGGCTTCTCGTTCTTGTTTTCCTCGGTCTGCCAGATACCGTGGATGTTGCCGATGCGGTCCACAACGACCTCCAGACCGGCGTCTTTCATCCAGCCGGAGACCAGATCGCGGCCTTCCTTCTCGGTGTCGGATGCGCACGCGCGCGTGCGGTGTCCCTCGGCGTCAATACCGACCTTACCCAGCGCAAAAAGATGCTCCAGCATACGGTTTTCATTCATCTTGAACATAAATATCCTCCTTGTCGTATCCTCAGTATGGCGATTGACTTTTTCATTTCCTGTTGTTACAATTATATTGCTTTTACAGCAGAATGCTATAATTATATTAGCGATATTCTTGTACTATATTGCTTTTACATAAAAATCGAGAGTGAATTTTCATGCAGACCTACCATATCAAAATCGACCAGACCGGACGAGAGATCGACCCGCACGGCACGACCGCTTTTCCGGTGGCGGTGTACACCACGCAGATTCGCAGAAACCTGCTCGGCTTTATCGACTGGCACTGGCATCAGGAGCTGCAGTTCTGTCGCGTCACCTGCGGTGAGGTGGAGTTTCAGGTGGAAAGCCGCACGTTTTGCCTGAGAGAAGGCCAGGGCATTTTCATTGCACCCGGTCTGCTGCACCGTGCGAAAAATGTGCCCGGAACGGACAGCTCGTACATCTGCCTGAACTATCATCCGCGGCTGATGCAGCACGCGGACGAAAGCCTGATTGACCGCACCTATATCGACCCATATCTGAGCAGTGCGGCCGGTTTTTGTGTGCTCTCGCCCGAGGTGCCGTGGCAGCAGGCAATTTTGCAGCAAATTATTCCTCTGCGAAACGCATTTGAGACCGAATCGCCGGATTATTTTGCGATTTACCTGCAGATTCTGCACATCTGGCACCTGTTATATTGCAATCACCTTGCGAGTCTCCCGACCGGCAAGCAGACACCGCAGAACGACACCGTACACCGCATGGTGGCCTACATCGGCAGGCACTACGCCGAACCAATTCGGCTCGATGAACTGGCCACTTCGGTCGATTTAGCCGAAAGCACCTGCTGCCGCCTGTTCAAGAAAAACATGGGCTGTACGATCTTCGAGTACATCAACAACGTCCGCCTGCTGCAGAGCGAACGGCTGCTGCTCGAGACCGGGCTGTCCGTTACGGATATCGCGATGCAGTGCGGATTCGGCTCCGCCAGCTACTATAACCGCAATTTCAAGGCCAAAACCAGACTTTCGCCGCGTGCATATCGGCAGAAGTTTGCGGAATGACACAGCAGCCTCGACGAAAAAACGTCGAGGCTGCTGCGTTTTATTATGAGCTTGATGTGGTCTAAAACAGAACAACCACTGCGGCTGTTTACAGCTCCGCTGCTGCTTCAATCTCGCAGAGCACACCCTTGGGCAGTTCCTTGACCGCTACACAGCTGCGTGCCGGTTTTCCGGTGAAATACTTGGCGTAAACCTCATTGAATGCGGCAAAATCGCCCATATCAGCAAGGAAACAGGTGGTCTTGAACACCTTCTCCAGACTGCTGCCTGCCGCTTCGAGGATGGCTGCAACATTTTTGCAGCTCTGCTCCGCCTGGGCCGCGATGCCCTCCGGAGCCGTACCGGTCGCCGGATCGACCGGAATCTGACCCGAGGTATAAGCTACACCGTTTACAATGTATCCCTGCACATAGGGACCGATAGCACCGGGAGCATTTTTCGTTTCAATAACCTGCATGCTAATCATTCTCCTTTGTAATCACTTCGGCAGGCGTTCGCGGATCAGCTGTGCGAACACCTTTGCACCGGTTTCCAGAATATCGTCGTTGTAGTTGAAATGCGCATTGTGCAGCGGGAAGTCCTTGGTATCGTCTCCGACGGCACCGCCGAGGAAGAAGAACGCACCCGGGATTTTCTCGAGGAAAGCGCCGAAGTCCTCGGAAGCCATGAACGGTGCACAGTTTCCGTCCACATTCTCCGCACCGACAGCATGCGTGCCCGCCTGAATCACGGCGTCCACCTGCTCGTCCCAGTTGACGGTGGGCGCGAACTCGTGCGTGTACAGGAAATCATACGCTGCGCCGTTCGCCTTGCAGAGACCGTCCACGATGTCGTGCATACGGGTCTCGATCAGCTGTCCTGCTGCCTTGCTGTAACTGCGGCAGTCGCCGAGGATGGTGACATTGCTCGGAATGGCGTTATGTGCGCCGTCCGTGAACAGCTCGGTGCAGCTGACGACCACCGGCTCGAATGCCGCCGCGCTGCGGCTCGGAATAGTCTGCAGCGCCAGAATCACCTGAGACGCGATAACCAACGGATCGATCGTCTTTTCCGGTGCGCTTGCGTGTCCGCCGCGGCCGTGGATCTCGATCTTGAAGTTGTCCTCGCAGCTGGCAAAGCCGCCCTTACAGATATTGACCGTTCCGGCCCGCATGCCCGGATTGTTGTGCTGGCCGTAAATCTCGTCGATCGGGAATTTCTCGAGCAGACCGTCGTTCAGCATGGCGTGAGCGCCCTTGCCCGGTTCCTCGGCAGGCTGGAACAGGAAGATGGCCGTGCCGTTGAAATCACGGCTCTCACTCAGCAGCTTGGCCGCACCGAGCACGGTGGTGACGTGGCCGTCATGGCCGCAGCCGTGCATTTTGCCCTCGCATTCGCTCTTGTACGGCGGATTGCCCTCTTCTTTCAGGTTGATGGCGTCCATGTCCGCACGGATAGCGACTGTTTTGCCGCCGTAACCGACCTTCAGGCGACCGATAACGCCGGTGCCGCCGATGCCGGTGAACACCTCAATGCCCATCTCTTTCAGCTTGTCGGCGACAAAGGCCGCCGTCTGTACTTCTTCAAATGCAGTTTCCGGATGCGTATGCAGCTGATGCCGCCATTCGGTCAGCGTTTTGCTCAAATCCGACATAATATCGCTCCTATCTGTACACATGATTGCAAATTACTTGTTCTTTGCACGAGCTGCCGCGATGGCCTTCAAATCGCCCTTATTGCCGAACCATTCCTTTGTCAGACGGCGAAGCTCACCGCTGAGCAGGATCAGGCTGGGCACGTTGAGGAAGATAACCAGACCGTTGCCGAAGTCGGTGAGGACGAAGATCTCCGCCATGCTCTTGAGCGTGCCCGCTACGACCATGACAACGAAGAACACGAGCAGCGCGTTTACGAACGTCTTATTGTTGGTTGCCGCAGTCGCCTGAATGCGCAGGCCCTGCGAATTGGAGATGATCGAGCTGATGGCGAACAGCACCAGACAGAACAGGCACAGATAACGGCCTGCCGAGCCGAGCACGGACTCAAACGCCAGCGAGCTGAGCGTGGAACCGGCCTCGCCGGTCTGCCATACACCGCTGAAGATGATCATGAAACCGGTCAGCGAGCAGATAACGATGGTGTCAA
This sequence comes from Bulleidia sp., assembly GCA_963661675.1. Lineage (GTDB taxonomy): Bacteria > Bacillota > Clostridia > Oscillospirales > Butyricicoccaceae > Agathobaculum. Next base: position 23,407 of record CAVLCS010000019.1, read on the forward strand.
AAAAGGTCTCGAATACCGCCCACATGCCCTGCTGTGCCGGATGGTCGATGGCAGCTGCCTGTGCGTGAATGGTCGCCTGCAGACCCAGACCGGCATCGTTCGAGAATACGCCGCGTGCCAGACCGTAGCGAATGGTCGCTGCAACGGCTGCGCCTGCGAAGCCGCCGACAGCTGCCGCACCGGTGAACGCACCGACAAAAATCTGCTCGAAGGCCGTACCGATGTTGCCGATGTTCGCACCGACGATAATAATTGCGCAGATAACGTAAACCGCACTCATAAACGGCACCATTTTGTCCGTAATCTTGACCAGACGTTTCATGCCGCCGACCATAACGATGATGACGATCGCGGTGACAACAATGCAGCTTGCGATACGCGGAATGCCGACAGACTCGAGGTTATCGGCGATCGCGCCGCTGTGTACGCCGCCGATGGTACTCAGCGTCAGCAGAGACAGTGTGGTAAATGCGTAAGCGAGCGGCTTACACTTGAGGCCGTCACGCATGTACATGAACGGACCCGCGAGGAAGCCTTCGCCGTGCGGATTCTTCTGGCGGTAACGGACCGACATCGTGACCTCGCTGAACTTGATGGCCATGGCAACGATGCCGCAGATCCACATCCAGAACAGTGCACCGGGTCCGCCAACCGCGATGGCTGCGCCGACACCGGCGATGTTGCCCGTGCCGATGGTCGAGCCGAGAGCCGCCGTTACCGCCTGGAACGGCGATACGCCTGCGGCCTTTTTGCGCTTCTGCTCCTCCCTGTCGAACAGGGTGCCGACGGTGTTTTTCATGATGAAGCCGAAGTGCCGGAACTGTGCACCGCCGATGACGACCGTCAGAATAATGCCGCCGCCGACCAGCACAATCAAAATCGGGATGCCCCATACCCAGCCGACTACTGCGTTGATAAAGTCGTAAATTGCGTGTAAAATGCCCATTTTTATCTCCTTTCTTATCGAAACATTTCAATGTGTTTCCTGCTTTTATGTTTTATTGTAGCGGTTCCTTGCCTTCGTAGACAATCTCGCGGTAATGTGCGGGATCGGTGTCGCCCTCTGTACTGAAGCACAGCACGACCGAGTTTTCATCCAGACCGAGCTGCTTTTTCAGCTCTGCGTACTCCGGTTTTCCTGCGATCACATTCACCAAACCGGTCGTAACCGCACCGCTTTCGCCGGAAATCACCTGCGGATCTCCCGCTTCGGGAGCCGCCAGCAGGCGCATGCCGTACGCCGAAACCGCATCCGGGCACTTGAAGTACCAGTCCGCGAAATCGCGCAGGATCGGCCAGGTAATTGTGCACGGCTCACCGCAGTTGAGTCCGGCCATGATGGTCGGCTTCTGGTCTACTGCCTCATGCGGTGCACCATCGTCCACCTTCGCAGACTGATAAATGCACGCAATATTTTCCGGCTCTACTACGCCGATTTTCGGCCGATGGCCCTCAAAAGCGTTCACCAGATAGCCGACTACGCCGCCTGCCATCGCACCGACACCGGCCTGCACGAAAACGTGCGTCGGCGTCAGATCCTGCTCCTGCATCTGCTCGCAGGCTTCATACGCCATGGTGGTGTAGCCTTGGATGATCCACGCCGGAATCTCCTCGTAGCCGTCCCAGCTAGTGTCCTGCACCAGATACCAGCCGTGCTCGTCCGCCATCTGCGCGGCATAGCGCACGGTGTCGTCGTAGCCGGTCTCCATGATTTTGACCTCGGCCTTTAGGTTGACGTTGCGAATCGCCTGTGCGCGTACCTCGGACGAGCCGACCGGCATGTACACATGTGCCTCACAGCCAAGCTGTCCGGCTGCCCACGAAACACCGCGGCCGTGGTTGCCGTCCGTTGCGGTAACGAACACCATTTCACGGATAGCGGCCTCGTAGACCGGATTTTTCAGGTCCGCAAAGCTGATCTCGTTCACATCGAGGTCGAGTTTGCGGCAGATGACGCGCGTCAGCGCATACAGTCCACCCAGACCCTTGAATGCGTTCAGGCCGAAGCGTTTGGACTCATCCTTGACCAGAACTGCCTTGACGCCCAGCCGTTTGGCCATGCCGTCCAGCCGCGCAAGCGGTGTCCGCTGATAATCCGGCAGCTCCTGATGAATGCGGTGCGCCGCGGCAGTAGCCTGCTCGGACAGAAAGTCCGGGCCTTTGCCGGTTGACTTATGTTCGTTCTGCACTACGGAAATCGAAGCGATCGTATTCTCTTTCATAGTATCATCTCCAAAATACAATATCCAATATATCGGTTTGTGTGGTCATCATAGCATACCGAAATTTAATATGCAATATATCAATTGCAAGTTTAGGGAAACTTCTAACAATCGAATGCGAAATTTAGTAAAAACGCGAAAAAATTCAGCGCATACATACAATTTCGCAAGCCGAATTTGCGCAGAAATTCGTTGTTGCAGTTCGCTGTATTTGTGGTAAACTATATTCAGCAAGAGTTTGTATGTAATATATCGGGTGCAATCCCGTTCGTTTTATTGAAGGAGAATCATCGAAATGCCTATTCCCGCACAGCAAAGTCCGGTCGTGCGCACCACCGCACGCGAGCGTGTTTTCAAAGCCTTACAGGAGTGGATCATCGACGGCACACTGCTGCCCGAGGAACGCCTGAATGACGCCGAACTTGCGAAATATTTTTCGGTCTCCCGCACGCCGGTGCGTGAGGCTCTGCAGATGCTCGCCGAGCAGAAGCTGGTGACTATGGTGCCGTCGAGCGGCACATTCGTTGCACCGATCGACCTGCACGACATGGCGCATGTGTATGAGCTGCTCGGCATCCTGCAGGCGAATGCAATCGACCTCGGTGCGGCCAATATCAACGAGAACGATTTCACCATCCTCCATCAGATCAACCAGGAGTTTTACCGCTGTGCCGAACAGGGCAACGCCCGTGATATGCTCCACGCCGACTGGGTGTTCCACATTCACATCGCGAAGCTGTCGGGCAATCCGTATCTCGTCACCTACACCGAGCAGCTGATGGTGCAGGCACATCGGAATGAGATCCGCTTTTTCGAGACGCACGCGCACTTTGAGCAGAGCCACCGGTCGCATGAGGAGATCATCGATGCTTTGCGCCGCAAGGATACCGAACGCGCAAAGCAGATCATCCGCGATAACTGGCAGATTTCGATGGAATAACGAAAAGTCTCCGCAGATATTTCGTCTGCGGAGACTTTTCTATACAAGCAGAAAAACGGAGTGCCCGAGCACTCCATTTTTGTTTTCTTTTTTAGAACGGCCGTGTATAATTCCAGGTGCCGATACCGAGCGGCGAGAACGCAAGGTAAACCACTGCAACACAGATGATGATCAGTGCGGTAGCAACCCAGCGGTACTTCCACGGGGTAAGATCGACAGCGCCGACGTCCTTCTGCACCCACGCCTCCGGCTGCTTGGCCTTGTTGCGCTGGTTGAAGATGAACATGAGCAACAGCTCAAGCGGCAGCAGTACGAATACGGCATACAGGTAGTGGAACTTGCTGTTCAGGAACAGCAGGAACGAACCGTAAGTGATCACATGAACCACCAGAATGACCTTTGCGCTGTACTTCGGCAGGTGCTTGAAGAAGAAACCGCCGAATACGGCCGTCAGAACCGGCAGTGCAATCAGCATAACGAGGGAATCCAGGAAGGTTTTCAGACCTGCCGGGAAGAAGTAGATCAGCGGACCAACGATGGTAGTCAGCACCGCGAAGATGATGCCGACATTCTTGCCGACCTTGACCAGCTTTTCCTCGGAAGCGTCCTTATCGACGAATTCCTTGTAGATATCCATGGTGAACATGGTGTCTACCGAGTTGAGCACCGAGTTGAACGAGGACAGGATCGCGCCAAGCATTACGGCTGCGAAGAAGCCCATCAGCGGAGCGGGAACGACCTGAGATACCAGCTGCGGGTACGCTTCGTCCATCATGGATACCTGGTCGCCCTGCAGTTCAAACAGTGCGAACGCGATAACGCCCGGCAGAGCCAGATACATAAAGCCGATAATTTTCAGGAATGCGCAGTAGAGAGCGCCCTTCTGGGCTTCCTTCAGGTTCTTTGCAGCGAGTACACGCTGGATGAACGACTGGTGCGTGCACCAGGACTGCAGACCGAGGAAGAACAGACCGGTGAATACGGTCGGCCACGGAACCGCAGGCGGCAGAGAATCCGCCGGTGCAATAGAGTTGAGCATGTCCGAATGGTTTTCGATCAGGAAACGCATACCGTCGATGACCGACAGACCGTCACCGCCTGCCGTCTTGCCGAGCACGCTCAGCGCAAAGAACGGGATCATGAAGCCGCCGATCAGCAGGCCGACACCGTTTACGGTATCCGATACGGCTACGGCCTTCAGTCCGCCGAAGATGGCGTAAATCGAGCCGATAACGCTGATGATGATACACAGAATGATGACAGACTGGAACTTAGTCACGCCCAGAATGCCGGATACGTTGAAGATATTCTCGAATACGAGAGAGCCGGAGTACAAAATAACCGGAATCTGTACCACGATGTACAGCACGATATACGCGATCGAGAACCACAGCTTTGTGCTGCGGTCATAGCGCAGACCGATCAGCTCCGGAATCGTGGTGATGCCGCTTTTCAAATAGCGCGGCGCCGCAAACAGCGCCAGCACGATACAGCACGGAGCTGCTACGATCTCGAACGCCATTGGGCTCATGCCCACACTCCACGTCTGGCCGTTCGTGCCGACCAGCTGCTCTGCCGACAGGTTGGTCAGCAGCAGCGAACCTGCGATAACGAAGCCCGGCAGGCCGCGTCCGGCCAGAAAGTAGCCGTCTGCGGTGCTCTGGTCGTCACCCTTTGTTTTTACATACGAAATTACTGCAACAAGTATCGTGAAACCGATAAACGTCGCCATGGTCCAAGCCATTGGAATCCCCTTCTTTCACGCGGTCCCTCAACCGCTTTAATTTCCCATATTTGTCATTTAATGCTTAAACGGACATACAGATAGGGCGAACGCATAGTCGAACTGTGCGTCCGCCCTTCCATACTTATGTAAATGGTATTACACTGTCAGATGATGGTGTTTGAATTACTCCCACAGGCCCTTATCCTTCATATCTGCGATGTACTCGTCGATGTTGGAGTTGTCGATAACCTTGGAACCGGAGTCGATGAAGGACTCAACAGAGCCGCCTTCCAGTACAGTTACAGCCGCCTCAACAGCCTTGTAGCCCATGTCGTAGCCCATCTGAGCGATGTCGATGGTCAGAGAGCCGTCCTGAACTGCCTCGATGGCAGACTGGTTGCCGTCAAAGCCGCACATAACGGTATTGGGGTATACGGTGCTGCCAGAATCCTTGATAACCTTTGCAGCCGCGAGTGCCATATCGTCGCCGATGGACAGAACAGCGTCTACGCCTTCCGGATACTTCTGGATAACAGCCTCCATTGCGGATGCTGCCTTATCCGGCATGGTGTCGGTGTACTGCACTTCGAGTACAGTGCCGCCAGCCTCTTCTACGGCCTTCTTGTAGCCGCGCAGACGTGCTTCGTGGGTCTCGTCACCCTGTACGCCAGCGAGGATAACAGCCGTCGGTGCATCATGACCGCGTTCCTTTGCAGCTTCCATAGCAGCCTTGCCGCCGTTGTACGCTGCGTCCTCGTTGCCGGTGCCAATAAAGCTCGACTTCTTGTCAGAAGTGAAATCGGTATCGAGTGCCAGTACCGGCTTGTCAGCCGATGCAACCAGTGCTGCGGTAGAGGTAGACTGCTGCGGAGAAATAATCAGCGCATCAATGCCCGGGTTGCCGAGTGCGGTCTCGATCATGTTGACCTGCTCGTCATACGAGGTAGCCGA
>CAVLCS010000020.1:0-29133 GCA_963661675.1 Bulleidia sp.
ACGCATATCCTACTTCACTTCAATCCCACAAGAAAAATGATTGAGCCAAAATTTTCACCATGCGAAAATCGGCCTGCAAATCCGCTCTTTGGATTGCACAACCGGACACAGTATGCTATAATCTGGTAAAATAATGGGCAGGAAGGCGTAAAAATGTTTCTCTATCTGGCAATGATCGACTCGGACGCGGACAAGTCCAAGTTCGAGATCCTTTACAACGAATACAAAAACCTGATGTACTACGCCGCGAACCGCATTCTGCGCAACAGCAGTGATGCGGAGGATGCGGTACATCAGGCCTTTGTCAAAATCATCGAAATTCTGGATACAATTTCTTCGCCAAGGTGTCACAAAACGCGTGCGCTGCTCGTCACTATTACTGAGCACAAAGCGATCGACCTGTACCGCGAAAAGCAGCGCCGCAGTGCGCTCCCGCTTGCCGAGGAATATGTCGGTGCCGCGCCTGCTGCTGCGATCGAACATCTCGCCGAGCGCGACACACTGGCGGCCGCTATCGCGGCTCTGCCGCCGCGTTACCGCTCCGTGCTGCTTCTGCGATACGACTGCGGCTATTCCAACGCAGAGATCGCGGATATTCTGGATACGACCGAGCCGAACGTGCGCAAACTCATCCAGCGCGCCAAGGAAAAACTCAGCGCCGTGCTGAGCGGGATGGAGGAACCGTAAATGAAGATCACTGACGAAATGCTGTCCGCACAGGCTGCTGAAGCGCGTGAGCTGTGGCTGCAAGCCTGCACGCCGGATGTGCTGCCCGAGCACCGTTTCTCCCGGAAATTCCGGCGTGAGATGCGCCGTCTGGTGCGTGCGCAAAAGCACTCTGCGGCGTTTAACCGGAATATGCGTCTTGTGCGCCGCACAGCCGCTGTTCTGCTGCTTTCTGCCGCGGTTTCGTTCGGCTGTGCGATGAGCGTAGAAGCGTACCGCGTATCGTTTATCCATACCGTCGTGCGCGTGTTTAACGATTTGACCGACTATCGTTTTTCGTCGGCCATGCCATCTGACAGCGGAGACAAGACGTTTACGCCGCCGATTCTGTCCGGTCTGCCGGATGCCATGCACAAAACCGACGAGCACAGCACGCCCAACGGCTACTCCGTCACCTACGAAAACACGACCGATTTTCTCGACCTGACCTGCACCCGGATCACGGACACGTCAGAGGCCCACAAACTCGTGGACACCGAGAACGCATCCGTCACCGAATTCACTCTGCGCGGCACGCCGGTCACGATGATCGAGAAAAACGGCACAGTCACGCTGCTCTGGACGCAGGATGACATCGTCTATCATCTGTACAGCAGCCTGTCCGCCGATACCTGCCGCCAAATCGCAGAAAATCTGCAGTAAGATTGCAAGGAATTGCTATTGCGGCCTGCCCTGCCGCGGTGTTATAATGATAAATTGTGAAAGTGTATAAACCACGTGCGGAATGAAATCTCTGCACGAAAACGATCACGGAGGTTTACTCTTTTGAAAAAACATCGCTATACCGCGGCGGCCGTACTGCTCAGCCTGTCCATGCTGACCGGCACCGCTGCCGCCGATTATTCCGATCTCAAACCGCACTGGGCCGAGCAGGCCATCGAATTTGCCGTGCAGTCCAATCTGATGGACGGCATTTCGGAATACACCTTTGCCGCCGATGCTCCCGCGACCCGTGCTTCTCTGGTGCAGGCGCTGTACCGCATGGAGCACGCGCCGAAGGCCAATGCGGCACTTACCTTTCAGGATGTTGCGGATGACGCGTCCTTCCTGACCGCGGTTCAGTGGGGTGTGTCCAACGGCATCATCACCGGTTACAGCGACACGGTGTTCCGTCCCGGCACTTCCCTCACGCGTGAGCAGTTTGCCGTCATGCTGTACCGCTTTGCCGCGTACAAAAAGCTGGATGTGACGGCGCGCAAATCGCTTTCCGTCTACAAGGATGCGTCTTCCATTCATCCGTATGCGCAGACTGCCATGCAGTGGGCCAACGCGGCCGGTCTTATCACCGGCACGACCGCGACCACGCTGTCTCCGCAGCGCACAGTCTCCCGCGCACAGCTGGCGACCATTTTACAGCGGTTTGCGCCGATGGTCTCCTATCAGCAGCGCGAAACCGATGCACCGAAGCCGCCGCAGACCAATTCCTATACGGCCTTCACCACCAAGCTCGGCGATGTGACGCGCAGCGAGACCGAGCAGGAGCTGACCGAGGTCCATCGTGCGACCCGCCGATATACGGATGACCAGGGCTGCACGGTGGAGATGGGTCACTCTGCCGCTGTGCTGGATGCGCCTGCGCACACAGCCGCACAGTTCGAGATGAAGGGCACGTCCGGTTCCATCCGCTGGTACGACACGGCGACTTCTTCGTGGAGACAGAAAACGCTCACTGCGGGTACCCTGCCGAGCGGCATGTACTTCCTGCGGGTGGACGGCGTAGACAGCATTGTTGTCACGCCGATGACCTATGCCGCACGCGACAACGGCATGATCGAGTATTTCCCGAACAAAAACGGTTCGCTGAAGATCGAGCGGACCGCATCCGGTTTCCGGTTCTCCGTGCAGGTGGCGGCGCTGACGCAGGACACATACAGCGATTATCTGCTGCTGACCTCCGAACAGACGCTCATCGACTGGAACGACCCGTCTATGCTCAGCCGCTGGGCGAATTACAGTCTGATCGGCAGCAACCGCTGGTGCTACAACGGCTACTACTATACCGCACCCTCGACCTACTATCCGTTTGACGAGAACTATTTCTACTCCCTTCCGGCGGCGCACATTGCCGGCAAGATGGTCAACGATATCGACCAGCCGGCCTCCCGGGCCATCGGTCTGGCGATGATTGACCTGATGCGCGAGCAGCAAAACGAGTACGGCTTTATTCCCTCGCAGGCGGGCAGCACCTGGCTCAAGACGGATTACGGCATAGAACCCGGCTACTACGACACCCGCTTCAACACGGATTTCTGGCTGGCGAACATCAACGCGGCTGAAAACTTCGGTGTGACCGGCTGGCTGGACAAGACCCGCAAGTATGCGGATTTTCTCGTCAGCTTTGCCGAGCAGCACCACTTTACCTTCGGCGCTGGAGACGAGGAAGGCTGGCTCGTGCAGGATTACTGGCACCCGAACGGTGGGTCCTCGCCGACACATGCCTCGCTCAATCACCATGCCGCCGAGGCAGAATTCCTGTACCGGATGGCGGACGCCGTACACGAGGACAGCTACGCCGTTCTCGCCGACCGCATGGTACGCGGCATTGAGCAGAGCGAACTGCTGTGGTACAAGTCAAACGGCGACCTCAACTACTCCTACAAGCCGGACGGCACCTACTCCGGTCAGGACTATCCGTACCTGACCTACAACGACCTGCTCGAGCTGCAGCAGCTGTATGCCGCGCGGCACGGACAGGAAAATCCGGCGATTGCCCGTCTGCTGCAGGCCAAGCTGACCTGGATGAACAAGAACGGCGTAACCGGCTACAACAAATAACTGGGGCAACACCGCACAATTAAGGCAGCGGCGCTTTACGGAATTTTTTCGTCCTGACTTTGTTGCAATTTTACGGTAATACACAAAGTATTACCGCAAAACTGCGCCTCGTCAGTACGCAAAATTTACTCGCAAATCGCTCTTGCTTAATTATGCGGTATTGCCCTTTGGGGACGGAGAGAAATAAAACGTGACACCAAATTCATTCGCTTATATCGCCTTTCTGGTGATAAGCGCACTCATTTATCAGCCGCTGCCGCAGAAGGTGAAGAAACCGTTTCTTCTGCTGCTGAACCTCGGATTCTACGCCATCGGCGGTGTGAAATTCCTGCCGTTGCTGGCGCTGACCGTTGTCTTTAACTTCTTTGCGGCGCAAAAACTCGAACGTACCGTGCACAAACGCACTTTGCTCACACCGGTGCTCGTGCTCGACCTCGGCGCACTTGGATTGTTCAAGTACCTCGGCTTTTTCGGTGAGCTGCTCAGCTACACCGGTGCACAGCTGAGTCTGCCGCAGCTGGCGCTGCCGATCGGCATTTCGTTCTACACGTTCGTTATCTGCGGCTATATGATCGACGTGTACCGCGGCCGTGAAGCCGAACGCAATCTCCTTGATTTTGCGCTGTTCACCACCTTCTTTCCGGCAATTCTGTCCGGCCCGATCGAGCGCTCGAAAAGCCTGCTCCCGCAAATCAAGCAGCCGCGCCGTGCAACCGCGGATGACGTGCGTTTTGCCGCCGAACGACTCATCGAAGGCACGGTCAAGAAGGTACTGCTGGCGGACAATCTGGCGATTCTGGTCAACACCGCATACGCCGATCCGACGCAGTTTTCCGGTCTGCAGCTGGCATGCGCTGCGGTCGCGTATGCGATGCAGATCTACTGCGACTTTTCCGCCTACTCCGACATGGCGATCGGTTCCGCGCGGCTGTTCGGCATTACGCTGATGGAGAACTTCCACGCACCGTACATGGCGCAAAGCTCCAAGGAATTCTGGCACAGATGGCATATTTCGTTGTCCACCTGGTTCCGCGACTACTTATATTTCCCGCTCGGCGGCAGCCGCAAGGGCAAAACGCGCACCTACATCAATGTGCTGATCGTGTTTGCACTGAGCGGTCTGTGGCACGGTGCGGCCATGAAGTACGTTCTCTGGGGACTGCTTTTCGGCATCTTCCAGGTCATTGGCGGCCTGCTGACACCAGCAAAGAAACGTCTTTGTGCGGCGTTGCACATCTCGTGGGACGTAGGCTGGCTGCAGGTTATCCGCGTGCTCATCACGTTCGGCCTTTCCACGTTTGCGTGGATATTCTTCCGCGCAGACTCGGCTCTGCAGGCGTGCGTCATCATCAAGCGTATTGTGACCGCGGCAGGCGCATGCTTCCCGCTTGACCTGACCGAGCTTGGTCTGACCGAACGTGCGCTGAACGTGCTTGCGGTCAGCCTCATCGGACTGGTGCTGACCGACATCATCGGCGACCGTTTTCCACTGCGGGAAAAGCTGCTCGAGACCACCTGGCTCCGGTACGCCGTCTGGGTGATCCTGCTGGCGGTGACGGCTGTGTGCGGCGCTTACGGCACCGGATTCAACCCGCAGGAATTCGTCTATTTCCAGTTTTAAGGAGGGAACGCCGTGAAACACACTTTCAAAAGAGAACTGGCGGCCTTCCTCGCCGCTGTGGTCGTGCTCGGCGGTATCCTCGCCGGTGCGGCCCACTATCTCACGCCGCAACAGCACGATTACGGCTCGGTCTGGGGCATGTATGAACAGGAAGCGAAAAATTCGGTGGACGTGCTGTTCTTCGGCTCGTCTGTCACCTATTGCGATGTAGTGCCCGCCGTATACTGGAAGCATTCCGGTCTGACTGCCTTTGTGCAGGCCGGACCCGAACAGCCGCTTCCGCTGACGCTGGATTACTTGAAGGAAAGCCTGCGCACGCAGTCGCCGAAGGCGGTTTTCGTCGAGTGCACCGGCATGGCATTCCACAAATACATGGGCTTCACCAAGACCAACATCGGACAGATGCCCTGGGGCCTCAACCGCCTGCATGCAACCTTCGTGAACGCCGAACCCGAGGTTCGCAAAGGACTGCTGTTCCCGCTGTACTTCTATCACGATCGGTGGACGACCCTCGAGGACAAGGACGTGCAGCCGTATACCGAGGACATGCTCGCCGGCTACACCTTCCTGTCCGGCGGCACGGACAAGGGTCCGGACGACTGCGAGACCGTTGATATCGACCCGGAGGACTGGGCACGCAACGCGAAAGCGCTCGAGGATATCTACGCACTCTGCCGGAAAAATGATATCCAGCTGGTGCTGTATCGGGCCCCGACAAAGCGTCTGCACGACGCCGACTGGGATAAGCTGACAGCTCAGTTTGACGGCCGCGAAGGCGTATTGACGCTGGGCTGCAACGACTACACCGCCGAGATTGACGCTGATCCGCAAAACGACTTCTACGACTCGCTGCACTACAACTGCGTCGGTGCCGAGAAGTTCAGCGCGTTTCTCGCGGACTGGACGGCAGAAAATCTGGCACTCACGCCAGATGAGACGCAGGACACTGTACTGTGGGAGGCACGCCTGCAGCATTTCTACGATTTAGTTGCAAATCCGCCGCAGGAAAACGCAGAAAACGCAAACGCATAACAAAAAGGACGTATCGCTTGATACGTCCTTTTGCTTTCCCTGTTTTACTGCTTCGGCAGAAGGTCTACCACTGTCCGCAGCACATGATTGATATCGATCGGCTTGGACAGGTGCGCGTTCATGCCCGAATGCAGGCACTTTTCAATGTCTTCGCGGTAGGCGTTCGCCGTCAGTGCGATGATCGGCACGGTCTTTGCCGCCGGAAGCGCAAGCGCACGGATAGCGGCTGCGGCTTCCGGTCCGTTCATCTCCGGCATCTGCATATCCATTAGAATAGCGTCAATGTCACCTGCCGCTGCGTGCTCGAACCGGCTGACGCACTCGGCGCCGTTTTCCGCCCGCACGCAGTGAATGCCGCGGCTGTCCAGCTGCTCCGCAACAATCTCGTAGTTCAGCTCGTTGTCCTCGGCGATGAGCAGCGTCAGCGGCTTTTTCGGCAGCACCGCTGCCTGCTCCGGCTGAATAACCGGAACCGTGCTGCCCATGCTGAACGGCAGGTCAAGCGCAACGCGGAAGGTCGTGCCGACACCCGGCTTGCTCTGTACATCGATCTTGCCGTCCATCAAATCGACAATTTTCTTGACGATCGACAGTCCCAGACCGCTGCCGCGCACTTTATTGACGCGCGTATCCACCGCACGCGAGAACTGCGTGAACATTTGCTTCATGTATTCGGCGTCCATGCCGATGCCGGTGTCCCGCACGATGGAGACCAGACGGATGCGGTCCGGTGTCGGTGCCGGTTCCTCGTACACCTCAAACTCGATCTTGCCGCCGTCCTGCGTGTACTTGGCCGCGTTGGACAGCAGATTCGTGTAAATCTGCCGCAGGCGCAGCTGGTCGGTCAGCAGGATGTTATGCGCGATATCGTGCAGGTCGGTGCGGAACGAGATGTTCTTGCCGCGGGTCGTGCTCTGCATGGTATGCCCGAACGAAGTGACCAGCTTGCACAAGTCCACCGGCACGGATTCAATACGGAATTCACCGCTCTCGATGCGGGCAATATCCAGTACGTCATCAATCAGCTGCTGCAGGTCCTCGCCGCTCAGCTGAATCTTGCGCAGACAGTCCGCAACCTTGTCCGGGTCGTTTGCATTGTCCTTTGCGATCTGCACAAAGCCCATGATGACGTTCATCGGTGTGCGGATATCATGGCTCATGCGCGAGAGGAACTCGCTTTTCGCCTTGTTGGCCGCGTTGGCTTCGTTGGCGGCCAGCATCCACTGTTCCTCACGGCGTTTTTCATCGCTGATCTGCCGAACCACGCACAGCACCTGCTCCACGTTGTCCAGCTCGTCACGCGTCTGCACGATGAAACGAGCCATATGCCAGTTGCCGTCCACAATCGGGTACTCCACCGCGATGGATTCCTCGTGCCGCAGACGGTCTGCCAATGTGGTGAGGTCGAAAAACTCTGCTACATGCTCGCGGAATTCCTCGGAGACACGGTGCCTGTCGTGTTCCCGAATCTGCAGCGCCGCCTCTCCCTTGAGGCCGGTCAGCCGGTGCTTGGTGTTCTCGCAGGAAATTTCCTCGAAGTAATAATCCTTGAGGTTGATGCGGTAAATGGAAAAATAAATCTTGCTGATCGCCGAAATCGTTGCGTTGTTCATGCGCGCATCCTGCAGTGCGGCTTCGAGTTCCTCACGCTGCTTGCGTTCCTCGCGCACGATCTCATCAATATGGCGGAAGTCGAGCAGGATTTGGAACGTCCGCTCATTCTGTGCCAGCTTGGTCGCACGGATCTCCATATACGATTGTCCCAGACTGTTCGGCCGCATCTGGAAACGGTAATGGAAGGTATCGCTGTCCGCGAGCAGCTGCATCATGTTCTGCGGCGCGAATACATCCATGTAATCGGGTGCGCTCTCCTTGAGCACATAGGAGTCGTAGAAGGTCTGCATCTCATAGGTGTAGCACAGCTGTGCTGCCACACGGTCGCCCAGCATTTCCTCGGTATGCGTGCCGCCGGCCAGCTTGACGATCTCGGCCGTGTTGGTCAGCAGATTGACACGATATACCGATGTGCTGTCCTGACAGAGCACATCCAGCACCTGTTTTTCGCTGTCCTTGGCCTGCAGTTCCTGCTCGAGCTGATCGACCATGCTCTGGTTCTTGCGTGCGCTGTACAGGTGCGAGCCGATGAAGGACAGCTGCTGGATGAACAGCTCGGACACCTCGGCTTTCGGGTTGTCCACGCCGATGAAGCCTGCCAGCTGTCTGCGGTAGAAGATCGGCGCGGCAATGCCGCTGCGGACACCCTGTGCCTTGAGAATGGGATATTCGGCCGGCATCGTGTCCTTCTCCTGCTCCAGATCGCGGATGAAAAGGTGCTCACCTTTTGCAAACTGCTGCAGCCAGTACGGCATCTCCTCCGGACGCAGCACACGAAAGTAATCCGTGTGAGAGGAAACGCCGTTCCTGCACCACTCCGCAATGTTGCGGTAATCGCCGGTTTCCGACCGGTCGAACAGATACACGCGGTCGCCTTCGGTGTACCCGCCGATATCCCGCATGGTTTCGTTGATGACGGTTTCCATCTCAAAACGGTCGCGTACCTGATCCATGATCATCATTTGTCCCAGAAACGCACCCGCACGTTTCCACCGGGCTGCTATATAGTTGTCAAATGCCGCCTGGGAAGTCTGCTTCATAGTTTTCGCTCTTTTCTTTCTGTAACCGTTGGAAAAGCCGCACTCCATCCCCTTTGCTGCACCGCTGATCCTGTCATTCTGTGAACTCTGTTTATATTGAATACAGTATAGCATAAAACCGGCTGAAATGACAGCATATTTCACAAAATATAATCTTTACAATATCTAAATTTGCTTTATTTTATAAAGTATGATATAATATTATGCAATTATTGCGTCAGAAACGCGCAAATGTATCCTTTATTTGCCGACGACAGTGCAGCATGTTCCCTTTTTGCCGCCGATCAAAAACCGATACAAAACCGATTTGATTCGGCAGAACATGCAAACAGGAGGTGTTGTCTCCGACATGAGCAAATCCGGCAACAACACAGAACACCGCCGTCTCAGCTACGCGATACAGGCGTCGCTGAGCGTTTTAATGATCGTACTTACCGTCCTCATGATGGCACAGGTACACAATATCCAGGGCGACGCTCGAGTGGTCAACTACGCAGGCATCCTGCGCGGCGCAACCCAGAGAGTTGTCAAACTGGAGGTCGCCGAGCAGCCGAACGACGAACTGATCGACTATCTGGATACCATTTTTGACGGCCTGCTGCACGGCGGCGGCAAATATCAGCTGACCCGCATCGGCAATCTGGATTATCAGGACAAGCTCAAGCGTCAGTACGACTACTGGCAGCAGCTCAAGCAGGAGATCACGCTTGTGCGGCAAAACGGCTATCAGCAGACCAAGATCATCGCCATGAGCGAGACGTATTTCCAGCTGGCGGACGATACGGTATCCGCAGCTGAGGTATATTCGCAGAATGCAGCGACCAATGTCCGCTATCTGGAGATCATGCTGTCCATCGTCATGGGCGCACTCATCCTGCTGCTGATCCAGCAGTCCGTGACCGAAATGCTGCTGCGCCGCCGCAACAGCGAACTGAACCGCAAGGCGTATACCGATCTGCACACCGGTCTGCCGAACAAGAGCCGCTGCGAGGAACTGCTGATGAACCGCGATCAGCCGCCGGTCGAGACCACGGTGATGGTGTTCGACCTGAACAGCCTAAAGCAGGTCAATGACTCGCTCGGCCACCTTGCAGGCGACACGCTGATCGCGAACTTTGCCAGCATCCTGCGCACCTCCATCCCGGAGCAGTATTTTGTCGGCCGCTACGGCGGCGATGAATTTCTCGCGGTGCTGCCGCGTGTCGGCCGCAAGCAGGCTGAGGAAATTCTGACGCACATCCGTCAGACGGCGGCATTCTACAACGCCTCCGGCCGCAAGTTGCATATCGAGTTTGCATCCGGCTACTCGGTTTCCACCGACTTCGGCGAATGCAACCTCAAAATCCTATTCGAGCAGGCGGACCGCCGCATGTACGAACAGAAGAGCGCCATGAAGGCAAAACGGTAAAACAAAACCCTCATCTTGCGATGAGGGTTTTTCTTATGCGCTTACTGCCAGAAATCAGTCTTTTCTTTAATGCCGATATCCTTTGCATGGAACACCGGATTCTCACCGCGCTTGCGGCTTGCAACGTAGTCGTTCAGGCACTTGATGGCCGTGTTGCCGAGAATCAGGATGGTCGGCACGTTGACGACAACGATCATGCCCTGCAGCATATCCGCGGTATCCCAGACCAGACCGGCGTTTGCGATCGCACCGATGAACACGATGGCGGTGGCAAACAGGCGGAAAATGAGCAGCTCATGCTTTTTGATGCTGCGGTGCAGGATAAACTCCAGACAGCCTTCGCAGTAGGAGTAGTTGCCGAGCAGCGTGGTGAACGCGAACAGCATCATCGCGACAGCCAGGAACACCGGACCTACCGTGCCGAGCGTGGACGCGATAGCGTTCTGCACATAGACCGCACCGGCAATGTCCTCAGTCGGTACGACGTTGGTGGACAGGCACATGAACGCGGTTGCCGTGCAAATGAGCAGCGTATCGATAAATACGGACAGCATCTGCACCAGACCCTGCTTCGCCGGATGCGAAACAGATGCGGTTGCGGCTGCGTTCGGCGCCGAGCCCATACCGGCTTCGTTCGAGTACAGACCGCGCTTTACGCCGTACATGATGCAGCTGCCGGAGAAGCCGCCCATTACAGACTTAAAGTCAAATGCATTGCGGAAGATGGACGCGAACATGCCCGGTACATTCTTGATGTTCAGGAAGATGATGAGCAGCGAAACCAGAACGTACAGAATGCCCATAAACGGCACCAGAATTTCGGTGATGTTGGCCAGACGCTTTGCGCCGCCGAGTACCATCACGCCGAACAGGAACGCCAGAATAACGCCGATGAACGCCGGTGTGATCACCGGATGGTAGAACTTGAACACCGAGAACGTGGACTGCAGGTTGTACGCCGCCAGCATGTTATAGCCGACTGCGTAGATCAGGATGATGAGCACCGAGAAAATAACACCCATCCAGCGCTTGCCGAGTGCATCGCGCATGTAGTACGCCGGACCGCCGTAGCAGCTGCCGTCCGGTGCACGCTTTTTGTAGATCTGTGCAAGCGTAGACTCGATGAAGGCGGTTGCACCGCCGAGCAGCGCCGTAACCCACATCCAGAAGATAGCGCCCGGTCCGCCGAGACAGATAGCCGCCGACACGCCGATGATATTGCCCGTGCCGACACGCGACGCCGTCGAGACCATGAGTGCGCCGAACGAGGAAATGTTTCCCTCGGTCTCCGGTTTCTCCATGATGACCTTGCACGCGTCCTTGAACATGCGAATCTGGATAAACTTGCACCGGAACGTGAAGTAAATACCGCTGACTACCAGAAACAGCGGCACAAACCACGGCTGGTACAGCACTCCCGATATCGCCGCGATAACGGAGTTGATGGTTTCCAACATAATTCTATTCCCTTTCCAAAGTACTTTCGCTGTCGGTTGTAGCCAACTGACAACATTATTTATCATTATACAGGAATTCGACAAACTTCTCAAGTGTAAGTTGCACCTTTAATAAGATAAGTGCTCCAGCGTCCACGCAAACGCTTTCGCCGTGCGACAGTCCGGCTGCTGAAAATGTCCGCCGCTGTTCCATTCCAGCGTGCAGTTTACGTTTTGCTCCTGCAGGAGCGCATAGGCTGCCCGCATACGGTCGCCGACGGTGGACATTACCGGATTGCGGGTTTTCTCTTCCCGGTTGCCCAGACTGAGATAGACTGTGCGGCTGTGCAGTTGGTTTGTCTGCATGCACTCCAGGAATCCCGGGAACCACATAGACGGAGACGCGGCTGCAACACCGGAGAACCGGTCGGTCTGGTACACACTCCACAGGGCAAACAGACCCGCCATCGAGTACCCGCCGATGATGTACCGCTTGTCTGCATTCTCGCACAGCGGCAGGATTTCGCGGAGCAGCGCTGCTGCACCATCGCCAAAGTCCTCATGACCAAACACTGCCTGAGCGCACCACGGAGACAGGTCGCGGTTCCAGCTATCGACTTTAAGCGCAAGCAGACGGAACGGCTGTGCGGTCAGCCGCTTGATCTCGCAAATTTAGTTTTCGATGGTCGGCAGATCGTGGTCACCGACCGGCTGCAGCAATACGTTTTCCGCATTCGGCTCGCCGTATTCGTAAATCGTCATGGAATCCCCTTCTTCTCTGCATTTCTGCTTTGATTTTACCATGTTTTGTGCCGAACCGTCAAATTTGAAGCGATTGACAATCCGCGTCTGCAACGGTATGATAGACTCAAAGAGTAAAAAGGAGCTTTCGCCATGGGAAAATATATACTGGCCCTCGATCAGGGCACGACAAGCTCAAGAGCGATCTTATTTGACAGCGAGCAGAACATCCTCGCCATCCGGCAGCACGAGCTGACGCAGCATTATCCGCATGAGGGCTGGGTCGAGCAGGATCCGATGGAAATCTGGTCCACGCAGTATGCGGCTATGCTTGAGGTGCTCGCCGCGGCTGACGTTTCTCCGGCCGAGGTGGCCGGCATCGGCATCACCAACCAGCGCGAGACGACCATTCTGTGGGACAAAAATACCGGACGGCCGATCCACAATGCCATCGTCTGGCAGTGCCGCCGCACGGCGGATATCGTGGACAAGCTGGTGCAGGACGATCTTGCCGAGCACATCCGGCGCACGACCGGTCTGGTGCCGGATGCGTATTTCTCGGGTACCAAGATCAAGTGGCTGCTCGATCACGTCGAGGGCGCACGCGAGAAGGCCGAAAAAGGCGAAATCCTGTTCGGCACGGTGGATTCGTGGCTGGTGTGGAAGCTGACCGGCGGCAAAGTGCACATCACGGACGCGACCAATGCTGCACGCACGATGATCTTCGACATTCACCGGCTCGACTGGGACGAAACGCTGCTCGAAGCGCTTGACATTCCCCGGGTGATGCTGCCGCGCGTGTGCTCCTCGAGCGAGGTGTACGGCCATGTTTCCCTGCCGGGCGGCGATATCCCGATTGCGGGCATTGCAGGCGATCAGCAGGCAGCGCTGTTCGGTCAGACCTGCTTTGCGGCCGGTGACGCGAAAAACACCTACGGAACCGGCTGTTTCCTGCTGATGAACACCGGTACGACCGCCTGCGAGAGCAAAAACGGTCTGCTGACCACCATCGGCATTCAGATCGGCGGTGAGACACAGTACGCGCTCGAGGGCAGCGTATTTGTCGGCGGAGCCGTCATTCAATGGCTGCGGGATGAGATGCGCTTTTTCTCGGAGAGCCGCGACGCGGAATACTACGCGAGCAAGGTCAAGGACACCGGCGGTGTATATCTCGTGCCCGCGTTTACCGGACTGGGTGCGCCGCACTGGGATATGTACGCGCGCGGCTGCCTTATCGGTCTGACGCGCGGCACGACCCGCGAGCACATCATCCGAGCGGCACAGGAGTCGATCGCGTATCAGGTCAACGACCTGCTGACCGCTATGGAGCGTGACACCGGCGCTGCGCTCTCTTCCCTTTCGGTGGACGGCGGTGCCAGCCGCGACAGCTTTCTCATGCAGTTCCAGAGCGACATTTCGGACTGCACGATCCGCCGTCCGGTCATCCGGGAGACGACCGCACTCGGTGCATGCTACCTCGCAGACCTCGCGACCGGTGTATGGCACAGCCGCGACGAACTGAAGCAACTCTGGCGGTGCGATACGCTGTATGCGCCCTCGATGGACGAGGAAAAGCGCCGCAGGCTGCTCTCCGGCTGGGATAAGGCGGTTGGACGGTCGCTGGATTGGGCTGAACATTAACAGAAAAACCCGAAGTACAGGCGTAAAACCTGTCCTTCGGGTTTTGTGTTTCGGTATGTTTTAGCCGTTCGCCTGCAGCCATGCGGGCAGCTGCTCGATGTTCAGCAGCACATCGTCGGCGCCGGCCTCGAGGAAGGTCTGGCGGACACGGTCGAGTGCGGCCTGTTTCTCATCGGCGGAAAGCGACTCGTAGGTTTCCTGCGTCATGCCCATGACGCTGCTGCCCTCGAGCACACCGAGCGAGCGGACACCGGCGTTCTTGCCCTCTTTGATGTCGGACACGGTGTCGCCGACCTTGATGACTGCCTGCACGGACGGCACCTGGAACTTCTGCATGTTGGCAAAGATCATGTACGGGTTCGGGCGGCCCAGACCGTCCACAGAATCCGGGCTGAACCATGCGTCCGGTGCGTAGCCCTGCTTGGCAGCATTTTCGGTGACGATCGCCATCATTTTATCGGTATAACCGGTCGTGGAACCGATATGCAGACCCATTTCACGCAGCTTTGCTACGGTCTCCACCACACCCGGCTTGGGTGCGGCATACTGCTCCAGGCTGCGCATGAGCGAGTCCTCGAACGCACCGTAAATACGGTCTACCGCAGTCTCATCCGGCTCAGCGCCGTACTTGGCGACCCACTGATCGTGCAGGCGCGGCATGGACAGCATGGTGCGGATATGGTCGCGCTTGAGCATGCCCATCGGCTTGCGGATCTCTTCCTCGGTGGCCTCCAGTCCGGCCGACTGGAACGCCAGTGCGAATGCGCCGACCGGTGCAAAGCTGCCGTAATCAACAGCGGTGCCTGCCCAGTCTAAAATAACCAGCTTGGTGTTCATGCGGATACCTCCTGCAGAAATTCTTTCATGATGGCGGAAACCGCTTCGATATCCGCCGCGTAGATCTCGCCGATGTTGCCGACGCGGAAGGTCTCGGCCTCCATGACCTTGCCCGGATAGAGCACGTAGCCGCGCTGCTTGATGTAGTCGTACATCTCACGGAAGCCGAACTTGGCGCCCTCCGGATAGTAGAACGTGGTGATGATCGGACCCTGTACGGATGCATCCAGATACGGCTTGAAGCCCATTTCACCGAAACGCTCGACGAGCAGACGCTGGTTTGCCGCGTAACGCGCATGACGCACCGGAATGCCGCCTTCCTGCTCGAGCTCTTCCATCGCCTTGGCGAACGCCATGACAGCGTGCGTCGGGGAGGTGAAACGCCACTTGCCGTCCGCGTTCATGCTCTTCCACTGTTCGTACAGGTCGAGCGACAGCGAACGAGCCTTGCCGCGGCTTTCCTCGAGCTTTTCACGGCGTGCCAGGATGAAGGCGAAGCCGGGAACGCCCTGGATGCACTTGTTGGCGCTCGAAATCAGGAAATCAATGCCGTAGTCTGCGACCGGAATATCCACACCGCCAAAGCTGGACATGGCGTCCACGATGAAGGTCTTGCCGGCAGCCTTGACGACTTTGCCGACCGCCTCAATGTCGTTGAGGATACCGCTCGTGGTCTCGCTGTGCACCATGGACACATGCGTAATGGACGGGTCAGCGGCCAGTAGGTCTGCAATGTGCGCTGCATCCGGCTGCAGCGTGTTCGGCTGCTCGTACAGCGTGTAGGCGATGCCTGCATGGCGGCAGATATCGCTCATACGCAGACCGTATGCGCCGTTTGCGGCAATGAGCACCTTCTCGTCCTTGCCGATCACACTCGTCAGCACGGATTCCACGCCGAAGGTACCGCTGCCCTGCATGAGCACGGCAGTGTACTCCGGTGCGGATACATGGCCGAGACGCAGCAGCCCGTCGCAGATGCGGCAGGTGATCTGCTTGTAATCGTCATCCCAGGTGCAGTGGTCGAACAGCATCTGCTCCTTGACCGACATGGTCGTGGTCAGCGGTCCCGGTGTGAGCAATTTATATTCCATGATAATGATTCCTCCTGTATTGATTCAAAGCACAAGGGCGCAGAACGCGCCCTTGCTTTCGTTTTGCGATGCCTTACGGCTTTGCAGCCTCAGAGATATCCTGATGATGCTTGTACAGTTCAAAGGTGAGCGGCTCGGAGAAGGTCTTCGGGTACGCGGACTTGTTGGCAGCGTCTGCGCTCTCGCCTTCGTACAGCGGGTTCGGATAGTTGGCCTGCAGTTCCTCGCGGCCGTTCTCGATGATGCACTGTGCCATCTTCATGGCTTCCGGATTGGTCTTGTCGCCCTTGTCGATAACGGCTACGGACTCGGTCAGAGAGAAGTTGCCCTCGGTCGGGTCAACGAAGTCGATCGGCAGACCGTCAGCCTTAGCGGCAACTGCCTGATGGCGCAGACCGAAGCCGATCGCAACCTCGCCTGCTTCGCACAGCTTGAGCGGTGCGGAACCGGAGGACTCGATGTGGTCACCGGCGTTGACGTAAATGTCGTGCAGGATCTGCTGTGCTTCGTCCTCACCGTACGCGGAAACCAGCGCCTGCATGAGCAGCCATGCGGTGGAAGAGGACTTTACGTCGGTGACAGCCAGGAAACCGGCGTATTCCGGCTTAGCCAGATCCTTCAGGCAGGTCGGCTTGGTCAGATTGTTCTGGGCCAGCAGTTCAGTGTTGATGATGATCGCGCCCTCCTGAGAGGTGATCGGTGCGGTGTAGTCCGGTACTGCTTCGAGCGTCTTAACCGGGAAATCCAGCGTCAGGAACATATTGTTCTGATCCTGCGCACTCTTGAGGTAGAAGGTGCTCATGGTTACCATGTCGGCCTCGAGGTTGGTGCCCTCAGCGAGCAGCTTGCCGCCGAGTTCGGAGGTGCCGAAGGTCTCGAAGGTATACTTGCCTGCGTAGCCGTTGTTGTCGAGTGCGTTAGTCATGGCCGTGATGGCTTCATCGTCCGCGTTGGAGTAGATGATGACCTGTGCGCTCGAAGACGCACTGCTGTCTGCGGAATCCGAAGAGCCAGCTGCTGCGGAACCGCAGCCGGTCAGCATGCCAGCGGAAAGCGAGAGCAGAAGACCTGCTGCAAGGAATCTCTTGGTTTTCATAATCGTTTTCATCCTTTTCAGTTGTTTTTCGTTCGTTTGGAACAGCTATTTGCAAGCCGCGAGAACACGACTTTAGCAATCAGATTGGTTGCGAGGATCAGCAGCGAGAGCACGAATACCTCGTTGTACTTGTTGACATACTGCAGCTGCTTGATTTTGGTGGTGAGCACCATCGTGCGGGCACCGGCGATGAACACAAGTGCGCTGATGGTGACCATGGCGTTAATAAAGTAGTAGCTGAACACTTCGATCAGGCTGGACGCCGCATTCGGCGTTACCACGCGCAGGATGGTCTTGGGCCAGCTGTCTCCCATGAGCATGGCGGTGGTCTCCCAGCCAGCGTTCATCTTGGAGAGCGAGTTTTTCATCATCAGATACGGTGTGGAGAAGTAATGCACCATGTTGCACACGATGAGCAGCGGGAAGGTGTTCTGCAGCGGCGTGCCCGAGAAGAAGAACAGGAACGCTACGCCGAGCACCATGCCCGGGATCGTGTTGGTGACGAGTGCAATGGAATCCACCACCTGCTTGCAGCCGCGCGAAAGCGTGCTGCGTGCTGTGATGAGCGCCGCACCGTAGGCCAGCAGTGTGCCGAACAGTGCCGTCAGCAGCGCAATGACGATCGAGTGGATGTAGACGTTCCGCAGATCACTGTCCGCGAAAACGGATTTGAAATGGTCGAATGTGAAGTCGGTCTGGTACGGCCAGTTCTGCACCAGCGGCACCAGGAAGATGACGGCGAATACCGCAAGGATGGCAACCATCAGCACCGTGCCTGCACCGCCCCAGCAGATGTCGCGTGCCGGGTCATGACGCAGCTCGGCATCGCTGATGCGGTCGTAGCGGATGTTGTATCGCTCGAGCCAGCGCAGCAGCAGAATGCTGACGATCGAGGGCAGCAGCATGATAACCGCTACCACGGCACCGCGGTTGAAATCCGGTACACCGCCAAGCATTTCGTTATAGAGCGTGGTGGCGATGACGTCGTACTTGCCGCCGACCGAGGCCGGAATGCCGAAATCTGTGAAGCACAGGAAGAACGCCTGAATAAACGCACCGACGAGCGTGCCCATCAGCGGACGCAGAACGGCGATCCAGAAGGTGGAAAGCGCATTGTCGCCCATGGTTTTGGATACGACCAGCGTTTTCTTATCCACGAACTGCATGGTGTTGTGGATGAGCAGGAATGCCACCGGAACCGTGTAGATGACGTATCCGAGCAGCAGACCGCCGAAGCCGTAGATGTTGAACAGCTGATGGCCGAATACCTGTGTCAGCAGACCCTGTTTGCCGAAGGAGTAGATGATGGCAAAGCCGTAGGTGATGGTCGGCAGGTACATCGGCAGGGTCGCGATAGCCTGCAGAATTTGCTTGAGCGGACGCGCAATGCGCGTGTAATGCACCGCATAGGCGATGACGAAGGCGATCGCGGTGGCCAGTACGGCCGCGGCCGCCGATACGCGGAAGCTGTTGCCGAGTGCTCGTCCGAATCCCTTGCTGCTCAGCACCGAGGTGTAGAATTCACCGGTGATGCCGTTATCCAGAAAGGATTTTCCGAACAGTTTGAGCACCGGAACGGCCAGAAATGCGAGGAACAGCAGTGCGATCACACAGAAGATCACATGAAGTTCCCTGTTGTGTTTTTTCATGCCGCGTTACACCGCCGCTCCGATTGCCGCCGTATTGCCGAACAGTGCGTAGATGTTGTTGCGCTTAATTTCAAGCTGGTTGAGGATGAACTTGCGTACAAAATCGTTGTTCGGGCGGTGAATGATCTCGGACGGCTGACCGTACTGCGCGATCTTGCCGCCGTCGATGATGAGGACGCGGTCGGACAGCGTCAGCGCTTCCTCCGGGTCGTGGGTAACGATGATGGTCGTCAGATGGTACTCACGGGCGATGGTCTTGATGCGCTCCTTGATGGATTCCTTGATGACGCCGTCCAGTGCACTCAGCGGCTCGTCGAGCAGCAGGATACGCGGCTTCATCACCATGGTGCGTGCCAGAGCGACACGCTGCTTCTGACCGCCGGACAGCTGGTCGATGTGCTTGTTCAGGTGTTCACGCAGACCGAGCAGGTCGATCAGCTCATCGACTTCCTGCGGCGTGGACAGGTCCGGACGGTTTTTCAGTCCGTACAGGATGTTGCGCTGCACGTTCAGATTCGGGAACAGTGCGTAATCCTGAAATACAATGTTAAATTCGCGTTTTTCCATCGGCGTGTGCGTGATGTCCTGTCCGTCGTAACGGATGGCACCGCTGTCCGCATCAATAATGCCGAGGATCAGGTTGAGCAGCGTGGTCTTGCCGCAGCCCGACGGACCGAGGATGGAGACGATCTCACCGTCCTCGATGCGCAAAGAAATATCCTTCAGCACCTCTGTGCCGTCGAATGATTTGCGAATATGATCCAGTTCTAACATAAACTGTTATGCTCCCTTCTTGTTTTCAACGGTTCCTATTGTAACCGAAATAGATGGGTCGGTTCTATCGTGGGAGCGTCAAGTTTTTATTAGATTTTTGTAAAGCAGGATAAGGGAATGTAAAGAAAAGAACCCACGGCTTCAAAAGCCGTGGGTTCATCACATAGTGTATTACGACGCAACGATCACCCGAATCTTTCCGCCGTTTTCCGCCGTTTTATTGGCATATACGCGGAAGCTCGTGTAGTTGGATTTCGCAACCTGCAGAGAAACAAATTTGTTCTGCGCCGAAACATAAACGCCGATATCATCCGTCAGTGCGTAGTAGCCGTCCTTGGTGCGGACACCGGAGGAACCGTCGAACGCAGAAGCTTTTACCGTATCAATCAGAGACAGTTTCATCGTATCCAGAAAGGTATTGACGATATTTTCATCGGTAGAGTAGCCCTTTGGCACTGCAATCGGTACACCGCCGAGACCGCTCGGCAGCGTAAGCACGCGGAACGTGCTTTCCATCTGCTTTGCGCCATCCCAGTGGCGGAGCACGACATATTCCGGTGCATTATCATCTTCCTCGTCCGTCTTGTCGCGCTTTCCGTAGCCGATGCCGTACAGCCAGCTTTCCCCAGTCACATCGCCGAGGACGATATTGGTAACCGTACCCGCATTATCCTGCACGGTGTACTTGATCTGCGCGGCCGGAACCGAAGTCAGCTCGATATCGGTCGTATTGACCGCATTCAGCGGTGCACCGGAGAGTACCTCCTCATACACGCGAACCTTGGAGGAAACCGCGTTGCTGCCCAGTTTTCCCTCTGCAACCGACCAGTTTCCTGCGGTCTTGCCGGAGAATGCACGCCGAATCAGCGCTGCCTTGTCGCCGGACTGGCTGACCGTCACCAGACGGCCCATCAAATCCGACTTTGTATCGCTCTCCACCGGAATATCCCGCAAGGTCAGACCGTTTGTCAGCGCAACCGTGGCCTTTTCGTCCGCAAGTTTGGTGACAACGCCCTGCATATCCGCACCGACTTCCTTGCGCGGATATGCCGCCGCAACATTGCCGTCCGCGTCAAACAGCAGCGTGATCGGGTCGTTCAGCTTGATATCCTTAAACGAAGCCGCCGCCTCAGTCGAAACCGCGAAAGTCTGTCCCAGGATTTTCACATCCGAGGGATGGCTGTACGTTGTCGAGTCGGTCTGATATTTGCCGCTCAGCCTGGTATCCGACACAATCGCCTGCCGTTTTGCCGCATCGAGCGTCACCACATCGTACTTTTTCAGCTTGCTCGCGTCGATTTTCGCACCGTTCTTGAGGATCGTGTACTCTGCCGGAATCTTCCGCGAGGTCGCCAGACCGTAAACGAACGAATGCGTATTGCCTGCCGCCGTTTTCGGCAGGACGGCCATCAGCTGCAGCACACCGTACTCGTTGTAGTACAGCGTCAGCGTGTCGCCGGACTGCAGGTTCGCCCACACCTTTTCGTATTCGTCCATGGCATGGTCGCGGCTGATGTATAGTTTCGTATTGCGCTCAGGACGCAGCGTTCCGTTCGAGGTAACAATGCGGTCCGCTTCCGCGCTGACGACTTCGTAAGTCTCGGTTTTGTTGCCGTTCGGAATCACGCCGACGGCAACCTTGCTGCTGCCCTTGCCGACAACGATCGTGCCGTACACGCCGATCAGGCTGCTGTCCAGCGTACCGGCGGTCTTGCGGGTGGAATCCACAACGCCGTCCTCGTAAAACAGCGCCTCATCTGCGGCCAGACTGCTGTACGTCTTGCCGGTCTCGAGCAGAATGCAGTCCTTGACGGTCGCAGACGCAACCTTATCGAGCAGTGTGCTGCCTTCCTCGCCCTTTTTATCCGTGTTCAGAGCATTCAGCAGCAGCACCGCCGCGTCTCCGCGCTTGACCGCCGCATGCGCGTCCGTGATTTTTACGCCGTCCGTCAGACCGATGGCCTGCGCCTGCGCGATATAATCTGCCGGCCAGAACGGACCGACGTCCTCTTCCTGATAGCCAAGCATACGCAGCAGCATGGTGCAGACCTCGCCGTAGCTGACGATCTTATCCGGCCCGAATCTGCCGTCCGCGTAGCCGCGGATGATGGCTTTTTCCTTCAAATCCGGATGCCGCACTGCGGCGTTGATATACGGCGCTGCCCAGTTCGAGTGCTTGACATCCGGAAAGATCGTGTAGCTGGCATACGGACTCACATCGGTCACGCCCATAGCGGTGACGGCCAGCTTGCAGAACTGTGCGCGTGTCAGCGCCTTACTCGGTGCAAAGCTGCTGCCGCCGACGCCCTGCATGATGCCCAGAGCATCCAGAACAGCGGCTGTCTGTGCGGTTTTGCTGTCTGAAATGTCGGAAAACACCGCAGAAGCGGGTGAAATCATGACCAAGCCTGCCAGACACAGGCTGACAAATCTCTTTTTCATTTTCCTACCTGTCCTTTCCTTTTACTGCGTCCGCAGCGCGTCTACCGGCTGCAGATTCGAGGCTTTGTTGGCGGGATACAATCCGAAGATGA
The DNA here is from genome assembly GCA_963661675.1 of Bulleidia sp. Taxonomy (GTDB): domain Bacteria; phylum Bacillota; class Clostridia; order Oscillospirales; family Butyricicoccaceae; genus Agathobaculum. The sequence continues at coordinate 22,016 of CAVLCS010000020.1, forward strand.
TTCCGAGCAGCGCGGAAAACAGAAATGCACCGATAACCAGTCCCACAGACGGCAGTACGGTGAACTGCTCCACGGTCGGCATGTAGCCGTTCTGCGTTTTGGCGAGCAGCAGATTGCCGAGCACTGCCGACAGAAAGCACCCGAGCACAATGCCGATCACACCGCCGCAGCACGAGACCACCGACGCTTCTACCAGAAACTGCCCAATAATATCCCGCTTGCGGGCACCAATCGCCATGCGGATGCCAATCTCGCGGGTGCGTTCGGTGACAGACACCAGCATGATGTTCATGATGCCGATGCCGCCGACCAGCAGCGAAATTCCGGCAACACCGCCTCCGAGCAGCGCGAGCATGTTGTTCGAAGACTCGCTCTGCTCCTGCCACTGGCTGTCCGACGAAGCGGAAAACCAGCCGTTGCCCGCTTCACAGCGTCCCTGCATGAAATTCGGCAGAAGATCGTCTGTCAGCGCCGCAATATCGTCCTTATCGGCCGCTTTCACGATGTACTGCCGATCCTGCATGTCGGACATGCTCATCATCGTGCTCTGCAGCGTGTACGGCATGACGATCATCTGGTCCTCGGTATTCAGCTTGCCGTCGTACTTGCCGGTGTACACGCCGACGACCTCGAAGCTCTTGCCGCCGATCCGCAGCTTCTGTCCGATTGGGCTCATGGCCCCAAAGAAATACTTGCGCAGCGTTTCGCCGATGACGCAGACACGGGCGCGCGTGCGGCAGTCCGACGCGGAAATATCCCGTCCGGCGGAAACCGTGTGGCTTGTCACCTCTCCGTAATGCTCGTTGCCGAAGTACATATAGGTGTAGCCGCCGTTGCTGTCGTTGTTGTCCAGCTTTTTAGCGCGGTACTGGATGCCACTATTCTGCCAGTCGTAATACTGGCTCTGCGGCGACCATGCCGCAATTTTGTCGGACAGATCGTTCGTCATGTAGTCCTCAAACTCCTGCCAGTCGCGGTTTTGGGCACCGTAGCCGTAGATATCGATGCGGTTGACGCCCATCGCCTCATACTGCAGGCGCTGCAGCTTGCTCGTGCCCTGAATGGACGCCACGATAGCGATAACCGATGCCACACCGATGATGATGCCCAGCATGGTCAGAATCGAGCGGACCTTGTTGTTCAGGATGGATTTGAACGCCATACGAACTGTTTGCATCCAATTCATACGGACCCTCCTTTCGTGTCCGAAATGATCTTGCCGTCCTGTATCGTCACGATGCGTTTCGCCATCTGTGCAAGGTGGTTGTCGTGCGTGATCAGGATGATGGAGGTGCCCTGTTCGTTCAGCGCGGTTAATTTCTGCATAATGTCCAGACCCGAGGCGGAATCCAGATTGCCGGTCGGCTCGTCCGCCATGATGATCGGCGGCTTGGCTGCCACTGCCCGTGCGATCGCGACACGCTGCTGCTGTCCGCCGGACATCTCGCCCGGGCGGTGATCCATGCGCTTTTCCAGTCCGACCGAGACCAGCGCTTCCTGCGCCAGACGGCGGCGTTCCTCACGCGGCATACCGCGGTAAATCAGCGGCAGTTCGACGTTTTCCAGGGCCGTCAGCGCCGGAATCAGATTAAATCCCTGAAAGATAAACCCGATCTCCCGGTTGCGGATACCCGCCAGTACAGACGGCTTCATATCGCTGACCGGCTGTCCGTTCAGATGATACGTGCCGTAGGTCGGGATATCCAGACAGCCGAGAATGTTCATCAGCGTGGACTTGCCCGAGCCGGACTGCCCCAGAATGCACAGGAATTCACCCCAGGGTACCTGCAGCGAGATATCATCCAGTGCACGGACTTCGTTTTCTCTGCCCTCGTTGTAAATTTTGCTCATGCGCTGCACGTCGATGAGCAGCGCGGCATGACGCTCCGTGTCAGGAGTCTGCGCGTTTCGTTCCCACATAAGCGCACCTCCCTTAACCCATAAAGGAGCCGTCGTCCGACATATCGGCGTACAGATCGGTCGGTCCGGCGAGGAATACGGTCGTGCCCTCTTCCAGACCGCCGAGGATCTCCGTATTAGTGGAATCGGCAATGCCGGTCTCGACCGGAACGAGCTGATAGTCCTCCGGGATGCCCTCGGTGCCCTCGGGAATCGGCAGGGTTTCCTCGAACGGAATCTCACTGCCGTCCTCATCGGTGAGCGGCTTGGCGAATACCGCTGTGCCGCTGTCCGTGTTGACGATAGCCGACGACGGCACCATCAGACAGCCGTAGGACGAGGCCGTCGTGATCTTGTATTCCACCGACATGCCGCTGTAAATCTTCTGTCCGTCGAGCGAATCCACCGAGATGACCGCCTTGAAGGTCGCCATGCTGCCCTGTCCGTCACCGGAGTTCTGGGTCGGCTCCAGGGCCACCGACTGCACCTCGCCGGTCAGCGAAATATCCGAGCCGTCCGACGCGTACATCGTCATGACCGCCTGCTGTCCCTGCTGCACCGAGCCGATATCCATCGAGGAGACCTCGGCGTTGACGACAATATCATTCAAATCGGCAACCACGATGAGCGTCTCCGAACCGGTCGCTTCCTGTCCTTCGACCGCGTTCAGGCTGACGACAACGCCGTCCATCGGCGAGGTAACGGTCGAATTTTCGATCTGCTTCTGCAGTTCGGCAATGCGTGCCCGCTTTTCGTCTGCGACCGTTTTTGCGCTCGCTACGTTGCGGTTTGCGGCCGTAATGCCGCTTTTTGCAGCCGAAATTTCATCCTGCGATGCGTCACTCGACAGGGTCATGATGATAGCACCGCCGTTATAGCTGCTGTAACTTGTGCCGTTCAGCTTGATGATCTCGCCGCTCAGCTGTGCTGTGACGGCTTCCTCGCGGCTGTATTCCAGTGTGCCTGCGTTCGCCGGATAAATCGTACCGGCACTGCCGGCTTTGATCGTCGCCGTGGCCTTCATGCCCTTAATCAGCGAACCCGGGTTGCTCACCGTGATGCCGACGCGAATGACGCGCACGCCTTCACTCGAAATCTGCTGCGCCGACTCGACCGACGATACCGTACCGGCCACTTCGCTCATCGCAGACGCGATAGAGACTGTGGCCGCCTGTCCGGTGTGAATGCTGCGGGCATATTCCGCGCTGAACTGCAGCGTCAGCTTCATCTGGCTGTCGTTCACCATGTAGCCGATGATCTGGCCTTCGCTCACCTGCTCGCCGACACGGAAGGAGACGTCCTTGTTGTCCGAATCCTGCGTCGGAATCAGCTTGCCGGTAAACGGTGCCGTGATGTTCAGACGGCTCAGCTTTCTCTGGGCCGCACTCAAATCGTTCTGGGCCTTGGAGACCTCCAGCTGCGCGTCCGAGACACCGCGTTCCGCTTCGGTCAGCTCCTTCTGTGCGTCCGCAAGCTCCTTGCGGGTTTCGGTCGGGTCGATCACCAACAGCGGATCACCGGCGTGTACCTCGTCACCCTCGGCAGCCAGTACTTCCGTTACCTTGCCTTTGACGTCCCGTCCGAGTTCTTCGCGCTTTTTCGCGGCAGTGACGCCGCTGCCCTCTATGTAGGTCTCCAGATCGCCGTAACTGACCATTGCTGTGGTTTCCGTTACGTCCTCCGTGCCCGCATTGCGGGATTTGACCACCGCAAAGATGCCGCCGCCAATCAGCAGCGCGGCCACCGCGGCCGTGATGCCGATACGCGCACCCTTGCTCAGTCTGCGCTTTTTGCGGTTCATTTTATCCGCGTATTTGTTGCGCTTGGGCGCCTCTGCGTGCTCGTCCGGTGCAGAAGGAATGGTCTGCGGCTGCTCTGCGGTCGGTTTTTCCTGCTTGTTTGTGCCGAATACCCTCTTTTCGTTGTGACTCATAATACGATGTCCTTTCTGTTCTCTATCCATTATTGATAAAGCGGATTGACCGCCTTATTTACGTTTGCAAAAGGTTGTGCATCTTATTCGAGTGTTTTGCTGTGCGGTTTTTGAATGACACCTCCGTTGCTGCTTGTAATGGCGGCCTGCTTTCTCCGGCAGAGCCGCTGTACCCACATATTATGTACATATGTGCATTCGTATATATACCATCATATTAGCACATTGCACAAATTCTTGCAAGAGCGGATAACTTATGATTTTGTTAAGAAAGTATTAAGACGGGTTAGTTATCATTTGGGGGCAAAGGAAAAGCACAGCCTAAGCTGTGCTCTTCCTTTGTGTTGCGCAGGTCTACGGCATTCTCTCCGTTCTTGGTAAGAGCCAGCTGTTCTGGTCGTCCGTCTGCGTTGTTGTAAGTGCTGTTTTGGTAGTACCATTATTTTACCGAATTGGGTGTGTGGTATTCAGGAAAGGGTTTGAGATAATGAAAATCCCAGCACAGTCGGTGAATGACTGTGCCGGGATTTTTGTGAATATGCTTGGGTTATCACTCCTGAAAACGATACAGGAAAGCAACAATTTGGGCACGAGTGCATTTTGCGTTCGGGTCAAATTGTGCATTCCCGACACCGCTTGTGATACTGTTTTCTTCCGCCCATGCCACTGCATCTGCGTAATAGGCATCCGATTGAATGTCGGCAAAGCCGGATTTCACATCAACCGCAGACGAACCTGCAGCTCGGTACAGAAACGCTGCCGTTTGTCCGCGTGTAACCGCAGCATTCGGCTGAAAAGCAGTATCACCCGTACCATTGGTGATTCCCTGTTCGACTGCCCACTGTACGGCATCGTAATAGTATGCGCTCGGATCGATGTCTGCAAACCGAACCTTACTGTTGTTTTTCGGTGCAGGACTGCCTGCTGCACGCCAAAGGAATGTAACCATCTGCGCACGCGTGCACGACAAATTTGGACTAAAGGTACTCTTGCCTGTACCCTCTGTAATGCCCTTTGCTACTGCCCACTGGACAGCATCCGCATAATAGGCATTTGCAGAGACATCAACGAAACCGGTATGCTCCTCTTGGATTTTGCTGAACGAAACAGCGACACTTATCTTGCCATCCGGCATGATAAAGCTGTACTTGCCTTCGCCGTTATCCGTCAATGCTAAATGATTGCCGCTTTGATCGGTTACAGATAATCCGCTTACTTCATATCCCGTATCCGGTTTTACAGTAATCGTTACCGTTTTGCCCTTGACAGCCGTACTCGGTACCGTTACCGAACCGTTTGCAGTTTTCGGTACGCTTACTGTGTAGCTCGGAGTGAGCGAAGAACTGCCACCGCCGGAGCTGCTGCCACTGGAACCGTTGCCGGAGTTATTGGAAGCAGGTTTCGTAACCGTAATCACTGCCATATTGCTAGTCGTACTTGCAGTCTTGCTGCCATCAACCGCAGCATTGGTGTTGGTTGCCACGACAAAATAGTAATAAGTGCCTTCTTCCTTCGTGGACGGCGTATAGGCTGCATTTGTTGCATTTGCAATTGCGGTACCAGCAAAGTCTGCTGCCGACGAAGCACGATACCATTGATAGCTGATCGTGCCGTCATCGCTGACAGTTGTCGTGCCATTCAGAGCCGCAGCCGCATCGCCTACGTTGTACTTTGCGCTGCTGAGTTTAATCGCCTCAGGTGCAGCGGCATCTATCGGCACAGAATCTGCTGTAAAGGTCCACTGTCCCACGAACTTTACAGTTGTACCCTCCACAGAAGACGTCCATCCGCTGAAAGTCCATTTACCCTGCTTGCCATTCTTATCCGCAGTTGACGCGGAAGCGTTGGTGTACGTTTGCTTGCTCAGGGCAGCTTCAGCGTCCGCAAGATTGTCATAGCTCTCGTTGTCTTTCGGCAATTCTGCATCCGACGGATAATCGCTGCCCCAGTCGTATACGACAGAATAGCTTTCCTTAACAACCGGTGCCGTGACCGTAATCGTTGCCATCGAACTTGTGACGCTGGCTGTTTTGCTTCCGGTTGCATCTTCGTTGGTATTCGTAGCCTTTACGAAATAGTAATACGTTCCTGCTGTACTTGTATCAGGAGTATAAGTGGGTTCCGCGGCACCATCAATGGCGTTTTCTTCAAAATCATCCGCTGCGGAAGCCTGGTACCACTGATAGGTAATCGTTCCGCCATCAGCGGCTTGCGTTGTTCCATCGAGAGCAGCGGCCTGCTGCCCTACTTCATAGTTTGCACTGATGAGCGTAATATCCGTAGGTGCCAGTGCATCAACCGGTGCCTTAAAAGGATAATAGCCTTCGTAGTCCGCTTCAAACCGAGTCCGCTCATCTGCCGTGAGGAGTTCTGCACCCTTTTCGACGGCTGCCTTCTCCTCAGAAAATTTGGTGTTGTACCAGAAGTCTGCCTGCTTCGGATGCTCTTCCTTCAGCTTATCCATATAGGCATACATTACATCTGCATACTGCGATGCAAGGTCGCCTGCGCCGATGCTGCCATCCGAAGTGATCTGCTGCAAGCCGCGTGCAGTAACGACATATTCAGCCGACTGGCTGGGACGCATGGGAACAGTAGGTACGGCGTTGGAGTAAACGGCCGTACTGCCTCTTCCCGGCTCAGCCACATAAATTTTAACCTTGTAACCCAGTCCCAATTCGATCGTATCTGTCGGCGCGTAGTTACTCTTATTACCGATGTACTCTTTATTGTAGCACCGGCTTCCCTTTGTATCGTAAACCTCAATAGAGGCATACGCATTCGAGAAATTATCATGCGGACGGCAATCGCGGTGCTCCACCGTCAGTTCGCCATTCTCCAAAGCAAACCTCATAATACTGAACAGACCGGAGTACCAACTACATAGCTGATACGTCCAACCGGAGAACAGGCTTGCGCCGATGTCTTTCGGCGTATCCGGTGCGGTGATCTCGAATGTACCTACACCACTTGAACCCTCATAGTTGCCGATACCGATTGCAATAACCGTTGCAGCACCTACATCGGTGTTGTTCTCATAGCGAATCTCATAGTCGGTGCCCTCGGTCAACTTCATCTTGCCGGACATAACCGTGATACCGGTCGTGACAGGCTCACCGGTATAGCTGATGTTGGTCGGACTGGCGGTAACGGTCAGTTTTACAGATTTTTTAGTAAGGTTGATTGCATAATGAAGTTGGACACCTAAAAAATCCATAGTGATTTTCCAAACATGGTAGAATGAAGTTTGCACACAACATCTGCCAAGGGAGGGCAATCACTATGG
>CAVLCS010000021.1:0-28687 GCA_963661675.1 Bulleidia sp.
CAGAAAAAAGCCGCCTGTGGGGGAACAGGCGGCTATATACAGCAGAGGGAATTGGAGGTCTGCTATATATCTATTTCATTTAGTCCTGCGGCGGAATGGTATCAAAGCCGACCTGCAGTTCCTCGTCGGTGGGAACGTGATTCTGCATGGTGCCGTTGTGATACGCCTCGTATGCTGCCATATCAAAGTAGCCGGTACCGGTCAGACCGAACAGGATGGTCTTAGCCTCGCCGGTCTCCTTGCACTTGAGCGCTTCGTCGATGGCTGCACGGATGGCGTGGCTGGACTCCGGCGCCGGAAGAATGGTCTCGACCTTGGCGAACTGAACCGCAGCGTCGAATACATCGGTCTGCTTGACGGAAACCGCCTCCATATAGCCGTCGTGGTACAGCTTGGAGAGGATCGGGCTCATGCCGTGGTAGCGCAGGCCGCCTGCGTGGTTGGGTGCGGGCATGAAGCCGTTGCCGAGCGTGTACATGCGGGCCAGCGGCGTAACGTGGCCGGTGTCGCAGAAATCGTAAACGTATTTGCCGCGCGTGAAGGACGGGCAGGACGCAGGCTCAACCGCGATGATACGCGGGTCGGCCTTGCCGAGCAGCTTATCCTGCATGAACGGAGAGATCAGACCGCCGAGGTTGGAGCCGCCGCCTGCACAGCCGATAACGATATCCGGATACTCGTCGAGCATCTCCATGGCCTGCTTGCTCTCCAGACCGATGATGGACTGGTGCAGCAGCACCTGATTGAGCACCGAGCCGAGCACGTAGCGGTAGCCCTCGTTGGTGGTGGCTACTTCAACGGCCTCGGAGATGGCACAGCCGAGCGAACCGCCGGTGGTCGGGTCGTGCGCCAGGATAGCGCGGCCTGCTTCGGTCGTGTTGGACGGAGACGGCGTTACATTCGCGTCAAAGGTCTGCATGATTGCCTTACGGAACGGCTTCTGCTCGTAGGAGACCTTAACCATGAATACCTTCAAATCCAGTCCGAAGTACGCGCACGCTTCGGAAAGCGCGGTACCCCACTGACCGGCACCGGTCTCGGTGGTAAGGCCCTTGAGGCCCTGCTCCTTGGCGTAGTACGCCTGTGCGATCGCGGAATTCAGCTTGTGGCTGCCCGAGGTGTTGTTGCCCTCAAACTTGTAGTAGATCTTAGCCGGGGTGTCGAGCGCCTTCTCCAGATTGTACGCACGGCACAGCGGAGACGGACGGTACAGCTTATACATATCGAGCACCGGCTCAGGAATGTCAATGTAGCGGGTGTCGTTGTCCAGTTCCTGGTGGGCCAGCTTTTTGCAGAAGATAGGGTACAAGGCTTCTTCGGGCAGCGGCTGGTGCGTGCCCGGATGGATCAGCGGGTCCGGCTTTTCTTTCATGTCCGCCCGCAGGTTGTACCACTGCTTGGGCATCTGGTCTTCGGTTAAATAAAGTCTGTGGGGGATCTTAGCCATGGTGATTACTCCTTTACAAATTTCAGATAGAGTGGAGAGTGAGGAGTGTAGAGTGGAGAGACCGTAACTATCTTCACTCTGCACTCTCAACTCTTCACTCTTTTTGACAAATAAAAAAGCTCCTATCCCAGATTTCTCTTGGGACAGGAGCGAATAAACTCTTGCGGTACCACCCAGATTGACGCAAACTGCGTCCACTCTGTTCACACATCGAACAATGCGCGCTCCCCTGATAACGGGCGGAGTCCCCGTCTTAGTTACTTGGCCGAAGCCGTTCGCCTTGCCCTGCTGAAGTCCATTCACACGGTCCTTGCCTGCCGCAATCACACCACCTGCGGCTCTCTTGGAGGTTCGGTCTCCCTGCTACTTGTCTTCGTCATTGGTTTGTGTTGGTTTACTTGGTATGCATACAGTATATTCGCAAAACAGGGGATTGTCAAGCGTAATTTGCGAAAAAACAATATATTCTTTGCGTTATAAATTCTTATTATGAGAATGATAGACGCGGTATCGTCTTTTCTCCTGCACTGTGCTATAATGGGTAGCAGAATGAGAATTTAGGTAATACCGCATAATTGAACAAGAGCGATTTGTGAGTGAATTTTGCGTACTGACTAGGCGTGTTTTTGCAGTAATACTTGATGTATTACTGTGAAAGCACAACGAAGTCAGGACACAAAATTCCCACAAAGCGCCGCAGCTTTAATTGTGCGGTATTGCCTTAGGTAAGGAGCGAGTGCAAATGCGGGTGATCGAGGGCGAAAATGAGCTGCAGCTGACCTGTTCGCGGAACGAGAGCGGGATTACACTGCTCCGGTGCGAAACGCAGGACGATATCGTGCGTCTGCCGGACGACATCGATGGTGAACCTGTCACCGAGGTCGGCGCGTATGTGCTCAGTGAGCGGGCGCCGGATTTGACAGGGAAGGAGACGTTCTCCGTCCGTGTCACCTGCGGCGGCACCGAACCGAAGCACAATGCGGCCGCTGTCCGCACGGTTGTGCTCCCGAAGCAGGCAAAAAGCGTCGGAAGCTACGCATTTTACAACTGCCGGAACCTCGAACGCATCGAGCTGACGGACTCCGTGAGTGAGTTCGGCGGCGGTGCCCTGATGAACTGCATGAGCCTGCGGGAAGTCATCCTGCACGCGGAACCGTCTGCGCCAACTTGCTTGCCCAAGCTGCTCGGCGAGTACGCCGGAGAACTCGATGTGCGGTTCGATGAGCACGCACACCTGCTGTTTCCCGAGTACGTCGAGGAGCTGGAGGACCTCAGTCCGGCGCATATCTTTCAGCGGCGTATCCACGGCGCTGGATATAGCTACCGCCAGTGCTTTGACGGCGGTGTGCTGAACTTTTTCCAGTACGATAAAGCGCTCAGTGAGCTGCTCGAGCGGCACGATTTTGCGGTCGCGGCACGCGTCGCCGTCCGGCGGCTTGCTGTACCGTTTGCACTCTCCGATTCCGCAAAAGCGGAGTATCTGATGGTTTTGCGCACCCATGGAGGCACTTTAGCGCAGTCCTGCGCCAAGGCAGGCGAGACCGCTGCCTTGACCTTCCTGCTGTCGCTCGGTGTGCTCTCTGCCGCCGATGTGGACGCGGCCTGCACAGCCGCCCGAGAGGCCGAGCAGACGGCAGCGCTGTCTGTTGTGCTGTCCGCCACCGGCAAAACCCGGTCCAAAGGACGCGCAAAATCATTTGATTTATAATTTTCCATTCTCCATTCTCAATTTTCCATTGGAAAGAAGGTGTTGCCATGCCGCAGTCTGATCGCTGGCGTTCCATCGGGCGTGAAATCCTGTTTTCCGCCCGCACCGAACTGTACATGAACCTGCCGTTCCTCGATTCCGCGCTGGCGGCACTGCCCGTGGCGGACGGCTACGACACGCCTACGCTCGCCACCGACACGCGCGCCCTGTTTTTCAGCGGGGCCTGGCTGGCGCAGCAGTACGAGCGCTCACGCGCAAACGTCAACCGCGCCTATCTGCACACGCTGTTCCACTGTCTGCTGCGTCACCCCGGAAAGACATGCGGACGTGACGCCGATCTGTGGGACCTGTCGTGCGATATTGCGGTCGAAAGCATGCTGGATTCACTGGATTACCGCTGTCTGCAGGCAGAAAAGGTGTCAGTTCGGCGGCAGAACATCTACCGCGAACTGCGGGACGAACTGCCGGTTTTGACGGCTGAGGCAGTCTATCGCCATTTCCGCCGCACGCGGCTGAATTCCTACGACTGTGCCACGCTCACGCGCGTGTTTGCGACCGACGAGCACACGCTGTGGTACAAGGAGGACGACGATCAGCAGGAGCGCCGCTGGCAGCAGCAGGCCGAGCGCACGCAGACCGCGATGGAGACGGTTTTCGCGAACAAGGCCGAAGGCGGTCAGGCCGTGCGGGAGCAGCTTGCGGTTTCCACCCGCAAAACGACCGACTTCCGTGCGTTCCTGCGTCGGTTTGCCGCCCTGCGGGAAGAGGTCTCGGTGGACGCAGATTCGTTTGACTACGGTTACTATGCCTATGGATTGCGGCATTTCGGCAATATGCCGCTCATCGAGCCGTTAGAGACGCGGGAAGTACGCAAAATTGAGGATTTCGTTATCGCAATCGACACCTCGATGTCCACCTCGGGCGAACTCGTGCGGGCGTTCCTCAGCCGCACCTATGAACTCCTGCAGGAGAACACCAGCTTTTTCCGGCATTTCAATCTGCGCATTCTGCAGTGTGACGACCAGCTGCGCTCGGACAAAAAGGTGACAAACGCCCGTGAACTCGCAGAATATATGGAACATTTTGAACTGATCGGCCAGTCTGCGACCGATTTTCGTCCGGTTTTCGAGTACGTTGACCGCTTGAATGCCGAAGGCGCGTTCCGACATTTGCGCGGTCTGCTGTACTTCACGGACGGACTTGGCATCTACCCGAAAAAACGCCCGAAGTACGATGCGGCATTCGTCATGCTCGAAGGCGAGGCCTATCCGGATAAGGTGCCGCCCTGGGGCATTCGGGCGGTCATCAGCGAGGACGAGCTATCCGTAGAATGAAAAAAGGACGCTTTACGCGTCCTTTTTATATATCGGTTACTTTTTCACCCATTCCGCGATGGTTCGCTTTACCTTCTCCATCTGCAGCGGCTTGGACAAATGGGCGTTCATGCCGGCGGCAAGACACTTCTGCGCGTCCTCGTCGAAGGCGTTCGCCGTCATGGCGAGGATGGGCAGCGTTTTCGCGTCCGGACGGTCAAGCGCACGGATAGCCTTAGTGGCAGCGTAACCGTCCATCACAGGCATCATGATATCCATGAGCACCGCGTCAAACGTGCCCGGCGGATTGCTCTGCACGGCGTTAACGGCTTGTCTGCCGTCCGTGACGACCGTCACGGATGCGCCTTCGTCGGTCAGCAGCGTCTGTGCGACCTCGGCGTTCAGCTCGTTATCCTCGACGAGCAGCAGTTTGCAGCCTGCAATGCTGTCTTCCGGTGCGGCGTGGACATCCGGCGCCTGTTCAGGTGACGGCGCAATATCGAACGGAATCGTGACGACAAAGGTCGAACCAACGCCAATCTGGCTCGTGACTGCGATCGAACCGCCCATCTGATCGACGAGCTCCTTGACGATGGTCATGCCGAGACCGGTGCCCTGATAATAGCTGCGTGCGTCCTGTTTTTCCTGCGTGAACGGCTCGAAAATGTGATCGACAAAGTCCTGGCTCATGCCGATACCCGTGTCCGAGATCGTCCAGCGGTAAATGCACTTACCGTCCTTCTCGCCGAGCGAATCCACAATGGTGGTGATTTTGCCGCCGGGACGGTTGTATTTAATGCAGTTGCCGTAAATATTGAGGAAAATCTGCCGCAGATGCAGCGGACTGCCGTAGATATACGGGTGCGGAATGGCGGTTTTGCCCTTTTCGTAATCCCACACAATACCTGCGTCCTCGGCGCGGCCGATGATAATGGTGACGATATCGCGGGTCAGTTCGATCAGGCTGATGCGCTCGTGCGTGAGCACGACACTGCCTTCCTCCAGCTTGCTCATCTGCAGCACATCGTTGATGAGCGACAGCAGGTGATTGGCGGAAATACGCATTTTGCGGTGGTTTTCCAGCAGCAGATCGTGATCGCTAAAGTGGTGCTCGTCGATCTCCAGCAGACCGATAATGCCGTTGAGCGGTGTGCGGATATCGTGGCTCATGCGCGAGAGGAACTCGGTTTTGGTGCGGTTTGCAATGCGCATTTCGTCGAATGCGGCCTGCGACGGGCATTTTCCTGCTCATCGCGGGCGTGCATCTGCGAGGTATCCTGCAGCAGGATAATCGCATTGACAACCGGCGTTTCGGTATCGGTTTCCGGATTCAGTACGGTGGTCTGCGTCATCAGTATTGTTTTCTGTACCCAGCGGATGGAACCATCGTCCTCCTGGATGCAATACTCCACGGTGATGTGCTTTTCACCGGCGGCAAAGCGTTTGAGCAGCCGCGCACTGTTGTCCGCCGTGCGGTAGCTGCCGAGCGTAGCCGGTGTAACGCGCTTGCGGTACTCCTCGCAGTAGTCGTGGTAGGAGCAGGGAAGCGGGTAGTCGAGGAACAGAGACCGGTCGGAATCGCTCTTGCCCGCAGGCGAGATATTGCGCTCGAGCGTATCGCGGGTGAGGTTTACCGTGTAGATGGTGCCCGCCATATCGAGCATGGCATCCACATAGCTGTCGTTCTCGAGGATGGACTGCTTGAGCTGCTCATAGTACAGCGTCAGCTGCTCCTTCGGGTCGATGATGTGGTCGGCGTTCAGCCGAATGGTCTCAAACGCGAGGATGAAGTGGTGCAGCACACCGTTTTCATCCCAGTCGATGGGCAGCACGGTCAGGCGGCTGTACCGGCTTTCTTCTGCGGCTTCGTACTGCAGCTCGAGGGTATCTTCGGCGGTGTGCAGGCTGCTTTGCAGCGCATCAAGCTGCAGCGCCGAACGGACGCGGCTGCGTTCGTCCTTTGCGGCTTGTTCCTCGGCGATCTGCTCGACCGCACCGGTGTAGCTGCCGTCCGACGCGAGGAAGAAGCTCTCACACGCACGAATGGTGCGGTAGGTATCAAGGTGGGCGTCGCAGTACAGGCAGTCGGAAAAGCTGCGGTGCAGGCGGTTGACCTGCTTCAAAAGCTGATAATCCAGACGCTTCTCGGCAGCGGCTTCCTCGCGCTTGACGTGGTTCTTGTTGATGTACATGTTTTTGTCCGCAAGATCGAACAAATCACGCATATTGCTGTCCGGATTGTCTGATGCGAGTGCAAAACCGACCGCATAGCTGAGCGGCGTATCCGGGTGCTGTTTGGACTCTTCGGCAAGCTGACTGCGGACCTGACGGAGGAGTTCCTGCAGTGCATCCGCATCCAGTCCGTGCGTCACCGCGAGGAATTCATCGCCGCCTGCACGGCCGACAAAGTGCTCGGCAGGCATAGCCGCCCGCAGTGCGACCGCAAACCGCCGGATGTATGCGTCACCGGCCTCGTGGCCCATGCTGTTGTTGATGCGGCGCAGATTGTTGAGGTCAAAGCTGCACACGCCGGTGTCCGGCGCAGGCGGCGTCGGATCATCGAGCAGTTCTTCACATTTGCTCTTGTTGGGCAGACCGGTCGCGGTATCCAGATAGACCTTGTGCTGCAGCGCACGGTTCATCGCGGCTGTGCGGAGCGCCTGAAACAGCTGGTAGCCGATCAGCAGCATGAGCACGACAATATCCGCCGTGATGTACTTTTCCAGTACGGAAAGCGAGGTTGCCTTGCGCTGAGAGTACGCTTCCGCCAGACCGGTCGCGTCATCGCAGATGCCGAAAAAGGTTTCGCTGATGGGAATAATGTCCGTGTTGTCCGCACCGACTGCGCATACGCGGTCGATTTCCTGCTTGAGAGTTTGAAAATAGTCGTCCAGTTCCTGCATTTTGGTCTGGAACGCGTCGTCGTTCAGCCGCACAAGACTTAACTCGTCATCGCCGAAGCGCAATCCATCGATGAACGCATCAATATCCGCAATCATGCCGTCCTGCGGCTGCCCGGAAATCTCCAGCTTGACGATACGCTGCGTCTTGCCGCGCACGAGTCCGGCGTAGTTGACGATACGGGCCGTGCCCTGAATGCCGGAAACCAGGTTCATCATCCAGACGATCAATATAGCCAGCACGACCGCCAGTGCGCCGATGCCGGCGTTGACGATGCCCGTGCTTTTCTTTTTGGGTTTTCCGGTCATGCAAATGACCTCCTTACAGACTGTCGAATCCTGTCGAACGGATAGGACAGGCGAAAGATTTACATACAATTTCATTATATCCTGCAGATACGGCGAAAGCAATGAAAGATGCTGCCAAATGGCGAAAAAAGCAGGATTGCACAAAAGTATCCACAGCTTTGTGGATAATTCGTGGGAATTATGCTATAATGCAGAAAAAGGCAATCGGAGGAACAGACGATGAAGCTTCGTTATATGATCATCGGCGCGGGCGGTGTCGGCGGACCGGTCGGTGCGTATCTGACCAAATCCGGCGCAGATACCACGCTTATTGCACGCGGAAAGCATCTTGCGGCCATGCAGAAGCACGGATTGACGCTCGTATCCGGCGAAAACGAGCGCGAGACCATTCCGGTCAAGGCCATCGACATGGACGGTTTTCTCGCCGAGCGGGAACAGGGTGCGCCTGCACCGGATGTAATTTTCGTGTGCGTCAAGGGATATTCGCTTGCGGACACCGTGCCGTTCATCCGCAAGGCGGCCGGCAAGGACACGATCGTGATTCCGGTGCTCAACATCTACGGCACCGGCCGTACTTTGCAGGCCGAGCTGCCCGAGCTGCTCGTCACGGACGGCTGCATTTACATTTCGTCCAACATGATCGAACCGGGCGTCATCCAGAAGCACGGCGACATCTGCCGCATCGTGTACGGTCTGCCGAACCACAAGACCGACCATCCGGTGCTGCAGCAGGTCGAGACCGACCTGAAAAACGCCGGAATCTCTCCGGTGTACTCGCCGTATGTCGAGCGTGACACGCTGCTCAAGTTCGCGTATGTGTCGCCGAATGCGGCCTGCGGACAGTATTATCACGCCAAAGCCGCCGAAATGCAGCACCCGGGTGAGGTGCGCGACAGCTTCGTGCGCCTGATTCGAGAGGTTGTTGCGCTAGCGGACAAGATGGGTATTCCGCTCGAGGACAAGCCGGACGAGCTGGTCGAGCGCAACCTGCGCATTCTGGACGCGCTTGCGCCTACCGCGTCTACCTCGATGCAGCGCGACATGGAGGCCGGCAAGCAGTCCGAGGTGGACGGCCTGATCTATCAGGTCGTGCGTCTGGCAGACCAGTACGGCGTGGACGTGCCGGAGTATCGGAAAATCGCGGAAGCGGTCAAAAAACAGACGGAAAACAAGTGAAAAATGTGAAGAACCGCAGACGGCCTATCAGGCAGTCTGCGGTTGTCGCTTTTATATTGAAAATATTCCTGCTAATTTAGTAGGTTTTGCTTGCATTTTACGCTCACGGTGGTATAATGCAGTTAAACCTACTAACGAAGTATGATATAGGGGAATTCACAAAATCATGCGGAATGATGAGGAGAAATGATTATGAAAGAGAAAACGATAAAGAAAAAATCGTCCTATCGAGACCCGCTGATACTAATTGCATTTGTTATCGTCGGCGCCATTCTGGGCCTGACACTGGGCGAAAAAGCCGCGGTGCTGTACCCAATCGGCCAGATTTGGCTGAACCTGCTGTTCGTGCTGCTGGTGCCGCTCATCTTCTTCTCGATCGCAGGCTCGATCGCGAATATCGCGGATACCAAACGTGTCGGCAAGCTGCTTGCGCTCACGATCGGCTTTTTCATCGTGACGGCGGCCATCGCGGGTATTTACATGTTTTTCGTTACCGGTGTGTTCGGTGTGGATACGTCCATCCAGATGGGCGCGGCAGAAGCGGCCAGTGAATCCACTGCGGCCATGGGTATCGGCGACCAGATCGTCAGCACCTTCACGGTGGAGGACTTCCCGCTGGTCATCTCGCGTGCGCATATCCTTGCGCTGATCGTGTTCACGGTGTTCTTTGGCGTAGCGGTTTCCTCGCTCGGCGAGAAAGGCAAGCCGGTTGCGGACTGGCTGAGCAACATGTCGCTCGTGTTCTACAAGATGGTTTCCATGCTGATGAAGCTGGCGCCGATCGGTCTGTTAGCGTACTTCGCTAATCTGACCGGCACCTACGGCCCGGACCTGCTCAAAAGTTATGCCCGCGGACTGCTCATCTACTATCCCGCAACGATCGTGTACTTCTTTGTATTTCTGGCACTTTACGCCTTCCTGGCCGCCGGTCCGTGGGGTGTAAAGAACTTTTTCAAGAACATTCTGACACCGGCACTGACCGCTCTCGGCACCCGTTCCTCTGCGGCGGCTATCCCGCTCCAGATGGACGCCTGCGACAAGATGGGCGTGCCGCGTGAGGTAAGCTCGGTGGTCATTCCGGTCGGCGCAACCTGCCATATGGACGGCGCCTGCATCGCCACCATTTACGAGATTGCGCTGTGCTGTGCGCTGTTCTCGCACCCGCTGAACAGCATCGGCGATTATGCGTTCGCAATCATGATCGCGGTGGCCGGTTCGGTTGCCGTATCCTCGGTGCCGGGCGGCGGCGCGGCCATGGAGACTATGGTTATCTCGGCGTTCGGTTTCCCGTCCATCGCCCTGCCGGTCCTGCTGATGATGACGCAGCTGTTCGACGCAGGCTGCACGCTGGTCAACTCCTGCGGCGATACGGTCGCGTCCATGCTGGTAACGCGCTTCCTGTACGGCAAGGACTGGTATAAAAAGAACCTCAATAACCAGAAAAACGACTGATTTTTGGAGAAAATAACACCTATGAATGAGCAATTTCGATGTAGTGAAACACATTACGGCGACAGTCCGTTCCGCCCGGACGTGCACGGTGTGCTGATTCGCGGCAAGCGCGGACGGCTGCTGTCCGTGTTGTACACGGCAGGCGGAGAAGGTCCGCACCCGACGGTTTTGATGCTGCACGGCATTCCCGGCTGTGAAAAGAATGTGGATTTAGCGCAGGATTTACGGCGTGCAGGCTTTCATGTGATGATGTTCCATTACAGCGGAAGCTGGGGCAGTGACGGCGATTACGCGCTGGCGCATAACCTCGAGGACGCACATACCGTGCTGGATTTTATCCTGAGTGACGAGAAATACGGCTTTGATAAGGATAAAATATACGCAGTCGGGCACAGTCTGGGCGGCTTCGCCTGCGGACAGCTTTCCGCCGCAAGACCCGAGATCAAGCGTGCTGTACTGCTGACGCCGTGCGATATCGGCCGTTTGCCGGTGATCGAGAAGGAAGATGCGCAGGCGTATCAAATCGTCTGCGACGTGCTCGACGACAGCGGCAACTGGCTGAACGGTACGAGCGGTGCGGCTCTGCTGCACGAGGCCACCGAGAACAGCGATACACTTCGGCTGGAGAGTGTCGCCGACGGTCTGGCACACAAGCCGGTGCTGTGCATCGGCGGTGCACTGGATATCTATACGCCGCCTAAACTGCACTGTGAGCCACTGAAAAATGCCGTAGAGCAGGCAGGCGGAACGCAGTTCCGGTACGAGGTCTGGCCGACCGACCACTTTTTGTCCGATCATCGGCTGAAAATGTCCGATGTTGTGATTTCGTTTTTGATGGAGAAGTGAATACAATGGCAAAACCCCGGAACCTTCTAAGGGAAGGTTCCGGGGTTTTGTGGTGTCTCTCGACCGTAACAAGGCAGCTACCATTACCTGATTTCAATCCGCGCTCCCATAAGGGAAATGATGAGTATCCAACTTTCTTCACTGTTCCGAAGGTAATATTTCAATTCACACCGTCCATAGAGGACAGTGACGCGCTTGTGGTTGCCATCTCCTGCATACGCTTCTCATTTCAATCCGCACTGTTCATGGAGAATAGTGACACGGTATAGTGACTTCGCCGGCAGTGTCAGTGTAATTTCAATCCCCACCGTCCAATGGACGGTGACACGCTCAATCCTTCTCCAACTCTCGAATCTGCTGTTCCATGGTCGGAACCTCACATTTGCCGGTGCGGATGGCCTCGAGCACGACCTCGGGAGACGCGGGCACTTTATTGATGCGCACGCCGATGGCCCGCGACACGGCGTTGAGAATCGCCGGTGTGATGGGCACGGTCGCGACCTCGGAAATGCCCTTGGCGCCGAACGGTCCCTGCGGTTCCGGGTCCTCGATCAGAATGATCTCGTAATCCGGCGTATCCTCGGCACGCGGCAGACCCAGCTGACGGTACAGCGTCTTGACCGGATAGCCGTCCTTGGTCGGGTAGCCTTCGGTCAGCGCGTAACCCTGTCCCATCGAGCAGGAGCCGTGCATCTGGCCCTCGATAATGTGCGGATTGATGGCGCGTCCGACATCGTGTGCCGCGATGATTTTGAGCAGACGGACCTTGCCGGTCTCCTTGTCCACCTCAACGATAGCGGCCTGTGTGGCGTACGCATACGCCGGAAAGTTGCGGTATTTTGCGCCGCGTTCCTTGGCACCGGCGAAATCGCCGATGGCAAAGCATGGGTCGGACGCGTAATAGTATTCGGCACGGCGTTCCTCGCCCGGCTGCCACGGACGGCTGTCCAAATCCTGCTTGAGCTTGACGCACGCCTCATACACCGCACGTCCGCCGCACAGCGTTTGCCGCTCGGAAACCGACTCGCCGGTCGGAATGGTCAGTTCGGTGTCGCCGTTGGTGATGTAAATGTTCTCGATATCCATGCCGAGCGTTTCCGCCGCGATCTGCGTCATCGCCGTGCGGAATCCCTGTCCCATATCCGTGCCGGAAACGATCATGTGCAGCCGTCCGTCGCCCTGCAGGATCAGCTTGCAGGCGCCGTCATCGGTGAAAATGCCCTTGCCGACGCCGACATTCTTAAATCCGGACGCCATACCCCATCCGAGCACTTTACTGCCGTTGGGATACTGTCCTTCGTATTCTTTGAGTGCTTTTCGCAAACTTTTTTCGCACTGGTTGATGGTGTCCATCATGCCCATGCTGTATTTGAGCACCTCACCGCCGACCGAGGTCGCACCCGGATAAACGGCGTTGCGGCGGCGCAGCTCGAACGGGTCGATGCCCAGCTTTTCCGCCATCATATCCATCGCGGTCTCGATCGAAATCGCCGCCTGATTGATGCCATAGCCGCGGAACGCACCGCCCTGCAGATTGTTGTTGCGAATCGCCGAGCCTTCCACTTTGACGTTGGGAATGATGTACGGTCCGCCGCTCATCAGCGCACCCGTCATCAGCGTGCCGTAGCTTTCGCACTCATACGGGCCGCCGTCCGAGAACATGCGGCAGTCCAGATACTGAAATTTGCCGTTCGGCGTAAAGCCGATCTCGTAATCCGTGTGGTAGCCGTGGCGCTTGGTGGTGAGAAGCAAATCTTCCTTGCGCGTCAGCGTGATCTTGACCGGCTGACCGCACGCGTGAGCGGCCACAACCGCCGGAGCCTCGAGGAAGGAGTCGCACTTTTTGCCGAAGCCGCCGCCGAGCGGCGTTACAATAACGCGAATATCCTCCTCCGGTTTGTCCAGAATCTTCGCCAGCATGCTCCGAATCTCAAACGGCGCCTGTGTGCAGGCATAGAGAATGGTTTTGCCGTCCTGCACCATGCCGATGGCGGAAACCGGCTCCATGCAGGCATGCTCCTGCGGCTCGATATCCTTGGAGACGTTGAGTTTTACCATGTTCGGCTGCTGCTTGGCCTGCTCGACATCGCCGCTGACGCGGCCGGTATGCACGATAAAGCTGTTCTTGCGGTAGCCGTCCGCCATGGTGTAGATGCCAGGCAGCTCCTCGTAGTCGATCTTGACCAGCTTGACAGCCGCTCTCGCGTGCGCGGCCGTATCCGCAACGACCAGCGCCAGATGATCACCGAGAAAGCGCACCTCATCCGTGCTGAAAACCGGCTGTTCGGGTGTCCAGGTGCCGATTTTGTTCATGCCGGGCACGTCGGCCGCGGTCACGATGCGCACCACGCCTTCCGCCTGCTCGGCGGCGGTGTAGTCCACGGCGTTGATTTTTGCGTGCGGCACCGGCGCCCAGACAAACGCACCGTGCAGCAGCGTATCCGCGCCAATGTCTTCGGCGGTGTAGTCGTCGCAGAATTTCAGCCTGCCGCCGGTCTTGTCCATGCCGTCCACATCCCAGACCGACTTGCCGACCGCGGAACCCGCAATCGGCGGCACGACCTGGTTTTCACCGACCACGATGACCGTGCTTTCGTGACTGCGGAAGCTGTCGATATCCGGATTTTCGCCGCGCAGCCGTGCTGCCGCCAGCTTGACGGCCTCGATGATCTTGACGTAGCCGGTGCAGCGGCAGTAGTTGTTTTTCAGGCCGTCGTAGATTTCCGGCTCGTTCGGCGCCGGATTGTGCAGCAGCAGAGCCTTGGTCGCGATGACCATGCCCGGAGTGCAAAAGCCGCACTGCACGGCACCGACATCGAGGAACGAGCGCTGAATCACCGGCAGCATGGTGTCGTTCGGTGCGTTTTCGATGGTCTCGACCGCTTTGCCGTCCAGACGGCGCACAAGCGTCACGCATGAGCGCATCAGCTTGCCGTCCACCAGCACACTGCACGCACCGCAGTGACCGGTGCTGCAGGCTTCTTTCGTGCCTTTCATGCACTTGACGTTGCGCAAAAACTCGAGCAGCGTGCGGTTTTCGCCGTCTTCTATTTCAATTTGTGTGCCATTGAGCGTAAATCGTATCATTGGATTTCGCCCTCCTGCCGTTACTTAATCTTTGCTTTGATGCGCATAAAGCGTCTGTGACCCGAGTCCAGCGCCTCATAGAAGTCCTCGCTGTCCTTGGGGTCGTCCTTGGTCAGCTTGGAGACCACATACATCAGCACAAGCGCGGTCGCCAGACCGATGGTGCCGTACCAGACGTAGCCGAGATCCCAGACGAAGAAGGTCAGGCAGATGATGATCGCGCCGACCGAAATCGAGGTGATGGCTGCCTTGCGGGTCGCCCACTTGCAGTAGATGCCGAATACCAGGGCCGGGAACAGCGATTCGACCAGAGAATCCGCGAAAATCATCAGATTGTAGACGTATTCCCAGTGCATGAGCGATACGGCGACCGTCACGGCACCGAACAGGAGAATAACGACACGAACGACCGAGGTCTCGGACGCCTTGAACTTGCAGTGGCCGATGCCGACGAGCAGGTCTTTGTAGATGATGGACGACATAACCATCAGCAGTGCGTTTGCGGTGGACAGACCGACCGCCAGTACGCCGATGAGGAACACGATCATCAGAATCTGTGCGAGCAGACCGTGCGTGCCCGCGATGATGTTGCACATGTACGGGATAACCAGTTCGGTCTCCGAGCTGGTCAGATTCGGCATGGCCGCCAGAGCAACCAGACCGATGAGCATCGTGCCGCCCCAGACAATGATCTGCAGGAACGGTGCGAGGAACGCCATCTGACGCTGGTCCTTTAGACCGGCGCTGTAATAGCCCGAGCGCACGAAAACCTGCGGGAGCAGCAGCGTGTAGCCGAAGGCGCACGCAAGCGGATAGCTGACGCGCGACGGATAGGTGCACACGCCGATGGGGCCGGGGTAGGAGAACCAGTCCGGCGTCTGTACGCGGACGGTCTGGAAGGCCTCAATGATGGAGCCGTTGAATACGATCTTGAGCGTGACGAAAATGATTGCCCACAGCGCCAGAATGAAGAACCAACCCTGTACCGCGTCCGCCAGTGCGGTGGACTTTACGCCGCCGAGCATGACGAATACCGTCATAATGATGCCGCAAATCAGCGTAAACGTCTGCGAGGATACCGCACCGCCGGTGGCTACCTCAGCTGCGCGTCCGCCGGCCACCAGCACCGCCGAGATGAACGGTACAGCACAGACGATGTAAACAATGTCGATGATAACGGTCAGTGCCTTGGACTTGTAGCGGCAGAAGAAGAAATCCGCCGGAGTCGTGAAATGTTTCTGCTGGTTGACCAGCCAAACCTTGGTCATCGTAAAATAGCAGATGATCGGGAACATGGAGTAGATGCACATCTCCGAGAAGAAATAGCCCAGTCCATAGCGGTAATACGCGCCCGGGCCTGCGAAAAATACCCAGACGCTCATGCAGGAGGCGATGTAGGTCATAACCATGACCGGCCACTTGAAGCGGCCGCCCTGCAGATCCACCTTGCCTGCGTCACGCTTTTCCTTCCAGGTGGTGTAGCGAGCGATAATGATTAAAAATAGAAAATATGCCGCAAAAACGATCCATACCGTTTTGCCGGAAAGTAAACCCTGTGTTGTCATTTCTCTGATATCCTTTATTTATCCTGTTTGGTGTTGGAAACGGAAGTATCCTCTGCCGTTTCGTCCTGTTCCTCGTCCTCGATGAGAGGATATTCCTTTTCGGTCAGCTTGCAGCCGATGTACACGGACAGCACCGTGCCGATAAAGCTGATCAGACCGTGTACGATGCACCCAGTTTCAGTGCCGTAAGGCGGGAATCCCGGGAAATTATAGAATACCCAGAAGAAAAGCACAGATGCCAGCCAGATTTTCTCTGTTCTGCCGATTTTCATGTTGAGTCACCTTGTTTTCTCTTTATGTTAGTTTGATTTAGTCCTGCGAACGCCACTCGTCGAGTAGCGCGTCCGAATCCACGACAAGTCCCAGATGCAGCGAGATCATACGCAGCGCAGGCTCTTCGAGGTGCTCGGAGCCGCGGGTCAGGTCGCGCGGCACGACCACGCGGAAATCGCGGTTTGCCGCATCGAAGGCTGTGTTGATGACGCAGCAGTCGGTCATGCAGCCGGTGAGCACCACGCGGCGGATGCCGAGGTTGCGCAGCAGCAGCTCCAGATCGGTCGGATAGAACGCGCTCAGGCGCTTTTTGGTCGTCACCATGTAGTCCTCGTCGTGTACGTCGATGGACATCTTGTTCCAGCGCGTGCCCTCGATGGCGTGTTCCGCGATGTTGGGAATCTCGCCGACCGTGACCGGGAACGTCATGCGCCACGCCGACGGAAACAGTTTTTCGTCCGCACCGCCCTTGCGCAGTGTCGAGCGGACATGGATGATCGGCAGTCCGAGTGCGCGTGCGTCGTTCATAAACTGGTTGAGCGGCTCGATGATCTCACGGCCGCGCGGAGACGGACACGGGCAGTCCGGGTCGGTGGACAGGTGGCCGTCGTGCATGTCGATCGTGATGACGGCGGTGTCACGCCGGTCCAGGAAAACCTGCCGTAATTGTTCCGGAACCTCCTTTTCCACGCTGTCAAAATATGCTTTCATTCGTTTTTGCTCCTTCCCCCGCAGCATGTCGCGGTCTGGATTGCGCGGCGCTGCCGATAGCAGTTTTACAGCTATTATAGCACATGTGTCATGACATGTGCAAATGTTTTAGTCGGGTTGGAGAAAATGTTGTGTGGGGATGGATTTGTCACCGTCCGTGGAGGACGGTGACGATAAGCAGATTCGCTCTCTGATTGAGTATGACGTATTTCAATCCACACCGTCCGTGGAGGACGGTGACGCCGCTGTTCTGGATCGAGCCGACCGGCATCAACCCATTTCAATCCACACCGTCCGTGGAGGACGGTGACCCTGAGAGGATGCTACGGCCGCCATAGCAACCTATTTCAATCCACGCTCCCGCGAAGGGAGCGACTCGCATGACGGCCTTATCCAGCAGCTTGAATACATTTCAATCCACGCTCCCGCGAAGGGAGCGACGATACCGCACGCGAAAGCAAAGCGGCGGTTGATAATTTCAATCCACGCTCCCGCGAAGGGAGCGACATACCGCCCTTACTACACTGGGCAAAACAGCATAGCAAATTTCAATCCACGCTCCCGCGAAGGGAGCGACGTCTGGCAAAGTCTTCTCTGACTTCTAACTAAGAATTTCAATCCACGCTCCCGCGAAGGGAGCGACCGGATCTGTTTTTGCGTGTACTTTGTCATAATAAATTTCAATCCACGCTCCCGCGAAGGGAGCGACATTTTCAAATTCCATTCCTGCACGAGAAAAAGCATTTCAATCCACGCTCCCGCGAAGGGAGCGACTCGTTTTTAAGCCCTCAAGGTAAAACTATAAGCCATTTCAATCCACGCTCCCGCGAAGGGAGCGACTTAACATTTACAATTTATGGATACCAATTTATGATTTCAATCCACGCTCCCGCGAAGGGAGCGACATAGCAAAGACGGCATAAACAGCGATATACAAAATTTCAATCCACGCTCCCGCGAAGGGAGCGACAACGATTATAGGCGCGTTCTCATGCGGTTACTATTAATTTCAATCCACGCTCCCGCGAAGGGAGCGACTTTTTGCTCCTTTACTTTTTCGCTTTCCCCGTATTTTATTTCAATCCACGCTCCCGCGAAGGGAGCGACCTCTTGACAGAAAATTATTGATAACTTGTATCATTATTTCAATCCACGCTCCCGCGAAGGGAGCGACGTTTACTATGATATGTTCCCCTATATTCCTATATATTTCAATCCACGCTCCCGCGAAGGGAGCGACAAATTGACGCAGATATGCTATAATATAGATACAATATTTCAATCCACGCTCCCGCGAAGGGAGCGACTTTTGCTCCTTTACTTTTTCGACTTCTCCATCTGCTATTTCAATCCACGCTCCCGCGAAGGGAGCGACCAGAATGCCCTACAATCGTTTTTGCACCCACAAGGTATTTCAATCCACGCTCCCGCGAAGGGAGCGACCCTTATTTCATTAAGCATACGCCTAAGAACAGCGTGATTTCAATCCACGCTCCCGCGAAGGGAGCGACTATTATGCTGTTGCACTAACACTTTATCACATTATTTCAATCCACGCTCCCGCGAAGGGAGCGACGGGTTGCTGGGAGATTTGTTGCGGGTTTAGGACGGAATTTCAATCCACGCTCCCGCGAAGGGAGCGACGCGACAGATATTTGTTTATAATATACAATTTAAATTTCAATCCACGCTCCCGCGAAGGGAGCGACATAGGGCTTGTGCTATGCTATTATATAGACACAGAATTTCAATCCACGCTCCCGCGAAGGGAGCGACCAATTGGTGCGCACTAGTGGAGCAATCGGCGCGCTAATTTCAATCCACGCTCCCGCGAAGGGAGCGACTCCTTTACTTTTTCGACTTCTCCATGTTTTGCAATTTCAATCCACGCTCCCGCGAAGGGAGCGACAAGTGGGGCAGTTTATGGATAAGTAACCAGTTTTTGATTTCAATCCACGCTCCCGCGAAGGGAGCGACGATAAACGTACAGTGGAACTTCTCCAGCAGATGGAATTTCAATCCACGCTCCCGCGAAGGGAGCGACGTACGCACTAGTGGAGCGATTAGTGCATTAGAGATTTCAATCCACGCTCCCGCGAAGGGAGCGACACAGTAGGTGCAAAAATTGCACAAGAAAAGAATATTTCAATCCACGCTCCCGCGAAGGGAGCGACAGCAAAAACCACCAAAATAACTCTGATGATTTTCACAAAACAAACAATCTACTTGTATTTTCTCGCAAACTTGCACAAAACACAAGTTGAAAATTTGACACTCGATAGAATCTTACAGCGATTCTACCGAAAATTCTGGTGCGAAGCGCCCAGGGTATCCTGTTTACTTACGCTTCGCACCGCCTTACACCATAAGCACGCCTTCCGGCTCATAGCCCTGTTTTGCGCCGAAATGCTCAATCTTGCTCTCGTACTTGTTGCCAAGATAGTAAAACCGCAGGCTATCCAGCTCCTCGTCCATGATAGAGCACAGCTTTTGCTGCAGCATACGGCACTGAGCCGCGTCAATTAGGCACTCAAACACAGAATTTTGCACACGCTGCCCATAATTGACGCACTGTTTGGCAATCTGTCGCAGGCGTTTGCGTCCAGCGGCGGTCTCGGTGTTGACATCATATGTAATTACAACCAGCATATTCGGCACCTCATTTCCACAAAAACGGCGGATAATCGTCCGTATC
Organism: Bulleidia sp.; assembly: GCA_963661675.1. GTDB lineage: Bacteria > Bacillota > Clostridia > Oscillospirales > Butyricicoccaceae > Agathobaculum. The sequence goes on from CAVLCS010000021.1 coordinate 19,483, forward strand.
GCCGCGTAAATAGCGTGCCAGCAGCAGCGCCTGCGCATAGGGCACCATGCCCCATGACAGCTTTTCATCAAGGTATGGGTGACGGATTTCCTCGCGTTTTTTCTCTTGCCAGCTCTGCAAAAAGGTTTTGCGGGCATTTTCTGAGAGATAAACTGCACCGTTCTCCTGCGTCTCAAAGTCCTTCGCGACAAACTTACCCAGATTGATGGCCGAGAGCACAAACCGGTCTGCGAAACACGGCCGCAGTTCTTCCATTAAATCGGCGGCAAGCGACTGCCGTCCCGGCCGGTCGGTGTGAAGAAAGCCGACATAGCTGTCCAGTCCGACGGCCTCCAGTGCGGCGGCGCAGTCGTTCGCCAACAGGGAATAGGCGAACGATAACAGCGCATTGCACGGGTCAAGCGGCGGACGGCGGGAGCGTCCGGTGAACGAAAACACGTCTTTGCGGTTGAGAATCAACTGGTCAAACACATCGAAATAAACAGCCGCGGCTGCGCCTTCCAGTCCGCGCAGAGAATTGAGATCGGTCGCTGCCTGCACTTGCGGCAGCAGCGCTTTCAGCTTGGCCGAAGCGGCTTTGAGCATGTCCGTGTCCACACGCATGGCGTGGTCGCGGCAGGTGCGCTCGATGCTCCAGCGCGCGTTATAAATCTTGCCGAACACCATCATGCGAGCCACACGACAGGCTTGCGGCGGGTCATCAGCGACACGATATTGTGTACGTCGGAGCAGCACATTGCCGTTGCTCACGCCGCAGGTCCGCGCCAGAAACCGCCCTCGTGGCGTACAGAATGACAGGCTCACATCGCGTTTTGCGCACGCGCCCATCAGTGCCGGAGACGCGCCTGCGTAGCTGAAGCTGACGATCCCGGCAAGCGCATGGAGCGGAAAACGGGCCGTAACCTGTTTTTCGCGATTGACGACAACGTTTTCGCCGTCGAGCGTCAAATATGCGTCCTCCGAGGTGACAAACAGCGTGTTGAGCAGCTTTTTCATTCATCCAACGCTCCTTTCAGGTAGCCGGAGACCGATTTCGCCTTCATCAGCTTAGGTAAACACAGCTCCTTGAGCGAGCAGGCTGAGCAGCCTTTCTGCGGTTTCACTCTGGGCGTGTAGCCGCGGCGCAGATAGTCGTGCATTTCGGCAAGACTGTCACGCACACGCTGCCGCAGTTCGTCGGTAAATTCGACCGGTGTCCGGCGGCGCGGCTCACCGTAGAACAGCGCACCTTCGGCAATCTGGCAGCACAGCATTTCCTCGAGACACATCGCCTGACCGCACAGCTGCAGCTCATCTGCGTCGTGCGGCTTGGGCTTGCCGCGCTTGTACTCGACCGGAAACGGTGTCCACAGGCCATCGCGGCCCTGCAGGGTAATACCGTTTTCCGAGCGATGAAACTCCACCACATCACACTCGCCGGACACGCCGAGTGTTGTAGAGTGAATCCGCATGGCACGAACGATTAACAGATCACCGCGGCTCTCCGTGCCGCCGTCGTGCGCCTTTTCGTGAAGGATTGAGCCGTCCACCGTGCGGTAGTTCTCGGCCCACTGGTGCTCGACGTGGATGAGCGCCCACTGCCGACGGCAGAACGCGAAGTGCTGCAGACCGGAGAGTTGGAGGAAATCCTCCTCAGCGTAGATTACCCCAGCACCTTGCAGGTCACGCCGTCCGGCAGAGCGGATTCATCAACCGTAATGGTGTAGTCTGTGTATGCACGCGGTGCAATAACGTCTTCGTTGTGCTCGGCATGGACCAGATCAAACAGCTTGTGCGAGGGTGCATTACCCAGTTCGGAATCGTGCTTGAACACGATCAGCTGGCGCACAGCCATCTTGCCGCGAGCGGCCGAGTGATCGTTCTCGAACATGTTGATGATCGCCGTCCACAGCAGTTCGAGGTCGTCCTCAGAGAAACCGGTTGTCTTGCGAGCCAGATTAGCGGAAACATAGCCTTCTGCGCGGTACAGACCGTAAGGCACGATGTATTTGCGGCCCATTTCGGTGCCCTTTTTCTCTGCGTCAGCCTCGGTGGTGATGGCAACACGGGTGATGGTGACTTCCTGCGGAACAATAGGATCCACACTGCGGGCGAAGCCAAGCTGTACCGGACCGCGAACCTGTCCGCAGTTGAGCGCACCCTTCACAAAAGTGGTCATAACGGCACCAAATGTGCGGATATCGTAGAAATTCTGGCACATGAAGTCGCGCAGCTTGCTGTCAAGTTGATCGTCCTTCTTCTTGGCGTCCTTGAGCTTGCTCGGTTCTACGCCGACGTAATCGCAGGCTTCCGCGTCGCTGCGGTTGAGCGGTACACCATCCTTGACGTAAATGCGATAACCGGGTTCGCCTTCCTTGGCCATCTCCACATAGTTGCGGATTTTGCGCTTGAGGCATACATCTGTTACCAGACCGTAGCCGGTCTCCGGGTCAATACGCGGCATGTTGCCTGCATCCGGATCGCCGTTCGGATTGCCGTTCTCCACGTCGAAAAAGATTACGAATTCATAGCGGTTTTTGATGGGTTCCATTTACTTGTCCTCCTTTTTGGTGTAACGCTTTTGTGTCTGATGGTAGTAGCCGAGGTCAAACGAGCCCTGCTGCGGCAGGCTCAAACGTGTGGGATATTCTTCACCGAAAATATCCTTGATTTGCCCAATCTGATGATTGTAATACGTCTGCAAGCCTTTATCCAGCTTGCGCAGATGCTTCTGACACAGGTTGCCGAGAATCGGAAAGATTGTGGCAGGCGTTGCAGCGGCAGAGTTGAAATACCGGTCTTTGATGGTGGCATTGATACCCGGATTTGCTGCCTGCTGTACGGCTTCGTATACCGAGAACAGCCGTCCAAGCGTATAGGGAATATTGGTGCTGGATTCATTTAGACTCACAGTTAAAACCTCCTTGGGACAGTCTTTGTCCTCATTCTTTAAGTAGTACGCTTTGATAATTGCAGCACGCCGCCAGTTCACCTCGGAATCTGCACGAATACGGAGCATAACGCCGTTCAGCAGTGCAGCAGGGTAGCGGTCATCATTCCAGACGGCACGAGCGGTCGCACCGGCCATAACCGGACTCGGCTTTTTGTCGCGGGCGCTCAGGTTGACGGTTTCGGCAAGCAGCTGCCACAGCGGCAGAAATCCGGTGGGTGCTTTGGACGGACGCTTGATTTCCAGACGCTCGTAGTGCTTGTTAATGTTCTTCATCAATGTACCGAATGTGTTTTTGTAGAAGAAACGGACGCTCAGCCGTGCGGCATTGGGTGCAAGACCGAGAATGTAGAACGCACGGTTAGGGTCAAGATTTAGTTCCTCGCATGGTTCGCTGTTTGCAAGGTGCTTGAGTGCTGCGGACAGATCATTATCCGACCAGCTTTTCGTGTTATTGCCCATAAGACCGCTGAAAAAGTCAGCGTATTGCGGCTCTGCAGTCTCCGCCCAGCAAACAACAGTGGTATCGCCGATGTACTGCGTGTGTTCGCGGTCAGCCAGCAGGTGGTTGAGCGCCGTCGTGTAAGCGAACGCAGCATGCTTGCCGATGGGCGCGTTGTAGTTCTGCTCGTGACCGTAGGAGCAGAATGCGGGAGCGTTGAACGATACCAGTGCGGCACCGCTGGACTGTGCGCCGAGGACACCCTTGATAGCAGGATGAACGGCGGCAATCTCGTCTAATTCACCGGTGACAAGGCATTGCTGCTTTGGTGCATCGGAATCGCCATCGTAGTGCGCCTGCCATGCAGCACAGGTGGCGGGATCGTCTGCCGGATACTGTCCATTCACATAAAATACCAGATTGGCACCGGTGATGATGTTATCGAAATTGTCGATAAGTGCAGGGTGCTGTGCGGCTTCGGCAGGCTGCCATGTGTCAAAAAAGGAGAGAATTGCGTGTGCGGCAGGAGAATCCACATCATCTAACAGCTTGTGATGCAGCTCTGCGGCGGCATGAAAGCATTGCAGACTGCGTTCCGGCTTGCCTTTTGCGTCTATGCCAAGCAGATACGCCGAATTATCCCACATAAAGTTGGATGCTACGCCGGAAGAACGCTTGACTGCCGCAGGCAGGCGAATATCCTCGACCGGACGGAGAACCTTCTTTTTGCCCGAATCCACTTCATGCAGCAGCGGAATAACCTGGGCCAGTTCACCGTTCTCGCGCAGCTGGAGCGCATAACTGATTTTCGGTCTGCCCCAGCCGGGCGCATCAATTTCACCGCGGGCATTGAGAGCATCGTAATATTGCGTCAGCGCCTGCAAAATCATTTGACCACCTCCGCACTGTGAATCGGGGGAACCTCCATGACACCATTTACCAGCTTGGCGCGGAAAAACATCGGCGTGATATTGGCGGGATCGCTGTAATCCATGTCGAGCAGCATCCAGCCGAGATCGTGTTCACCGAGCAGTTCCTCCGGACAAGGCGGCAGTTCTTCACAGAGTTCAAACTTCACTGGAAATTCTCGTGTGCCGAAGTAGGGCATGCTGTAACACTGTCCACGGCGCAGACGGCGTTTCATGATGTCCTGAAACTTGCCGGGATTGTCAGTCGGCGCAGCTTTGTCCGTCATTTCAAAGTGCGCGTCAATGACATAATGTACGTCGCGGAGCACCATCGCGGCACGCTGTTGAATGCTTTCCGAAGCGGCCAGATACAGTTCGCCCTTGGGTTTGGCAATCCATGCCTTGACCGAGCGGGCGTTGATGGTGTCCTTCACCTCGTTGCGGCGAATGTTGGTGAAATGGATCGGCGCACAGACGTGAATACGGTCGATGATCCATCTCAGACCAGGGTGCCAGTAAATACTTTCCAACAAACCGCGTGCCGCAGACGGAGTCATGCAATCATAACTGACTCGTTCAGTCTTCATTTCTGGTCGGCTGAATAGAGCGTATGGACCGCTGACTTCAACTTGGATTGACATTGATTATTCCCTCCTTTACGAAGCCTTGCCAGATATTCCTTGATATCAACAGAGAGTGGGACATGTGACAGGGCTTCGGTGTGATTTATTTGATAGACAGGGTAAAGATTTCCTGTCTATGTTTGTAGTATAGCACTTATAATTTTATAATTCAAGAGCAAATGTAATTATAAAACGATTTTTCTGATAAGGAATCGTTTTATGTTTACACTATACATATAATATGTTATAGTGACGTTGTCGCTGGGAACAGCGTGGATTGAAATAAGAGGAGTGTCATTATAGGAAGATCGGGAGAATGCTACCACATTCTCCCGTTTTCCTTTTTACACGAAAACTTATCCCCAGAGCGCTTGACCGCTGTCTGACTTGAGCGACAAACCGGTTTTCTCATCATACAGCGACATATCGCACAGAATGGCACTGCGGTCGTCCAAACTGTTGGTTTCATCTGCCGTTTGAAGCGCACCGGCATCATATAATGCCTGGAAATGCTTGTCATACACCTGCACGGCGTACTGCCCAAGCTGTCGATATAGCTTTTTAGAGCATTCTCCATCCCGCAGATGTGCAATCAGTGTAGCGCCGTTCTTCCAGGGAATGTAAACCGTTCTCGTGTCGTTATCGATCATATGAAACGCTTCGGCAATCGTACGAAACGGATACAGAGAGCCGCCGCGTCCGCGTTCAAATGCGTCGATCACACCGATTTTATCAATCGCGGAGCCGTTCAGCTGACGCAGGACACGAAAATAGTTCTGCATGGTCTGCGACGAAGCTGGGTCAGCATTATCGTCGAGCGCAATGTTTGTTGCGCCGATCGCCTGCCCGAACAATGGCGGAGCCTTCTCCGTGCGGCGGAAAATGGTAACGATACTGTCTTTTGCGGTACGCTTGCCCTCTCGGTTGCAGCGTCCGGCGGCCTGCAAGATGGAATCCAGACCCGCCAGTTCGCGGTAGACAGCGGGGAAGTCCACATCTACACCGGCTTCAACGAGCGAAGTCGATACAACACGGCAGGGCAGACCGTCATTCAGCCGGCGGCGGATTTCCTCGAGTACGGCACGGCGGTGCTCGGGAACCATCAATGTGGACAGGTGGAAACTGCCTTCCTTCGGCAGCTTGGAAAAGATGGATTGAGCCGCTTTGCGGGAATTGACGATGCAGAGAACCTGCTCATGCGCACACAGCTGCTCAGCGAGCGCGTCGTCCTCGAGCACGCCAGTCTGCCGGAATGTTACACGGCGGAATTTGTCAAAATACATCGGAATTTCCGGGCAAATCTCGGAAGCCGGATGCGATGGTGCGAATTTCTGTATCAAATCACCGAGTACCGGCTGCGTGGCGGTACACAGCACGGCGGTCGCGCCGAACTGCTCTACCAGAGCGCCGATGGCCGCCACACACGGCATCAGGTGGCACAGCGGAAGCATTTGCGCTTCGTCGAAAATAATCACGCTGTTCGCCAGATTGTGCAGCTTGCGGCACTGCGAGGAACGGTTAGCGTACATCGACTCGAAAAACTGCACAGCAGTCGTGATGACGAGCGGACTGTCCCAGTTTTCGGCGGCCAGTGCCTTGGGATCGGGATTGCCGTTTTCCTCATCGTTTTCAAACTGCACACCGGAATGGTGCTCAAGCACGTTCTCATTGCCTAAAATTTTACGGAAAACATCGGCATTCTGCTCGATGATAGAGGTATACGGCACAACGTAAATCACGCGTTTCATACCGTGCTTAACTGCGTGATACAGAGCAAAAGCAAGAGAACTGGTCGTTTTGCCACCGCCGGTCGGAACCGTAAGCGTGTAAATACCCTTGGGATTGCCAGCAGCGTCTACACACGCTTGCGAAATCTGCTGACGCAGCTTGTTCAGCTCAGAAGCCGGATTGGCCCACTCATCCAGCTTGGCTTGCAGGCGGGTGAGCAGCGTTTTGAGTGAATCTCCGGTGCCGCGCGGCATAGCGCCTTTCATGAACCGCTCGGTGTCCAGATAATCCGCGTCCACTAGACAGGAATACAGCATGCGGGTGCGGAACGACTCGGAAAGCTCCGGTTTTGTGACCGGACGCTGCGGCAGCCGGACCGACGGAATGGGATAAGCCGGGTCAAGCGGCGGAATGGCAGGTGTGCCCCATTTTCTTAGTCTGCCGGTGAAGGTAGGTGCACCTGCCGGATCGCTCGTGCTGCCTAAGTCCGGCAGTCCACTGTGATGGCCCATGACGCAGGCAGCCAAGAGAAGATTGTTTGTCTGGGCAACATTGACAGCACCTGCGGTCGCGTGATCGACCTTAGGACCGTTATCGAGCAGACGATGCTGAAAAGCAGCGGTTGCTTTGCCGTCGTCGTGGTGTGCACCGGCCTCATAGCCTTCGGCTTGCGCGCCGAATTCCTGGGCAAATTGTCCGCAGAGTGTGCCGACATTGTTTTCGTGGTCGGAGAGAAGCTGATATTCCGTACGTTCGACACCGTTTTCGTTTATCGGTCGGGTGTGTGCGTAGAAAATTTTATCCATAGCTATCACCTCGTTTAACTTTATATACAGTATATAACAGGGGATGTCCAATAAAAAGTACAATTCTAAATTCACCCACCAAGAAACCCGCCGCAAATTCCAGCAAACCGCCGAAATCACCAGTCAATCTGCAAAGATTTCGCGTCCTGAATTTATACAAAACCGTCAAAATCACCAGAAATGAAATTACTCACTATTCCGAGGTTGACACTGGGAATTGAAAGTGCTATTCTATAACCAACAAATCCAGTAGGGAATCGGAAAGGAGCGAGCAAAAATGTTCAACGTAAACGCACGAATGTCGGGCCGAATGTGTATGAACATGTCTCATTATGCTCAGAAGCTGCCTGACCGACAGAATACGAAATCACTTTGAACCGGCTTGTTTGACGCGGCGCGTCCTTGCGGATTCATTGCATTTTCTGAAGCGGGGAGCTGTGGGCTTCCCGCTTTTTTGTGTGCCTCTAAGAGGAATAAGGAGGAATTTTCTTGATAGAACTGTCACATATCTCGAAGGAGTTTGTGAGCGGCAAGCGAACCGTTCATGCGGTACAGGATGTTTCGCTTTCTATTGATAAGGGCGAAATTTTCGGTATTATCGGCTTTTCCGGTGCAGGTAAGTCCACACTGGTGCGCTGCATCAACCTGCTCGAGCGGCCGACTTCCGGCACCGTCACGGTGGACGGCAAGGACATGCTGTCGCTCTCGGCAAAGGAGCTGCGGCAGGCCCGCAAAAAGATCGGCATGATCTTCCAGCACTTCAACCTGATGCCGTCGCGAACCGTGGCCGGCAACGTGGCGTATCCGCTGCGCGGCAGCGGCCTTTCCAAGCAGGAGATTGCGGAAAAGGTACAGCGTCTGCTCGATCTGGTCGGCATCGGCGACAAGGCGGAAGCGTATCCCAAGCAGCTGTCCGGCGGTCAGAAGCAGCGTGTCGCGATCGCGCGAGCGCTGGCGAACGACCCGAACGTGCTGCTCTGTGACGAGGCCACCTCGGCACTCGACCCGCAGACCACCAAGTCCATCCTGCAGCTGCTCAAGCACCTGAATGAGACCCTTGGCATCACAGTCGTTATCATCACCCACGAAATGGCGGTCGTTAAGGAGATCTGCCACCGGGTAGCGGTCATGGAGCACGGCAAGATGGTCGAATCCGGCGAGGTATTCAACATTTTCGCTAACCCGAAAGAGGACATCACCAAGAACTTCATCCACACGACCTCCAATCTCCGCAAGATCGAAGAACTCATCGCGGAGGATTCGCCGGTCGTCAAGCTCAATCCGGGCGAGCTGATCGTCCGCCTGAGCTACATTCAGCGCAACGTATCCGAGCCGCTTATCTCGACCGTATCGCGCAAGTTCAACATCGTACTCAACATCATCTTTTCGGATATCGCCATCGTGCAGAATGCGCCTATCGGCGGCACGGTAGCCATCATCAGCGGCGAGCGTGACCAGATCACGCAGGCGATTGCATATCTCAGTGAGAAAAACGTAGGAGTGGAGGTCATCAAGGATGCAAGAGTTTCTGAATAACATCATTCCAAACGTGATGGCAAAGCTGCCGGACTTCTACGCAGCCATCGGCGACACGCTGCTCATGGTGGTCTGGTCGGGCGCGATCTCGTTCGTGCTCGGTCTGGCACTGGGCGTGCTGATTACCGTCACCAAACCGGGCGGCATTCTGGAAAACAAAATCGTTTATCAGATTCTGGACAAGCTGGTCAGCCTGTTCCGTTCCATCCCGTTCATCATCCTGCTGACGTGGG
>CAVLCS010000022.1:0-28605 GCA_963661675.1 Bulleidia sp.
CCATAGTGATTGCCCTCCCTTGGCAGATGTTGTGTGCAAACTTCATTCTACCATGTTTGGAAAATCACTATGGATTTTTTAGGTGTCCAACTTCATTATGCAATCAACCCTTTTTTCTTTTATCCACAGGGTGGGGATAGGTTTGGATTGGTAAATGTGTAATGTATATACCCTGTGCATATCGTTATAAACGGACGCGCAATGCGCGTCCAAATCTAAACAATATGCACCGATTAACCTCAACGGCACACGTTCCGTAGGGGCGCACCAATGTGTGCGCCCTGATCCAACCGACCGCCAACCGTGAACAAGGGCGAACACACTGGTCCGCCCCTACGATAACGTATTCCAATGGATTGAATCAACGAATCTCGGAGAAAACCGAAACCTTCACATCAATTTTCCATTCTCCATTTTTAATTCTCAATTATTAACCTTTTCCGCTGCCAGATCTGCCAATTTCGCATAATCCGCAAGGCTGAGCCGTTCACCACGGACGCGAGCGTCCAGACCGGCCGCCTCTACGAGTGCGGTGATCTCGTCCTTGCTCATCGACGAGCCGAGCACCGGACCGAGGGCGTTGACGAGCGTCTTGCGGCGCATATTGAAGGCTGCACGCACGAGGGCGAAAAACAGCTTTTCGTCCTTGGTCTCGACCGCCGGTTTATCGAGCGGCACGAGCTTGAGCACCGCCGAATCCACCTTCGGCTTAGGCACAAAGCAGTCCGCCGGAACGTCGAAGAGAATCTCCGCCTTGGCGTGGTACTGCACGTAAATCGAGAACGCCGAGTACGCCGCTGTACCCGGTTCCGCGCAGATGCGCTGCGCGACTTCCTTCTGCACCATGACCGTCACCTGCTCGAAGGCTCCGCTCTCGAGCAGCGCCGTGATTGCCGGAGTGGTGATGTAATACGGCAGATTGGCACATGCAATCGCCTTTCCATCTCCGAATTTCTCCTTGCAGAGCGCCGCAAGGTCGGTTTCGAGCACATCGCCATGCACGACCTCGAAGTTATCGTAATCCGCGAGCGTCTCCGCCAGAACCGGCATGAGGGCACGGTCAAGCTCGACCGCCACGACCTTATCCGCACGCTGGCACAGCTCCGCCGACAGGCAGCCCATACCCGGGCCGACCTCGATCGCGTTGCCGTACTCGGCGGCGCCGCTCATCTCCGCGATACGGCGCGGAACACTCTCGTCCGTCAGGAAGTTCTGTCCGAGCGACTTGGAAAAATGGAAGCCGTGACGGCCCAGTACCGCTCGAATTGTTTCAATATCACATAAATTCATTTGGTTTCCCCTTTTTGACCGAAAAGAACCGGCGGCAGTGTGCCGCCGGTTCTATGTAATGCAACTTTTTACTGTTTCAGGCGGGTTTTACTCCTCGCCCTCGATCAGGCCGTAACCGCCTGCCGCACGCTTGTAAACAACGGCGTGGATATTGTCGTTGTCGGCGTTGCGGAAGAAGTAGAACTGATGATCGAGCAGGTTCATCTGCAGGATAGCCTCGTCCACGCTCATCGGCTTTACGTCGAAGCGCTTGCGGCGTACTACATCGAAATCCTCCTCGGTCAGAGCCACCTTCTGCTCTGCCATCTTGTCGAATGCGCCTTCGCGCAGGCGCTTCTCCAGACGGGTCTTATGCTTGCGGATCTGGCGCTCAATGCTGCTGATGGCACCGTCTACGGAAGCATACATATCAGTCGTCGTTTCCTCGGCGCGTACGACCAGACCGACCTGACGCACCGTGATCTCGACCGTCTGCTTGCCGCGCAGTTCGCTGAACGTGAGCGTGGTATCCGAATCCTGCTGGAAGTAGCGATCCAGCTTTTCTACCTTACGCAATGCGTACTGGCGCAGCTCGTCCTCGATCTTGATTTTTCTTTCGACGATAGTGAACTTCATAAAATCATCTCCTAACAGGCGTAAACCGCCTTTGATGGCTTTATCCGCGTCTCTCGCTGTGCGGGAGAAACGGTATTGGGTTTTTGCTATCTTCAGTATAGCACAACCTATGCAACTTGTCCAACAATTTTTCAGAAGTTCACAATTTGTTCAGCATATTCCCCAAGAACTTTTACAAGTCCTTGTCAGGATTGCTTACAGCTCACCCTCGGCGTGACGGGTAACGTGGCAGGAAATATTGACCACACACGGCAGACCGGCAATATGCGTGCCGAACGGCTCGATCGCACACGCCAGAGCGGTTACCGTGCCGCCCAGACCCTGCGGACCGACGCCGGAAGCGTTGACCTTATCGAGGATCTGCTGCTCCATCTCGGCGTAGACCGGATCTGCGTTATGCTGATCGACCGGACGCAGCAGCGCACGCTTAGCAAGGTAAGCCGCCTTGTCGCTCGTGCCGCCCAGACCGACACCGATGACGATCGGCGGGCACGGGTTGGAACCCGCATGGATGCACGCATCCGCGATGAAATCCACGATCTGTGCCTTGGTAGCGGCCGGCGTGAACATCTTCATCTGGGTCATGTTCTCCGAGCCGAAGCCCTTGGGGGCAACCGTGATCTTCACCTTGTCGCCCGGAACGACCGAGGTGTACAAGATGCACGGCGTGTTGTCGTTGGTGTTTTCGCGGCGCAGCGGATCGCCGACAACCGACAGGCGCAGGTAGCCGTCAATGTAGCCGCGGCGGACACCCTCGGTAACGGCATCCTCGAACGAGCCGCCGGTCAGATGTACGTCCTGACCGATCTCCGCAAACACGATCGCCATGCCCGTATCCTGGCAGACCGGCACGTTGTTCTCACGAGCCAGGTCGCAGTTGGCGATCATTTCGCCGAAGATGGTCTTGCCGAGCGGAGACTCCTCCGCCTTCTGACCATCCACGAACGCCTGCCGCAGATCGGCGGGCAGGTAGTAGTTGGCGTCAATGCACAGCTGACGCACCAGCTTGGTTACTTCCGAAACCTCAATCGTCCTCATTTTGTCCTCCTATATTCCGGTGTGCCGTTTACAAAAACAGCCTGCACCTGAGTTGCAATATCCAGCGGATCACCGCTCCACAGCACACAGTCTGCGTCCAGACCGGTTTTCAGGCTGCCGATTCGGTTTTCCATGCCCGCGATCTTCGCGGGTACCGACGTGACTGCACGAAGCGCGTCCGTCTTATCCATGCCTGCGCGTACCGCCAGCATGAGCGCCATCGGCAGCAGCCGCAGCGGAATTTCCGGGTGATCGACCGTAATCGCGGTTTCGATTCCGGCCTTGCACAGCAGTCCGGGCGCGGCATCCGACAGATTGCGGATCTCCGGCTTGGAGCGATCGGTCATGTACGGACCGCTGACCACCGGAACATGCTCCTCGGCCAGCAGATCGGCCACAAGGTGGGCCTCCGTGCCGTGAATGATAACCGCCCGCAGGCCGAACTCCTTGGCAATGCGCAGAGCGGTGAAGATATCGTCCGCACGGTGTGCATGAAAATGTGCTTCGGCCTTGCCCCAGAGAAGCGGCTGCAGCGCTTCCATCTTGATGTCGAAATCCGGCTCATCCTGATCCGGGTCGTTCTCCGCACGAGCCTTGCGCGAGAAATACTCCTTGGCCTTGTACAGTTCTTCGCGGATGATGGCCGCGGTCGCCATGCGCGTGACCGGCGTTTCGTCCTTGTCGTGGTAGACCGACTTCGGGTTCTCGCCGAGCGCGAACTTGATCGCCAGCGGTGCCTTGAGGATCATATCGTCCACACGGCGGCCTGCTGTCTTGAGCAGGGCAATCTGTCCGCCGATGGGATTGGCGCTGCCCGGACTGACCGCGGCAGCCGTCACACCGGCTTCGAGCGCTTCCCGGAAGCTACGGTCAAATGGATTCACGCCATCCAGTGCCCGCAGGTGCGGCGTCGCCGGATCGGTGTCCTCGTTGCCGTCCGCGCCCTCAAAGCCGAGACCGTCCTCGTACAGACCGATGTGCGAGTGAATGTCGATCAGACCGGGGGTCAGAATGCCGCCTTCACCGTCGATGACGGTATCACACGCAGGCGCGTCACCCTCTCCCATCGATGCAATCTTGCCGTTTTCGAGTAAAATCCAGCCGAAAAAGCGGGAATCGCTCTCGTCCATCGTCCAAATGTTGATATTTTTGATCAGTGTTTGATTCATGGAAAACCTCTTCCAAAAACTGTTGACAACTATGGTAATTTATGGTATATTTATTATGGCGGTTGGGAAAGCCGCCATGCACCGTTCATATCTTTATCCCCACAATCCTACTTTTGGCGCTCTTTCGCAAGGAAGAGCGCGCTTTTTTTGCGCGCTGACGCGCGCAAGGGGATTTCGCCGTCTGCGGACGGCGGGAACGTCGCGCCGCTCCGGCGCGGGACAAAAGGATGGACACCAAGGTTTCCACCCTTTTGAATCCCGTTTCCTTTTGGGAGGGCACGGCGAAATTTGCAGAGCTGAGACTCGCTAAGGAACGACAGTCGGGTTACTCTTGCGTTTATTTCGCAAAATATTCGCAGTTCACAGACAGCGTACTGCTACACATATGGTTCAATCTCCGCTAAGTGCGGCATGACAGTGCCGCACGATTCGTTAGCGCGTTATAATAGACAGGGCCTGCGAAGATAAATTGCACTAAACGCCTAAATCCGCAGGTGCCTTCCGTAGCCGCCAGGCCAACGAGTTGCGCGACACGGGTATGTCGCGCCTGCGTTGATTTAACCGTCTGTGTAGCAGTCCGGTATCTGACACTTCGAATCGGTCGAGAAAGACACGGTAGAAAAAATCCTTTGCCGTTCCCCTTTTCGCAGTGGTCGCCGGTCTCTGGTCTGCGTCAGGCTATCCAAGGGAAAGGGGTGATTCACAAGAGGGTGGAAACCGTAGGTGTCTACCCTCTTGTGCCCCTGCCGGGTAGGCAAACGCCCGCTGAGGTTCAGCGAAAACACTCCGCCCGTTAGGGGCGAACACGCTTACGCAGTTCGTGTACCCCGGCTATCCGGTGCCGAAAAGGTTCATCCTGCCCGGATAAAAGCAAAACCGAGGTTTCCCTCGGTTTTCTTCTTTATCTGCGGCGGCGCGAACCGTTCTTGCGATCGGTCGCGTGGCGCACGTCGGCCTGACGGCTTTCGCTGTCCGACATAAACGCCTTCAGCTTATCCTCAAAGCTCATCGTGGACGGGTCCTTCGGTGCCTGCTGCGCACGGCCGCGCGGCGCGGACGAACGCTGGAATCGCGGCTGACGCGGCGCAAAGCCGTCCTCACGGCGATCCTGTCGCGGCTGACGCGGCTCCTGCGGCTGCGCCTTCTTGATCGAAAGATTGATACGGCCTGCCTGGTCAATATTGATGATCTTTACCTTGACCTGCTGGCCCTCCTGCAGGAAATCCTTGATGTCGTTTACGAAAGTCGATGCGACCTCCGAAATGTGCACCATACCCGACTTGCCTTCGGGCAGCGCAACGAATGCACCAAACTTGGTGATGCCGGTTACCTTGCCCTCTACGATTGCTCCCACTGCCAAATCCATATAAGCTGTTTTGCCTCCGTTATTATTTCCCTTTTACCGGCTGGACGTATCTACAAAAATACGCTCGCCCGGTTCCGCATAGCCCAGTTCTGTCCGCGCCATCTCACCGATATCCTCCTTGGAAATGCCGCTTTGCATCTCCTGCCGGAGCGTTTCGTTCGCCTTCTGGTATTCCTCCACCCGCAGGGTCAGAGACGCGAGTTCATCCCGCTTGCTCTTGATCTGCGTGCGCAGGTTTACCACGTTGACGACCGCGTAAAGCAGAAACACCACTACCGCAGCTCTGATAATGATCATTCGCATGCGCCTTGTCATCTGCTCACCTCATATCGTTTGCTTGCGCGTCAGACTGATACGAGTTTTATTTTATACCTTTTTTGCGAAAAAGAAAAGAGTCTTTTTCAAATTTTTTCGTCAAAAACCGAATTTTTACCGGACTGCACCTCTGTTTTACCACCGTTTGACAGTGCATCCGCAGGCCGTGTACGGTGCGGAACAGCTTCGCCATCCACTGCAGGAGCCGCAGCAGTGCTTCCAGTACGGTTTCGCTCAGGGCCGCAAAGTACAATCCCATGCCGCCTGCCGCCATGACGAGCACGAAGCCGCGCGGCTGACCGGCGGCCGCGATCAGCCCGAATTCAAACAAAGCCGCCAGCACGACCGCCCAGAACAGCGTATCGAGCAGCGCCGTACCGGCCCATCCGCAGTGAAAATGCAGGCGCAGCGCCCGCAGGATATCATACACCGCACCGATCCCGACACCGAGCAGCAGGCTTTGCAGCACCAGCGTGATCTGCTGGCTGTTCGTAAACACCGGCATAGCCGCTCACCCGCCGAATATCCGCCGGAACAGGCTGTCGCGCGGCTGCACGCTGTCGTCGTACTCGAGCAGACCGACTTCCCCTTGGATAATAAGCTCTCCGGCTTCCAGCTGCAGCCGCTCGACATGCAGACTCTGTCCGCGCACGACCAGCATGCCGCGTACGGTCTCGAGCAGCACCTGTTCCTCATCAAAGCTGTGCACATCGGTCACACCGGAAATCGTCAGTTTTTCTCTCCCCTCCAGAATGACACTGTGCGGCATTTCACGGCTTCGTTCCTCCTGCGCCATATATCTCCCTCCTGACTGCAAAAAAGTATCCCGCTCTGCAATATATGCAAGAACGGGATTCTTTATCACTTGTTCAGAGCGGCAGTTCCTTATACAGCGCGGACGCATCTGCCTTGAGCGTATGCTCCGCGATATTCAGCACTTCCACCTTCATCGTGCGCTGACCGAATGCAATTTCGATCACGTCGCCGATCTTCACCTGATACGAAGCCTTGGCCGGCTTGCCGTTGACCGTGATACGCGCTGCATCGCACGCATCATTCGCCACGGTGCGGCGCTTGATCAGGCGAGATACCTTCAAATACTTGTCTAATCTCACTTGTTTCCGTCTACCTTATCCTTCAAAACTTTGCCCGGCTTGAATACCGGCATGGTTGCCGCTGCAATATTGATCTCCTCGCCTGTGCGCGGATTGTGACCCGTGCGTGCAGCACGCTCCTTGGTCTCAAACGTACCGAAACCGCTGATCTGCAGCTTGTCACCGGCCGCCATAATGTCCGCAATGGCGGTGAACACGGTGTCGATCGTCTTTTCGGTGTCCTTCTTGGAAAAGCCGGTCTTCTCTGCGACCAGCGTCACCAGTTCGCTTTTCTTCATGGTTTTGCTCCTTATGCGTGTTCTTTGCTCTTGGCCTTGTCCCACAGTGCGTCCAGTTCGGAAAGGGACAGGTCAGCCAGCCTTTTGCCGTCTGCATTCGCCTGTCGCTCCATCTCTGCGAAGCGGCTGACAAACTTGTTGCAGGTCTTTTCGGCGGCAGCCTCCGGATCGATCTTCAAGTGGCGCGCCACGTTGACAGACGCAAACAGCAGGTCGCCAATCTCTTCCTCCGGGTTGCCGTCACCGTCGATGGCCCGGCGGACCTCGTCAAGTTCCTCCTGCACCTTATCGAGGGCATCCTTGACGTTATCCCAGTCGAAACCGACCTTTGCGGCCTTTTTCTGCAGCTTTTCTGCACGAATAAGGCTCGGCAGGCTCTTGGCTACGCTTTCGAGCGCCTGCGTGTCGGTCTCCTGATGCTTCTCCTTGCGCTTGAGATCATCCCAGTTCTTGAGGATCTCCTCGGACGAGCCGACCTCGACATTGCCGAAGATATGCGGATGACGGAAGATCAGCTTCTTGCAGATGCCGTCGGCCACGTCGTCGATGTCGAACGTGCCCTTTTCCTTCTCCATCTGGGTGTGAAATACCACCTGAAGGAGCACATCGCCGAGTTCTTCCTTCATGTGCTCGGTGTCCTCGTCGTCGATGGCCTCGCAGACCTCGTAGGTCTCCTCGATGAAGTTGCGCCGGATGGAATGATGATCCTGCTCACGGTCCCACATGCAGCCGTCCGGTGCACGCAGGATTTCCATAATGCGGAGCAGATCATCGAATTTGTAGGATTCTTTTATCTCAAAATCAACCATTTTTGCACTTCCTGATTTAATTATTGTTTACTTTAGATGTAACAGAGCCGCAATCTTCTCGCCCTTAGGCAGCAGCAGCACGTCGTCCCGCTCGACTGCACCGAGCGCCAGCAGCAGCACGGCATACACGATAACCGCCACGCCGATGCACGCGAGCGTGATCAGCTTATCAAGCATGGTACCCGGCGCCGCGGCAAACGTGCTGTTCAGCGCACGCTGCGCGATGAAAATCGCCGCACTCATGCCGATGGTGGCCGCCAGCGGACGGCAGACCGTCTTTCCGATCGGCGGCAGCGAACCTGTCAGCCGCTTGATGTGGCACAGGTTGATGATCGCGATCAGCCAGTAGCACAGCGCCGTACTGATGGGCGCACCCGCGATATTGAGCGCCGGATTGCCGATGAGGATGTAGTCGCCGAGCATTTTGACGACCGCACCTGCAAACATCGAGACAAGCGGCAGGTCAATGCGGCCGAACGCCTGCAGCGTCGAGTTGGTGACAGCCACCAGTGCCGCTGCCGGTACCGCAAAGCCGAGCAGACCCATCAGCAGACCGCCAAGCTCCGTGCCCTGCGAATACAGCATGCGCAGGATCGGTCCGGACAGCATGACAAAGCCTGCTCCGGCCGGCAAGGTGATCATAACCGTCATGCGCAGGGTGGTTCCCAGCGTTTTGGACACCTTGGTGTGGTTCTGCGCCGCGCGGGCGCTTGCAATGGTCGGCAGCACGCTGACCGCCAGGGCGGTAATGAGCGTCTGCGGCAGGTTGAAGAAGTTGATGGCCTGGCCGGTGTAAATGCCGTAGGTGGACATCGCTTCTCGGGCCGTCATGCCAACCGCCGGACTTTGCAGCCGCGTAGAGATCAGTGCCACGTCAATCAGGTCGGTCAGGCTCATGACCGCCGAGCTGATCGTAATTGGAATGGACAGGCTGAGCAGCGTTTTCGCCAGCTGTCCTGCCGGACGAACGCTGTCGTCCAGCGCATGAACCGTCGTGCTGCTGTGCCGCGTAATTGCTCCTTGAATGAGCATGTACGCCGCGGCAGCCGCTTCGCCGATGGTAACGCCGAGCACGGTCATAGCCGCGATCACCTGGTCGGAAAAGTTATGCTGCACGGCGTAATATGCCAGTCCGAGACCGATAAACAGCTTGCCGAGTGACTCAATGACCTGCGAGACCGCGGTCGGCACCATGTTCGAGCGGCCCTGATAGTAACCACGGAACACCGCCAGAATGGCGACCATCAGCACGCTCGGTGCGATGGCCATGACCGCCAGACGCGAGTCCGCGCTCTTGATCCACGAGGCAAACATGCCCGCACCGAAGAACAGCGCAATCGAGCAGACCGCTCCGAGCGGAATGAAAATGCTGCCAGCCACACGGACCATGCGCCGCACCTCGTGCTCCCGGCCGCAGGCGGTCGCTTCCGCGACCATTTTCGCCAGTGCCGCCGGAAGACCGACGGTCGAAATCATCAGCATCGCCGTGTACACGCGGTACGCCGCGCTGAACATGCCGAACGCAGGCGAGTCCTTGCCGCCGATCATGTTGAGCAGCGGAATCTGGAAGAATGCACCGATCACCTTGACCAGCAGGCTGGCCAGCATCAAAATGAACGCACCCTGAATAAAATTCTGTTTTTTACGCTGCAAACGCCGCACGCCCTCTCTTTAAAGATTGGGCATAGCTGCCCTTGCCTTGTATTACAGTATGATTCATCAAACCGTCTTATGTTACAGTTCTGCGCCGCAGCCCGAGCAGAACGCGTCGTCCTTGCCGCACGGCTTGCCGCAGTGCGGGCAGGTCGTTACCGAGCGCATTTCCGCCAGCTTGTCGCGCAGCGCGGCCAGCTTTTCCTGCTTGGCATCGACCTGCGCCATCTTTTCATCCATTTCCTCGTTGGTGACTTCTGCACCGCGGTGCAGATCGTACACCAGCTTGCCGATCTCCTTGTACAGCGCTTCGCACTCGGTGTTGAGGTCGAAGATCTGCAGGTTGATGCGGGTCGCGAGTGCAAGGTCGTTTGCCTTTTTGCCCGCTACGCCTGCCGCATGACGGGAAGCCTTGCCGGTCTTATCCGCCATATCCTTCACTTTATCCAGAAAAGCCTGCATTTTCATATCCATAGCTTGTCACTCCTTCCGACGGAATGTCTCCGTTTCCGGTCTCATTATACTTCATGCCCTGCCGAAAAGCAAGAATCAGGACATTTTTCAGCCGATAAACTCATGCAGGACCGAATCTTCCGGCATGTACGGCTTGTAGTCGATGGGTGAAACCTGATCCAAAATCGCACTGATCGGTGCAAGGTCGGCCTGCTCGAGCATTTGCTCCTCGCCGTGCAGCTTATCGCTCAAATGCTGCATGAGGATATTGGTCTCGTACGGCAGATAGGTATCCACCGTGAGATCCGCCTGCCCGCGGTACGGCGAAATATACAGCCGCTCACCTCGGCGGACCGAATTCCACTGCTTTAGCGTGTACTCTACCGGCGAGCTGCGGAACAGGCTGTCGCGCATGGCACGGCGCAAAAAGCGCAGCATATACGGCTCAACGCGGACGTTGTGGGCGGTAAACAGCACGCTCGCCACCGAGAGATAGACGCTCGTTGCGTGCTTCTCGAGTTCTCCCATGATGACCGGATTGAACGCGTGAATGCCCTCGATCATCACGATTTCGTCCTTGTGCAGCTGCACGGCCCGGTCGTTGAGATGCGAGGTGCGCGTCTCAAAGTCGAACCGCGGCACCAGAATCTCCTCACCGGCTACCAGCCGCGTCAGGTGGTCGCGCAGCAGATCGAGGTCCATGCACTCCGGACTTTCGAGGTCGTCCACGCTGTTTTCGTCGTCAAATGGGATGTCATACGTGCCCGAGGTGCGGTAATAGTCGTCCATCGAGATCATGTGCGCGTGAATGCCCGCCAGCTCGAGAATGCGGCCGATACGGTCGTTCGTGGTGGTCTTGCCCGACGAGGACGGACCGTTGATGAGCACGATCGGCTTGCGCTTGCAGTTCGCGGCGATCTGATCCGCCACCAGATGCAGCTGGCGGTGATAGTGCTCCTCGCAGTCATGCACGAAGGCTTCTGCGTCGTGTTCGGCACGATGGTTGATGTATTTCAGTGTGTATTCTGCCATGGTCAGTCCCTCCTTGCGGAATTACTCACTCATTTCCAAAGTTCGATTATTTCTTGGGGAACAGCAGCTTTTTCTTGCCGTTGGCCAGCCGGTCTGCCGCCTGAATGTATTCGAGCGGATACTTCGGGTTGTTGGCCCGCTCGATCCATCCGGTCTCTCGCACGACACGCTTGGAAACGCCGCCAGCACCGAGCGACAGAATGGTCTGCAACTCCTCCATCATGCTGACGTTGTAGAAGCATTCGGTGTCCGGCTTACACCAGCCGACATTCTCGAAGCCGCCTGCGGTAAATTTCTGCCGATAGAGATAATACGGGCCGTAGCCTGCGTTCTGCAGGGCATGCGCCGCACCGTCCAGCATTTTGGAGACGGTCTCGCGCTGTGCGGATGCAGCCGCCTTGTCGGTCAGGTCGGCGCCGCGCTTGATGGCAAGCGTGTGCACCGTGATGTTCTCCGGCGACAGGTTCAGCAAAGTATCCACAGTCTGTGCAAAAGTCTCGGCGGTGTCGCCGGTCAGACCCGCGATGAGGTCCATGTTGATCTCGTCAAAACCGGCCTGCCGTGCCTGCTCGAACGCACGGAGCACGTCAGCAGAGCCGTGCTTGCGGCCGATTGCGGCCAGAACCGCATCGTTCATGCTCTGCGGGTTGATGCTCACGCGGCCGACGCCTGCGCTTTTGAGCACGCGCAGCTTTTCCGGCGTGATGGTGTCCGGACGGCCCGCTTCCACAGTATATTCACGCAGATGCGAAAAATCAAAGTGATTTTCGAGCGCCGACAGCAGACGCGCCAGCTGATGCTCGTCCAGCGTGGTCGGCGTGCCGCCGCCGATGTAGACGCTCTGCACCTGCTTGCCCGCTTCGCGGACAAGCGCCGCCGTTTCTTCGATTTCGCGGCAGAGCGTGTCCAGATACGGCTCGATCAGCTTACCGGACTGCGCCGTAGTTGCCGATACGAACGAGCAGTAGTAGCACCTCGACGGACAGAACGGAATGCCGACGTACAGCGAAATATCGTTTTCGCCGATGGTCTTGTCCATCTCCATCGCGGTTGCGGCCGCACGGATGGTCAGCGCCGTGCGCTCGGGCGAAACGTGAAAGTGCTCGCGCAGCTCGACCGCCGCTTCACCTCTCGTCATGCCGCGCTCGATCATGCCGCGCGCCAGCTTGGCCGGACGCACGCCGGTCAGGCTGCCCCAGACCGGAGCCTGCGGCAGGAACGGCACTGTGGCATCGTACACGGTGGTTTTCACCAGTTCGGTGATGGTGCGCTTGTAGTCCAGCGTTTCCAGTCCGGCGATGGAGGCCCGCTTTTCCGCCTCGTGCGTTACACCGTCCATGCAGACGATGGCACGCGCCATGGCTTCGCCGTTCTCCTCGGTCAAAATACTGCGGCAGTAGGGTTCCTCCGCCTGCTCGACCGTATCAACACGCGTCAGCGTCTCGGTTGGCAGCAGATGAAACAGCATTTCCTCTACCGCATGTTTCAGTTCGTGATTTTCCAGTGTATAGATCATTTTCCCATCGCCTGCAGCATATATGGATTGTATGCGCGTTCCTCGTTCAGCGTGGAGATGCCCTCGTGACCGGGGAATACCTTGTAGTCGCCGTCAAGGTCGTGCAGACGCTTCAAAGAACGCAGCATCGCGGAGAAATCGCCGCCCTCCAGGTCACAGCGGCCGCACTCGTGGCGGAACAGCGTGTCGCCGGTGAACAGGCAGTCGCCGATCTTGATGACGGACGAGCCGGGCGTGTGACCGGGTGTTGCCATGTAGGTCGCGGTCAGACCGCCGAACGTCACTTCCGTGCCCTCGTTTGCCAGAATATCCGGCGTGTCCTGCACATAATTGCGGGCCAGACCGCGGAATTGACCCATGTTGTCGCGGTTCAGCAGCCAGGTGTCCTTCTCCGGTACAACGTACTGCGCACCGGTGGCTTCGAGCACCTCGTGTGCCGCTAAAATGTGGTCAAAATGCGCATGCGTGAGCAGCACATACTTGACGTTCAGCTTTTCCTCGTCTACTGCGTGCAGGATCGACTTTGCGTTGTCGCCCGGGTCGATCACCGCCGCCTCGCGAGTGGTTTCGTCGTATACAATGTAACAATTCGTGCGGACCATGCCAACACAAAGCTGCATCAATTTCATAGTTTTTATCCTTTCAAATTAGTAGTTAGGAATTGCGGTGAGCAGCTGCGCTGCTGATTCAATCATCGTGCTATGCACGATACCTCAATTACTCATTACTAATTACTCATTACTAATTATTTTCGCATTTCCTTGGTGTCCATCCACAGCGTTACCGGGCCGTCATTTAATAAATCGACCTTCATATCTGCGCCGAACTCTCCGGTCTCGACCGGCAGGCCGCTCTCGCGGCAGCGTGCGATGAACGCCTCATACAGCGGGATGGCGGTTTCCGGACGTGCTGCACCGGTAAAACTCGGGCGGTTGCCCTTACGGCAGTCGCCGTAGAGCGTGAACTGCGACACGATGAGCAGGCCGCCGCCAACATCGGCAAGCGAGCGGTTCATTTTGTCGTTTTCGTCCGTGAACACACGCATTTTAACCGTTTTATCGGCCAGATAAACGGCATCGTCCACGGTATCGCCGTCCGTGATGCCGAGCAGGACAAGGAAGCCCTGTCCGATCTGTCCGTGAATTTTGCCGTCGATCGTCACCGACGCGTGGGAGACTCGCTGTACCAGCGCCCGCATAGTTATTTCCTCATTTCGTTATAATTTAATCGTTTGCTAAAGATGTTAGAATGGGAGCCAACCTTTGGCTGGGAGGTCCAAAAGGATAGACACCAAGGTTTCTATCCTCTTGGGACTCCAGTTTCCTTTATTTGTTGGTCTGGTGGAAATCAGAGAACGGCGACCGCTCCGAAAAGGAGAACGGCAGTCGGGTTACTCGTTTGTAGGGGCGCGCATTGCGCGTCCATTCCTCAACCGATTCGCAGTTCACAGATAGCGTACTGCTACACATGCGGTTTACTCTCCGCAGGCGCGGCATGACAGTGCCGCGCAACTCGTTTGCGCGTTATTACGGACGGCATCTGCGAATTACACCTATCGGGTAACTCCTACCTCCTCACTCCTAACTTGCAGAAACTTCTACCTTGCAGGAGCTCTTCACTCTCAACTCTCCACTCTTCACTCTATTTTCAGTTGGTATCTACCGTTCGGGTAACATCCACAACGCCCTTAATAGAGCGCAGGCGGCTGATCATATTATCCAGCTGGTGGACGCTTGTAACGTCAACCATGGCGTTAATGACGCCGTAGCCGTCATTCAAATCGCGTGCGGAAATCTCGTGCACGTTGATCTTACTCGACGCAAACGCCAGCGTAACGTCACTGAGCACGCCGATACGGTTGCGCGTGGAGATCTGCAAACCGGTGGAGAATTTATTGGCATGACCCACATTGGCGGCCATATCCTCGTCCCACCAGGCACGGACCCAGCGGTCGGGCTCTTCCTCGATATGGACGTTCACGCAGTCGCGGCGGTGGATGGAAACACCGTAGCCACGGGTGACAAAGCCGACGATCTCATCGCCCGGGATCGGCGTACAGCAGCGGGCAAACTTGACCAGACAGTTATCGATGCCTTCGACAACAACGCCGTCGGTGGACTTATTCTGGCGGCGCTGCTGCTGCTCGGTCTGCGGATGTGCGGCACGCTCGGCCTGCTCGCGCTGTCGGCGCAGCTTGCCGACATCGTCCTTGACCTTATTGATGACCTTAGTCAGCATGATGCCGCCGTAGCCGATGGCAGCGTACAGCTCATCGACCGTATTGAACGAGAACTTGTTGAGCGTGTTTTTCTGCACTTCCTCGTTCTCGTAGAAACCATTATAGAGCAGGTTGGCCCGCAGTTCGCGGTCGAGATCTTCCTTGCCGTTGACGATATTCTCCTCGCGGCACTCCTTCTTGAACCACTGCTTGATCTTGTTGCGCGCTTCGGTCGTCTTGACGATTTTCACCCAGTCACGGCTCGGACCGTGGGCCTCCTTGGAGGTCAGGATCTCGACGATATCGCCGTTTTTCAGCTGGCTGTCGATCGGTGCGATACGGCCGTTCAGCTTACAGCCGGTCATGCGGTTGCCAACTGCGGAATGGATCGCATACGCAAGATCGATCGGCGTTGCGCCTGCCGGCATGTTGACAACATCGCCCTTAGGCGTAAAGACGAATACCTCGTCGGCAAACAGGTCAACCTTGATATTTTTGATGAAGTCCTCGGCCTCGGTGTCCTGCTGCGCTTCGAGCAGCTGGCGAATCCACGCGAACGCTTCCTCGTTGCCCTTCTTATCCAGACCCTGCTTGTACTTCCAGTGCGCCGCAACACCGTATTCCGCCATTTTGTGCATCTCTACGGTACGGATCTGCACCTCAAATGGGATACCGGCACGGCCGATGACCGTCGTGTGCAGCGACTGATAGCCGTTCGGCTTTGGTGTGGAAATATAGTCCTTGAAGCGGCCCGGAATCGGCTTGTACAGGTCGTGAACATAGCCGAGCACATTGTAGCAGTCCGCCACGGTGTCAACAATGACGCGCACGGCACAGATATCGTAAATCTCGTTGATGGTCTTGTGCTGGGCGTACATCTTGCGGTAAATCGAGTAAATGTGCTTAACACGAGCCGAAATCGCGTTATGGATGTTCGCTTCCTTCAGCTTAGTGCCGATGCGCTCCTGAATGCCCTGCAGGAATTCCTCGTGCCGCTCGCTCTGTGCCTTCAGACCTTCGACGATTTCATTGTAGCCGATGGGATCGAGTACTTTCAGAGAGAGGTCCTCCAGTTCCCACTTGATGCGGCTCATGCCGAGTCGGTGAGCGATCGGCGCGTAAATCTCCATGGTCTCCAGAGCCTTGTCGCGCTGCTTGCGCTCAGGAAGGAACTGGAAGGTGCGGGCGTTGTGCAGTCGGTCGGCGAGTTTGATCAGGATAACGCGGATATCCTTCGCCATCGCGAGGAACATCTTGCGCAGGTCCTCGAACTGCTCCTGCTCCTTGGAGTAGCGCAGCATGCCCAGTCGGGTTACGCCGTCAACCAGTTCTGCGACCGGCGTGCCGAATTTGTTTTCGATCTCCTTGTAGCCGAACTCGGTGTCCTCGATGCAGTCATGCAGCAGCGCTGCGCAGATGGAATCCGTATCCAGACCCATCTCCACAACGATCTCGGCCACAGCGACCGGGTGAATGATATATGGCTCACCGTTGCGGCGCTTCTGTCCCTCATGCGCCTTGGCTGCACATTCATATGCCGCGCGAATCTTCTTGATATTCGCCTGCGGGTTTTGTTTTTGTACGCGTTCGATCAAAAAATCCAGTTTCGTTTGCATAGATCGTTCCCCCATTCGTGTCACCCCGCCATGCTTTGCAATGTGGCAAGGACAACCGATCCGGAAATGTCGGCTTTGCCCTCGTAGGGTTTGAGCAGAATATTGAGCATGCCTTCTTTAAAATGATAGCTGATGAGTCCGGACTCCTGAAAAACGTCCAGACAGACAAACAGCTTGCCGATGTTGATGTCGCGTCGGCTTTCCCACGCCACCCGGCGGGAAAGAGCACCGTCCGGTACGGAAAGCCGTCCGTCCTCCGCACGGCAGGTCACATGCCGCCAGACAGCGACCAGATCCTTGCGGTCGGGCAGGAGCAGCCGCGCTTCCCTTGCGGTGAGCGGTCCGTCCTGCATGAGTGTGTTATACAGATTGAGAATCTTCTGGTCCGCCAGATGCTCGCAGTCGCTCAGCTGCACATCGCAGATGGTCAGCTGCACCGAACGGCGGCCCCGAAATTCGTTAATTTCCAAGTGGAAAGCGGCATCCACCGTGTTGCCCTCGACAAAGCCGAGGCCGCCGGCGCCGATGCCGAACCAGATGGCGGAAAACCGTTTGCTGTCCTTGATGAGCGACAGACGCACATGGCGGTCGCTGGACAGCGGCGTGATCTCCTCGACGGTCATGTTCTTCATGCAGAACACGGGTTCCGCGTTTTTCATGCCGTACGGCTCGAGTACGCTCAGCGATTCGATATTCTCCTGCGTCAGCCACTCCGGCTGCACCATGCAGTCGATATGCAGCTGCGGCACCAGTTCCGCCATGGTGACGTGATTTTCCGCGTACTGCCGCAGACGGGAACGCAGTTCGTCGATCTTATCCGCCTGCACGGTCAATCCTGCGGCCAGCGCGTGACCGCCGTAGCGCTCGAACAGATCCTCGCACGAGGTGAGCGCCTCAAACAGATTGAAGCTGCCGATCGAGCGTCCGGAACCCTTGCCTACGCCGTCCTCGTCCACCGAGATGAGCACGACCGGACAGCCGTAGCGGTCGCACAGCCGCGAGCACACGATGCCGATAACGCCCTGGTGCCAGCCCTCGCCGGACAGCACAATAATTTTGTCCTCAAGCGGATTGTATTCGCGGCGCAAGCGCGTAAGCGTCTGCTCGAGAATGGCGTTTTCCTCGCTCTGGCGCAGCTTGTTCTGCTCACAGAGTTCGGCGGCAAGCGCCTGCGCCCGTACCGGGTCTTTGGTCAGGAACAGTTCAGCCGCCAGTTCGGCCTTGCCCATGCGTCCGGCCGCGTTGATGCGCGGCGCAAGCACATAGCTGATGGTCGAGGATGTCAGGCGCTTATGCTTCATGCCCGCCTCGCGCAGCAGCATTTCCAGACCGATATTCGCCGTCACGGACAGCTTTTTCAGTCCTTCTGCAACAATAATGCGGTTTTCGCCGACGATTGGCATCACATCGGCCACCGTGCCGAGTGCCACGAGATCGGCGTACCGGTCGAGCACGGAAAGCGTGTCGCCTTCGAGTGCGCAAATCAGCTTGAACGCCACACCGACACCCGCCAGGCTGGAAAACGGATAGGTATCGTCCGTCCGCTTGCAGTCCACGACCGCCTGCGCGTCCGGCAGGTTTTCGTGGCATTCGTGGTGGTCGGTGATAACGACCTGCATGCCGAGTTCGCGTGCGACCGCGATCTCTTCGTTGGCCGTAATGCCCGAGTCCACCGTGATGAGCAGGCGTGTGCCCTGCTCGTACAGCTGCTCCATCGCCGGACGTGTCAGACCGTAGCCGTCCGTCAGACGATTGGGAATGTAATATTCACATTTTGCGCCCTTGCCGCGCAGATAATCCACCAGTGTGCACGTTGCCGTGATGCCGTCCACGTCGTAATCGCCGTAGACCACCATCTGCTCTCCGCGGGATATCGCACCGCGGATCACCTCGACGGCCTTGTCCATGTCGGTCATGCCGAACGGATCATGCAGTCCGCGCACATCGCAGCTCAGGTAATCCGCCGCAGCCTGCGGTGTGTCGATGCCGCGTGCCGACAGTACAGCCGCCGTGAGCGGTGTATAGCCGGTCTCCCGCGACAGCGCCCGCACCCGCTCGGTGTCCGGCGAGGCGATCACCCATCGCTTTGCTCTCATATTGAACGATCCCTTCCTGAGTCACGGCAGCAGCACGCCTTCCCGCGCCTGCGTATAGTGACTCCGATTTTATATTATCACTATTATACCAAAACACGCCCAAAACCTCAACATTTTTATCAAATACAGAAAAAGCGAGTGCTCCCTGTCGAAGCACTCGCTTTACTGCACATTTTCGTCTTATTTGTCTCGTTTTCCGCCGTTTTTGCGAGCGAGAATGGGTCCGAGATACTGTCCCGTGTACGAGCCCTCGCACTGTGCGACCTCCTCCGGCGTACCGGAAACGACCAGTCGGCCGCCACCGTCACCGCCCTCGGGACCGAGATCGAGGATATAGTCCGCAGTCTTGATGACATCCAGATTGTGCTCGATGACGACAACCGTATTGCCTGCGTCCACCAGTTTCTGCAGAACATCCACAAGCCTGTGGACATCTGCAACATGCAGACCGGTCGTCGGCTCATCGAGAATATAGATGGTCTTGCCGGTCGAACGCTTGGACAGCTCGGTCGCCAGCTTGGCACGCTGCGCTTCACCGCCGGAGAGCGTCGTGGAGGACTGCCCCAGCTTGACGTAGCCGAGGCCGACCTCCCGCATGGTCTCCAGACGCCGTGCGATCTTGGGCACGTTGGCGAAAAACTCGCACGCTTCATCCACCGTCATATCCAGCACTTCGTAGATGTTTTTGCCCTTGTAGCGCACCTCGAGCGTCTCCTTGTTGTAGCGGCGGCCCTTGCACACATCGCAGGGCACATACACGTCCGGCAGGAAGTGCATCTCGATCTTGAGCAGACCGTCACCCGAGCAGGCCTCACAGCGGCCGCCCTTGACGTTGAACGAGAATCGGCTTGCGCTGTAGCCGCGTGCCTTCGCGTCCGCTGTCTTGGCGAACAGGTCGCGGATGTCGTTGAACACGCCCGTGTAGGTCGCCGGGTTGGAACGCGGCGTGCGTCCGATCGGCGACTGGTCGATGTCGATGACCTTGTCGAGGTTTTCGATGCCGATGAATTCGTCGTGCGCACCCGCACGGGTCTTTGCGCCGTTCAGCTCGGCTGCCAGCTTTTTGTACAGGATTTCGTTGACGAACGAGGACTTGCCCGAACCGGAAACGCCGGTCACGCAGGTCAGGGTGCCGAGCGGAATCGTGAAATCCGTGTGCTTAAGGTTGTTCACCGCACAGCCCTTGATCGTGATGCTCTTGCCGTTGCCCTTGCGTCGGATTTCGGGCACCGGAATGAATTTTTTGCCCGAAAGGTACTGTCCGGTGACGGATTTGTCGCTTTTGAGCAGCTCGTCGATCGTGCCCTCAAACACGACCTCACCGCCGTTGCGGCCCGCGCCCGGGCCGATGTCCACGATGTGGTCAGCCGCAAACATGGTGTCCTCGTCGTGCTCGACCACGATCAGCGTGTTGCCGAGGTCGCGCAGGCGCTTTAATGTCGCGAGCAGCTTGTCGTTGTCGCGCTGGTGCAGACCGATGGACGGCTCGTCGAGGATATACAGCACGCCCATCAGCGACGAACCGATCTGCGTGGCCAGTCGGATGCGCTGGCTCTCACCGCCGGACAGCGTGCCGGACGAACGCGAAAGCGTCAGGTATTCCAGACCGACCGACTGCAGGAAACCCAATCTATCCATGGTTTCCTTGATGACTCTGTCGCCGATTTTGTGCTGCATTTCGGTCAGTTTTAGCGTATGAAGGAACTCCATCGCCTTGACGACCGACTTTTCCGCAAACTCCGCGATGTTCAGTCCGCCGAGCGTGACTGCCAGCACTTCCGGCCGCAGACGGCGGCCGTGGCACGCCGGACACGGGCTTTCGCTCATCACTTCTTCGATCTCGCCGCGCGACCACTCACTGTTGGTCTCGCGGTAACGGCGTTCCAGATTCGGGATGATGCCCTCGAACGGCTGGCGCATCACGCCGCCCGAAATACGGCTGACCGACAGCTCGAGCGGCTCGTCTCCGGTGCCGTAAAGCAGCTCGTCAAGCGCCTGCTCGGAGAAGTCCTCGATGGGCGTTTCGAGCGTAAAACCGTGCTTTTTGCCAAGTGCGGTGTAGTACATGCCCGCAATCGTGCCCGGATCGGCGCTGCCCCAGCCAGACGCACGGATGGCGCCCTGCTTGATGGAAAGGTGGCGGTTCGGAATGACGCGGTCCGGGTCAACACGCTTCTGGATGCCCAGTCCGGTGCACACCGGACACGCGCCGTACGGGTTGTTGAACGAGAACATGCGCGGCGTCAATTCCTCGATGGAAATGCCACAGTCGTCGCAGGCGTAGTTCTGCGAAAACGTGATGGGTTCCCCGCCGATAACATCTGCAATCACCAGACCGCCGGACAGCGCCGACGCGGTCTCTACCGAGTCGGTAATGCGCCCGCGGGCATCCGGTCGGATGACAACACGGTCAACCACGATCTCAATGTTGTGCTTCTTGGTCTTTGTCAGCTTGAATTCTTCCGAAAGATCGTGAATTTCGCCGTCTACGCGCACGCGGACATAGCCCTGCTTGCGGGCGTCCTCGAACACCTTGTTGTGCTCGCCCTTCTTGCCGCGGATGACCGGCGCGAGCAGCTGTACGCGCGTTTTTTCCTCGAGCGCCATCAGTCGGTCAATGATCTGGTCGATGGTCTGCTGGTGAATCTCCTTGCCGCATTTCGGGCAGTGCGGCGTGCCGATACGCGCCCACAGCAGACGCATGTAGTCGTAGATCTCCGTCACCGTGCCGACCGTGGAACGCGGGTTCTGCGAGGTGGTCTTCTGGTCGATGGAGATGGCCGGCGACAGACCGTCGATGTAGTCCACGTCCGGCTTGTCCATCTGGCCGAGGAACTGCCGCGCATAGCTGGACAGCGACTCGACATAGCGGCGCTGACCCTCGGCGTAGATCGTGTCAAACGCCAGAGACGATTTGCCCGAGCCGGACAGACCGGTCAGAACCACCAGCTTGTCGCGCGGAATCTTGATGTCGATGTTTTTCAGGTTGTGCTCTCGGGCACCTTTTACGTGAATGTATTCCTGCATTGTTCTTCCTTTATCTTATTGCACTGGCGCGGAAGCGCCCATAATTACTAATTGCTCATTCCTAATTACTAATTGGATTTAACCGTTCTCCAACGCCTTAATCTGGTCACGTAGCTGTGCCGCGATCTCAAACTCGAGCATCTTGGCGGCTTCCTTCATCTGGCGGGTCAGGCGGGCGATCTCCTGCTGTTTTTCGCCCTTGCTGCGCAGCTTCTTCTTGCTGCTCGAGGGCACATTCGAGGTGATCTCGATGACGTCCTGCACCTTTTTATGCACAGACTTGGGGATAATTCCGTGCGCTTTATTGAACGCGTCCTGCAGGGCACGGCGGCGTTCGGTCTCGTCCATGGCGCGTTTCATCGAGGGCGTAATGCTGTCCGCGTACAGCACGACCATACCGTGCTCGTTTCGGGCGGCACGGCCGATGGTCTGGATGAGCGAGGTCTCCGATCGGAGAAAGCCCTCTTTATCCGCGTCGAGGATAGCCACGAGCGACACCTCGGGAATATCCAGTCCCTCACGCAGCAGGTTGATGCCGACGAGCACATCGTACACACCGAGACGCAGATCGCGCACCAGCTCCTGCCGCTCGATGGTCTTGACGTCGTGGTGCATGTAGCGCACCTTGATTCCGGCGGTTTCCAGATAATCGGTCAAATCCTCAGCCATCTTCTTGGTGAGCGTAGTCACCAGAATGCGTTCGCCTTTGGCGGTACGAGCGTTGATTTCACCAATCAGATCGTCAATCTGGCCATCGACCGGACGCACAACGACCTCCGGATCGAGCAGACCGGTCGGGCGGATGACCTGCTCGACCACCTGACCGGAACGCGACAATTCATACTCCGCCGGTGTTGCGGAAACGTACACGATCTGGTTCAAACGGTCGTTGAACTCGTCAAAATTGAGCGGACGGTTGTCATACGCGCTCGGCAGACGGAACCCGTTCTCGACCAGACTTTCCTTGCGGGCCCGGTCGCCGTGATACATGGCACGCACCTGCGGCAAGGTAACGTGGCTCTCGTCCACGATGAGCAGAAAATCCCTCGGGAAGTAGTCGATGAGCGTGTACGGCGCAGATCCCGGCTCACGCCGCGACAGCACGCGCGAATAGTTCTCCACGCCCGAGCAGAAGCCAATCTCCTGCAGCATTTCGATGTCGTAACGGGTGCGCTGCGCGATACGCTGTGCCTCGATCAGCTTGCCGTTGTCCTCGAAGTATTTCACGCGCTTGTCAAGCTCATCTTCCAAATCCTTGATGGCCTCTTCCAGCTTTTCCTTGGGCGTAACATAGTGGCTCGCCGGGAAAATGGCAATATGGCCCAACTCGCCAAGTGAAACGCCGGTCAGCGGGTTAATACGGCTGATGCGGTCCACCTCATCGCCGAAAAACTCGATGCGGACAACGTCCTCGTCCGAATATACCGGCCAGATTTCCACCGTGTCGCCGCGTACGCGGAAACGATTGCGCTCGAACGCAATATCGTTGCGCTCATATTGAATCGCGATCAGGCGGTGAATGAGTTCTTCACGGCCAATTTCCATGCCCGGACGCAGAGAAATCACCATGCTTTTGTAGTCGATCGGGTCGCCGAGCGAGTAAATGCACGACACGGACGACACGATGATAACATCGCGTCTTTCACTCAGCGCCGAGGTTGCCGAGTGGCGCAGACGGTCGATTTCGTCATTGATGGCGGAATCCTTCTCGATATAGGTGTCGGTCGAGGCAATATACGCCTCCGGCTGGTAGTAATCGTAGTAGGATACGAAATATTCTACCGCATTCTCGGGAAAAAATTCGCGCAGCTCGGTGCAGAGCTGTGCGGCCAGCGTTTTGTTGTGCGCGAGCACCAGCGTCGGACGCTGGGTCTGCTCGATGATGTTCGCCATGGTGAACGTCTTGCCCGAACCGGTAACGCCCATCAGCGTCTGCTCGGTCAGGCCGTTGTTGATGCCCTCTACCAGCTTCGCGACGGCTTCCGGCTGATCGCCTGCCATTTTGTAGGGGCTGTGTATCTTAAAATCAGGCACAGAGCGTACCTCCTTCTTGCCACTCAGTATCTTTTTCGCAAACTGCCGCTTCTCAATCTGCCGATGGACGTAAAATTATTGCGTGCCACGACACAGTGATCTACTAATTCAAGGCCCAGTTCAGAAAGCGTGCGCTGCAGACGGTCGGTCATGTCAAAATCCTCCTGCGAGGGTGTCGGCGTGCCGTTCGGGTGGTTATGCGCCAAGGCCACGCCGGCCGCGCCAGCCACGAGCGCACCTCGGGCGATCTTGTAGCTGTCCACCTGCACGCGCGCGTGTCCGCCGCGGGCGATCTCCTCGCACTTGAGCACACGACCGGCGCCATCCAGATAGGCGGCCAGCAACACTTCCTCCCGCTCGGCGCATAGCTGCGGCACAAAATACGCGCCAATACGGTCATAGGTGTTCAGTTTGTCGGTAAACTGCTCCATTTTGGCCACATCCGCCTGATAGCGGTGAAACAGGGCAAAGCACAGGTGCAGCAGCTCCGCCGAGCGCGGACCAACGCCTTCGACCGTCTGCAGTTCGTCCTCGGTCGCCTCGAGTACCGCGTGCAGCGAACCGAACCGTTGCATCAGCCGGTGAGCCGTCGGGTTGGTATCGCCCTGCCGGACTGCGAAATAGAGCAGCATCTCCAGTACCTCATGGTCGCTGAAAATCTCCAATCCGAACCGGCGGAATTTGTCCAGCATGCGCTGGCGGTGACCCACGTGAGGGTTGTCTGGCATAGCGTGCCCTCCCTTCATCTTGCGTTAGTGAGGAGTTAGGAGGTAGGAGTGAGGAGTTTTCGCAACGGTAAGCCTTTATGCGGCACCGGTTCACGATACCTTAACTCCTACCTCCTCACTCCTAACTCCTATCTGTTAGAAGTGTATTTTCTCCGCGGCCTGATTCAGCGCCCTTGTAACCAACGGACTATCCTTGATCTCCGGGAACGGAACGGTCGGCTGCGGCGGACCGTCATGCGGACGCAGGCTCTTGCCCATCCAGAGGACATCACGCCACTGGCCGAATTTATACATGCTTTCCTGGTACGCGCCCGAAATAATGAAACCCATGGCCTTATGGAACTTCATCGAACGCTCATTCGGCGAGGTAATACCGACGTAGATATTATAGTATCCCTGCATCGCCAGCAGTTCAAACAGCGCAGCGTAAATCGCACCGGCGATACCGTGGCGGTGCCAGTCCTGCGCAACGTAGATGGACGTTTCGACCGACCACTGATAGGCGGCACGGGTACGGTGCGGCGCGGCATAGCCATAGCCGACGACCTCACCGTCGATGCGGCAGACCAGCCACGGCAGCTTTTTCGTATAGGTGCTCCACCGGCGGGTAAACTCCTCCATGGAAGGAGCGTCATACTCGCTCGATACGGTGGTCTGGATAACATATGGCGCGTACAGCGCAAGCATCTCCGCGATATCTTCTTTCTCAGCGGGACGCAGAACAACTTCCGGCATGATTTTTTCCTCGTTTCGACATAATCTCGATATAAGTATACCGCATTCATTTTTTATGTTCAATAGGAGATTATCAAAAAATCGCACATTTGTTCGCCTTGTATTCTCTAATTTTTTGACGGTATAATTCTTGCCCTTCTATATAATATTCTTTGTCGGTTCAGACGATTGCTTTTTCTTATTTTGGGGAGTATACTATGAAAAGCGCTGACGAAAACGGCGTTTCTCCCTGCCGGGAAAGAAAAGGAGGCACTGTGCATATGGTTCGCTACGGTTTTATCCATACCAAAGAGGATATCAAGTTTTTAGTCCTGTTCGCCATGGATCTGCTGCCATTTCCGGTCAGCTTCAGCACCATTGTGGACTTAACGACATGGTGTGACGAGGGCTTCGGCTACTTTGAACTGAGTGAAGCCTTTTATGAGATGCTCCCGACCGGACACATCGAGGAGATACCTGGTGAAGGAGAGACCCTGTACGCCATCACCGATAAGGGACGCGAAGCTACCCGCATTTTCGAGAAGCAGCTTCCCTATCCGGTCCGCGAAGCCGCACAGCGTTCCGCGCTGCGTGTTGTCCGCCAGATCCGGCGTGACGCCGGCATCCACACCACGGTCACCGAACACGGTCCGAACGATCTGACCGTCCGCATGGAGATGGAGCAGGTGTTCGCGGTGGAAATGAACGTCGTCAGTCACGGACAGGCTGCCATGCTCGAGCGTACCTTTAAGGAGAACGCCGAGGCAGTCTATCAGACATTGCTCACCGCAATGACGAAAAACTACGCAAACGAGAAAGAAGCAAAAAAACCTTGAAACTCATGAAGCAACTCGGTGTGCTGCTGGCCTGCTGTGTCGGCGGCTCACTGCTTTCCCTTTTACTGCGCGGTCTGCTGCCCGGCAATGTGCTGGGACTGGCGCTGCTGCTCGTCCTGCTCATCTTCGGTGCAGTGCGCCTGCACCATGTGGAGAGTGTGGCGGATTTTCTGCTGCAGAACATGGCGTTTTTCTTCCTGCCCGCCTGCCTTGGCGTGCTCGAGATTTGGAACGACATCAAGAGCGAAGCACTCGCCATCCTTGCCGTCTGCCTGCTGACCACGCTGTGCACCGCTGCCGCAACGGCGCTGACCGTACATATCGTGTTCCGTCTGCAGCACCGCGAAACCGAGGAGGCGTTCGACCATGACTGAGCTTCTCTCTTCCTCGCAGTTCTGGCTGCTGATTTCCATCGGATTTTACGCACTCGGCGTAGAAATCCAGAAAAAGACCGGTTCTCCGATCTGCAATCCGCTGCTGATTTCCTCGATCCTGGTTGGCGCTCTGCTGATCGCCACCGGCACGACCTACCAGACCTATGAAGAATCCGGCAAGCTGATCTCGTTCTTTCTGACGCCGGCCACGGTAGCACTTGCTATCCCGATTTACCGTAAGCTGGACGTGCTGCTGAAAAACCTGCTGCCCATCCTGCTCGGTGCATTCGTCGGCTCGATGGTGTCCATCGGCAGCGTGCTGTTCTTCAGCCACCTGTTCGGTCTGAGCGACAGCACCACGCTTTCTCTCGTGCCGAAGTCGGTAACGACGCCGATCGCAGTTGCGGTCTCCGAAATGCTCGGCGGCGTAACGTCCATCACCGCGATTGCGGTCGTCATTACCGGTATCATCGGTGCGATCATCCTGCCGACCTTCCTCAAGTGCATCGGTGTGCGCAATCCGGTGCAGATGGGTCTGTCCATCGGCACAGCCGCCCATGCGGTCGGCACCTCGCGTGCCATTGAGCTTGGCGAGACCGAAGGCGCGATTTCCGGTCTGGCGATCGGCGTGGCCGGTCTGCTGACGGCGCTCATCGTTTCGATTGGCTCGGCAATTCTGTTATAAATACTGCAACAGCACCCGTAGGGGCGGACCAGTGTGTCCGCCCCTACAATAGATTTGCGCCGCACATCCACCTTTTTGACAGCATAAACTGCTGTGAGAAAGGTGGTTTTTCTATGGTGATCCATGTTGTTCGGCCGGGAGATTCGCTGTACCGCATTGCGCAGATGCACAGCATTCCCCTGCCGTTCCTCATCCAGCAGAACGAGCTGCACGAGCCGTACCGCTTAACGCCCGGGCAGACGATCGTGGTGCCGCAGCCGGAAAAGACGTACATTGTCCGCCGCGGCGACACGCTCGGCAATATTGCCGCGCAGAACGGCACGACCGTGATGCAGCTGTGGCAGAACAATCCGCAGCTTGGCGGCACCGACCGCATTCAGCCGGGGCAAATGCTGGTGCTCAGCTACGGAGACAAACTGGGCACGTTCGCGGTCAACGGCTACGCCTATCCGAACATCGACCTGCGGGTTTTGCGCCGCACACTGCCGTATTTGACGTACTTATCCGTGTTTTCCGTCGGTTTTGACGACGCAGGACGCATTCTGCCGCTGAATGCTGAGCTGCTTGTGCGCATGGCACGGCAGTATCAGGTAAAGCCGCTGCTCGTGCTGACAACGCTCGGCGAGGACGGTCAGTTCTCCGGCGAACGGGCACACCGGCTGCTGAACAACCCGACTGCTCGTGCAGCGCTGATCGAAAATCTGGCGCAGACGCTGGCCATGCAGGGATTCGCCGGCGTGGACATCGACTTTGAGTATGTGCCGCCCGAGGACGCGGACGCATATGCCGCGTTTGTCCGCTCGGTCCGCGAGCGGCTGTCGCCCGCCGGATACACAGTGTTCGTGGCGCTTGCGCCCAAAACCTCCGCCGAACAGCAAGGTCTGCTGTACGAGGCACACGACTATACCGCGCTCGGCTCAGCGGCAGACTACGCCCTGCTGATGACGTATGAATGGGGTTACGCGCTGTCGGCGCCGATGGCGGTCGCGCCCATTAACAAGGTCGAGCAGGTCGTGCGGTTTGCCGTGTCGCAGGTGCCGCCTGATAAACTGTTCATGGGCATCCCGAACTACGGCTACGACTGGACGCTCCCCTATGTGCAGGGGCAGTCGCGCGCCCGCAGTCTCGGCAACGTGCAGTCGGTCGAGCAGGCGATTCAGGTCGGTGCACCCATCCGATACGACGACACCGCCCAGTCTCCGCACTACAACTACTGGCGCGACCGGGCCGAGCACGAGGTCTGGTTCGAGGACGCGCGTTCCGTTCGAGCGAAACTCGCACTTGCAGGCGAATATCAGCTTGCGGGCGTCAGCATCTGGAATATCATGCGGTATTTTCCGCAGCTGTGGCTCGTGCTGAACAGTCTCTACGATATTCAAAAACTGGGATAATATTCTCCAAGCCGACCGATATCTTCCTGTTTCGGTCGGTTTTTGCTGTATTTCGGCAGTTTGTCCTGGGATTTCCATTGCAAAACGGTTACAAAACCCGCTATCATACGGTGCATGGGATTTTCCCAGAAAAAACAAGGAGTCCTGCAAACAAAAGTCAATAGCCAAAATGAAAAAAGTCCCGCAAAATTTGCGAGACTGAAAAAGGGTATAGCAAAGCAGACTGGAGCAAAATCA
>CAVLCS010000023.1:0-28338 GCA_963661675.1 Bulleidia sp.
TGGTGGAGACGGTGGGGATCGAACCCATGACCTCTTGACTGCCAGTCAAACGCTCTCCCAGCTGAGCTACGCCCCCCGATTATACCGGACTAACTTCCGATACAAAAATTATAGCGCAGCCGGCAGGGAATTGTCAAGAACAGAACATCTGGCAGTATCACTGAAATCATAATACAAAGTTTGTTTGTATCGCTGAAAATTTAGTCAGAGATACCAAACAGTCTCTTACCGTTTTCGGTCGTAATCCGTTCAACCTCCGCGACATCCATGCCCTTGATCTCCGCGATAGTCTCGGCCATGCGGTGCACATACAGCGAGGAATTCCGTCGGCCGCGGAACGGCTCGGGTGCCATGTACGGCGAGTCGGTTTCGACCATCAAGCGCTCAATCGGCACTTCCTTGATGACTTCCTTCGCTTTTTTCGCATTTTTGAACGTGATAACGCCGGTAAATGACAGATAATACCCGAGTTTCAGCAGCTCGCGTGCCATTTCGACATGCCCGGCATAGCAGTGGTACACGCCGATCATATCCGGATACCGGCGGGTGATCTCCATGCTATCCGCATGCGCATCACGGTCGTGCACGATGACAGGGAGGTGCAGTTCACGCGCCAGCTCCATCTGGCGGGCAAACACGACCTGCTGCCGCGCCCGTGCGCGCTCGTCCTTCTCCCAGTAATAGTCAAGGCCGATCTCACCGATGGCACGAACCTTTTTTTCGGTCTGCGCCAGCGTGCGGATGGTTTCCAGATCCTGCTCCCAGCCGTCCTCGATATTCTCTGGATGGATGCCGACGGCTGCGTACACAAATGGATATTTATTCGCGTAGCTGATCGCTTTGCGGGAGGTATCCACGTCACAGCCGGGGTTGAGAATCAAGCCGACGTTGTTTTCCGGCATGGACGCCAGAAGTGCGTCACGATCCTCGTCAAAGCGCTCGTCGTCGTAGTGTGCATGGGTGTCAAAAAACATAGGGGAATCTCCTTTCGGGTATAAAGGGAAACCGCACCGGAAAGTGGTGCGGTATGAATGCAGGGGTTAAATCCAGCCAAAATGCCGGCAGGCGTTCCAAAGACCGTCCTTATCGACATCGGTGGTGATGTAATCCGCCTTTTCCTTGAGGGCCGCACGGGCATTGCCCATAGCGATCGACAGCCATCCCTGACCAAACATGCAGATATCGTTCATGCCGTCACCGAATACCACGATATCCTCGTCTGAAATGGATAATAGCTGCTGAAAATAGCGAATACCACGCTGTTTTTCCTTCGGCTCAACGAAAATGACGTTGGGATTGTACCGCACGAGCGGCAGACCGCCTGCGTCGATGTTCTTCTCCTCATCAGGCGTGCAGACGTAGTAAACCTTATACAAATGCTCCAGCTTGTGGTAATCAAAATGCGGATCCCACAGAACAGGGAAGTAGTTCTCCGGTGCATACGGAAGATAATTTTTATCCGTTGTAACGCATAATTTCTCGTTCTCCGGCGACACCGCCCACGGAATTCCGGCCTGCTCAAGCCGCTCGATCAGCGCAATGCAGTCAGCTACGGGCAGTGACTCCATCTCGACGATTTTACCGTCGTGTGTCACGCTCCAGCCGCCGTCGGCCACAATGTCCGTGAATCCGTAGCGCTCGGCAACCGTTGCCGCAGAGGCCTGCAGGCGTCCGGTCGCGATGGCGGTGAAGTGGCCGTTTGCGCGAAGCTGCGCCAGTGCACGAATCGCGCTTTCCGGCATCATGGTGGTGAGTCCGGTGGAAAGCGTGCCATCAATATCAAAAAAGAAGTACTTTTTTCGCATGTAAAACCCTCAAAATGTGTTACAGAATCATAAAAAGCGTGCCTGCTGCGATCAGGATGCCGCCAATCACGCCCTTGACCGTCACCGTCTCGTGCAGGACAACGAACGCCAGCACCATCGTAATAACGACGCTCAACTTGTCGATCGGTGCAACACGGCTTGCCTCGCCAATCTGCAGAGCCTTGTAGTAAAACAGCCACGAGCCGCCGGTCGCCAGTCCGGACAGGGTAAGGAACACCCAGCTTTTTGCGCCGATGGCGCTTACGCCGCCTTGTTTTCCCAGCAGAAAGACCATGCCCCAGGCCATCACGAGCACAACAGCGGTGCGGATGGCAGTCGCAAGCGTGCTGTCCACGTTTTCCACGCCGATTTTAGCTAAAATCGTTGTCAGTGCGGCAAAAACCGCAGAGAGCAGCGCATAAATGATCCACATTGAATTTCGCCCTCTTGTCACTATAATCGCTTCCAGTTCTAAAAATATGAACTATTTATAGAGTGAAGAGTGGAGATGGAAGAGTGGAGAGGACGTAAATCTTCACTCTCAACTCCTCACTCTCCACTCTATTACTCAGTTAGCAAAGCTTGGAACCAGCCGCGATGGAGTCGTCCAGCATCAGCAGATTCAGCTTTTCGTCCTTCTCAGCGGAGAGCAGCATGCCGTTGGACTCCTGGCCCATCATCTTGCGCGGCGGCAGGTTGGTAACGGCAACGACCGTCTTGCCGACCAGCTCTTCCGGCTTGTAGTACTTGGCAATGCCGGACAGGATCTGACGCGGCGTACCCGAGCCGTCGTCCAGCTGGAACTTGAGCAGCTTGTTGCTCTTCTTGACGTTCTCACATGCGAGGACCTTGCACACGGTCATATCGACCTTGCAGAAATCGTCGAACGGAATGTCCGGCAGGAACTCAACAGCGGGCTTCTCTGCAGCCTGAGCAGCCTTTTTCTCTTCCTCGATCTCAGCCAGCTTCTTCGGGATGTCGATACGCTCGAACAGGATAGCTGCTTCGCCGACCGGCTGACCGGCCTGCATGCCGTCGAACGAGGTCAGGCTCTCAACGCCCTTGTTCTCGATGCCCAGCTGAGCGAAGATCTTATCCGAGGTGTCCGGCAGGTACGGCTTGAGCTCAACAGCCGCAAAGCGGATGGCTTCGAGCAGATTGTACAGAACCGTACCCAGACGCTCCTTCTTGTCCTCGTCCTTGGCGAGTGCCCACGGCATGGTCTCGTCGATATACTTGTTGGAGCGGCGCAGCAGTGCAAATACTTCGTCGATGGCGTCTGCAACGTGCAGGGTGTCCATCTTCTTCTCAACAGCGGCCGGCAGACCGAGTGCGACTGCCTTCAGCTCGTCGTCGAGTGCTTCCGGTGCGGTCGGTGCCGGAACAATGCCGCCGAAGTACTTCTTGGTCATGGCGATGGTGCGGTTGACCAGATTGCCAAGCACGTTGGCCAGATCGGAGTTGATGCGCTCGCAGAGCAGCTCGTAGGAGAGTACACCGTCGTTTGCGAACGGCATCTCGTGCAGAACGTAGTAGCGAACAGCGTCCACGCCGAACAGACGAACCAGATCGTCCGCGTAGATAACGTTGCCGAGCGACTTGGACATCTTGCCGTCGCCTACCAGCAGCCACGGATGACCGAATACCTGTTTTGGGAGCGGCTCACCGAGGGCCATCAGGAAGATCGGCCAGTAAATGGTGTGGAAACGAATGATGTCCTTGCCAATCAGGTGTACGTCTGCCGGCCAGAACTTCTTGTAGTGCTCATCGTGGTTGCCGTCCGGGTCGTAGCCGCAGAAGGTGATATAGTTGGTCAGTGCGTCCAGCCAAACGTAA
Organism: Bulleidia sp.; assembly: GCA_963661675.1. Taxonomy (GTDB): domain Bacteria; phylum Bacillota; class Clostridia; order Oscillospirales; family Butyricicoccaceae; genus Agathobaculum. The sequence goes on from CAVLCS010000023.1 coordinate 3,642, forward strand.
ACAACGTGACCCGGGTCAAAGTCTACCGGAATGCCCCAGCTGAACGAGGTACGGGAAACGCACAGGTCCTGCAGACCCGGCTTGAGGAAGTTGTTGACCATCTCGTTCTTGCGGCTCTCCGGCTGGATGAACTCCGGATGCTCCTCGATGTGCTTCATCAGGCGGTCAGCGTACTTGCTCATCTTGAAGAAGTATGCTTCCTCCTCGGCGTCTACGCACGGGCGGCCGCAGTCCGGACAGCAGCCGTCCTTGAGCTGGCTCTCGGTCCAGAAGGACTCACACGGCTTGCAGTACTTGCCCTTGTAAGCACCCTTGTAGATATCGCCCTGATCGTGCAGCTTCTTGAAGATTTTCTGCACCTTTTTCTCGTGCATCGGGTCGGTGGTGCGGATGAACTTGTCATAGGTGGTGTTCATCAGGTCCCAGATGGTCTTTACCTCACCGGCGACCTTGTCAACGTGCTGCTGCGGGGTAATGCCGGCTGCCTCTGCCTTCTCCTGGATCTTCTGACCGTGCTCGTCCGTGCCGGTCTGGAAGTAAACGTCATAGCCGGTCATGCGCTTGTAGCGCGCGATCGCGTCAGCCAGCACGATCTCGTAGGTGTTGCCGATGTGCGGCTTCGCCGAGGTGTAGGCGATGGCCGTCGAGATATAATAGGGTTTCTTGTCCATTCGTGTATTCTCTCCTTACATATATAAATATGTTTTATACGTGACAGTGGGGAACAGGGAACAAAAAATCCTCCGTTCCTGCAATGGCCTGTGTTTTGCCACTGCAAGGACGGAGGACGAACCTTCCGTGTTACCACCTTGCTTTACGCCTTCCTCGCGGAAGAACGCCTCAGCGGGTAGGATTGCTACCCATCGTCCTCGATAACGGCAGGACCTTGCCGCCGCAGCCTTGCATACTATTAAATAGTGCGTTCGGTGCGAAGCTCCAAGACCATGTTCGGCAGTGCTCTCCGTGTTCCGCTTTCACCGTCCGGAACTCGCTTTGACGTACCTCACTGCGTACTCTTCTTTTCACAGCTTTTCACAGATAAAAGAGGGAAAACAGCATTTTCCCAGATACAATAGTATTTTACTATATCGAGAAGGGTTTGTCAAATCTGTTTGCGGTGAGTAAATTCTGCAAAATCCAGCAAAAAAGTCTTGACAATAACGGATAAGAGGTCTAATATAGAAACATATTGATAAAGGTGATGAACGGGTACAGTAATTGTATTTCCTGTCCGCAGAGAGCTGCCGGTCGGTGTAAGACAGCGTCAGGAACCAGTGAAACTCGCCCGGGAGCTGTCCGCTGAAAGCGTTTTGCGCCGGTAGGAGGGAACGGATACCCACCGTTACAGGGGGAGCGCATTGTCAGATGTGCATAGAGGGGTCGCACCATACTGCGGCAACAAGAGTGGTACCGCGGAGCTTTCGCTTCGTCTCTTAATGATTGGATTAAGGGACGGAGCTTTTTTTGTCCCTGTAAGCCCGGTAAAACTAAAATAGGAGAGGACAAGATACCATGGGAAGAACAGTTAAGATTTTTGATACGACGCTGCGTGACGGTGAGCAGTCTCCCGGCTGCAGCATGAACCTGAATGAGAAGATCGAGGTTGCAAAGCAGCTCGAAGCCCTCAAGGTAGATATTATCGAAGCAGGCTTTGCCGCTGCTTCTCCCGGTGACGCTGCCGCTATCGCAGCTATCGCCGACACCGTTCGCGGCGCTACCATCTGCTCGCTGGCACGCTGCCGTGAGCAGGACATCGAAGCGGCATGGAACTCCATCCGCCGTGCAGAGAGCGCACGCATCCACACGTTCCTCGCTACCAGCCCGGTACATATGGAGTACAAGCTGAAGATGACGCCGGAGCAGGTGCTCGAGTCCGTAGCGCACAACGTAGCGTTCGCGAAGAAGTTCTGCTCGGACATCGAGTTCTCCGCTGAGGACGCAACCCGTTCCGACCTCGACTTCCTGTGCCGCGTCGTTGAGACCGCTATCAAGGCCGGTGCTACCACCATCAACATCCCGGACACGGTCGGTTACATGATCCCGCAGGAGTACGCATCCCGCATCAAGTACCTGCGTGAGCACACCGAGGGCATCGAGAACGTTATCCTGTCCTGCCACATGCACAACGACCTCGGCATGGCCGTTGCAAACTCTCTGGCAGGCGTAGAGGCTGGCATCGACCAGATCGAGTGCACCATCAACGGCATCGGCGAGCGTGCCGGCAACGCCTCCATGGAGGAGTGCGTTATGGCGCTCAAGACCCGTGCTGACCACTTCGGCATCGGCTGCAACATTGAGACCACCCAGATCTACCGCGCAAGCCGCATGATCCAGACCATCACCGGTGTTGCTGTCGCTCCGACCAAGGCGATCGTCGGTGCAAATGCGTTCGCACACGAGGCCGGCATTCATCAGCACGGTGTTATGGCCAACAAGGAGACCTATGAGATCATGACGCCGGAATCCGTTGGTATCCCGAAGAACGCCATCGTGCTCGGCAAGCACTCCGGCCGCCACGCATTCGAGGAGCGCCTGCATGAGCTGGGCTACACCCTCGACCACGAGAAGCTCGAGAAGGCATTCGAGAAGTTCAAGGTTCTGGCCGACAAGAAGAAGGTCATCAAGGACCGCGACCTCGAGGGTCTGATCGGTGCCGTTCCGGTTTCCGGTGAGGAACGCTACACGCTCGACCGCTTTGTTATCAACTCGGGCAATACCATTACTTCTACCGCTGTTATCCGCGTCAAGAAGGGCGACGAGACCTTCGAGCGTGCGGCTGCTTCCGACGGCCCGATCAACGCATCGTTCCATGCGATTGACAAGATCATCGGCAAGGAAATCGTTCTGGAAGACTACTCGCTGCGTGCACTGACCGATGGCGAGGACGCACAGAGTGAGGCAATCGTCAAGATCCGCGTAGACGGCGGCGATGAGGTCGTAACCGGCCGCGGCGTATCGGTTGACGTTATCGAGGCTTCTATCAAGGCGTACATCAACGGCATCAACAAGTATTTCAACGACTAATTCAGCAGGAGGAACGCTGTTATGGGTATGACAATGACGCAGAAGATCCTCGCGAAGCACGCGGGTCTGGAAAGCGTAACGGCAGGTCAGCTGATCGAGGCAAATGTTGACCTGACGCTGGCAAACGACATCACCGGTCCGGTTGCCATCCGTGAGATGGAGAAGGCAGGCTTCAATAAGGTGTTCGACAACACCAAGATCGCCCTCGTAATGGACCATTTTGCACCGAACAAGGATATCAAGTCCGCAGAGCAGTGCCTTGAGTGCCGCGAGTTCTCCAAGAAGTACGGCATCGTCAACTTCTTCGACGTTGGCGCAATGGGCATCGAGCATGCGCTCCTGCCGGAAAAAGGTCTGACCGCTCCCGGCGAACTCATCATCGGCGCAGACAGCCACACCTGCACCTATGGTGCACTGGGTGCGTTCTCCACCGGCGTTGGTTCGACCGACCTGGCAGCCGGCATGGCGACCGGCAAGGCCTGGTTCAAGGTGCCGAGCGCGATCAAGTTCGTACTGAAGGGCAAGCTGAGCCCGTGGGTTTCCGGCAAGGACGTTATTCTGCACATCATCGGCAAGATCGGCGTAGACGGTGCCCTGTACAAGTCGATGGAGTTCGTTGGCGAAGGCGCACACGAGCTGTCCATGGACGACCGCTTCACCATCTGCAACATGGCCATCGAAGCCGGTGCCAAGAACGGCATTTTCCCGGTGGACGACAAGACGATGGACTACATCAAGGGCCGCGTAAACCGCGAGGTCACTGCATTTGAAGCAGACGCGGATGCAGAGTACGAGCAGACCATCGAAATCGACCTGTCCGCACTCCGTCCGACCATCGCGTGCCCGCACCTGCCGGAGAACACCAAGACCATTGACGACCTCGGCCACATCGAGGTTCAGCAGTCGGTCATCGGCTCCTGCACCAACGGCCGCATCGACGATATGCGCGTTGCAGCCCAGATCCTCAAGGGCCGCAAGGTAAATCCGAACGTGCGCACCATCATCATTCCGGCAACGCAGGAAGTATACCTGCAGTGCATCGAGGAAGGTCTGACCAAGATCTTCATTCAGGCGGGCGCTATCGTTTCCACGCCGACCTGCGGTCCGTGCCTGGGCGGTCACATGGGCATTCTGGCACACGGTGAAAAGGCGGTTTCCACCACCAACCGTAACTTTGTCGGCCGTATGGGTCATATCACCTCGGAAATTTATCTGGCAAGCCCGGCAGTCGCTGCTGCAAGTGCGGTAGCAGGCTACATCTGCGCACCGGACGACCTGAAGTAAGGGAGGAAACACATACCATGAACGCAAAAGGCAAGGTTTTCAAGTACGGCGATAATGTCGATACCGACGTTATCATTCCCGCACGTTATCTGAATATCGCGGACCCGAAGGAGCTGTCCACCCACGCAATGGAGGACATCGACGCGGATTTCGTTAAGAACATGCACGCGGGCGACATCGTTGTCGCTACCCGCAACTTCGGCTGCGGCTCCTCACGTGAGCATGCACCGCTCGTTCTGCGTGAGAACGGCGTTTCCTGCGTTATCGCGTCCTCGTTCGCGCGTATCTTCTACCGCAACGCCATCAACATCGGTCTGCCGATCCTCGAGTGTGAGGCAGCAGCCAACGGCATTGACGCAGGCGACGAGGTAGAGGTAAACTTCGACACCGGCGTTATCACCGACGTTACCAAGGGCGAGAGCTGGCAGGCAGCCGCATTCCCGCCGTTTATCCAGAACATCATCAAGGCAGGCGGCCTGCTCAAGTCGCTCAAGGAGAGAGAGGCGTAATCCCATGGAATACAATATTGCTGTTGTCAAGGGTGACGGCATCGGCCCGGAGATCGTGTCCGAGGCTATGCTCGTGCTCGATAAGGTGGGCGAGAAGTTCGGCCACAAGTTCAATTTTCAGGAAGTCCTCGCAGGCGGCTGTTCCATTGATAAGAACGGCATCCCGCTGACCGATGAGACCATTGAGATCTGCAAGAACGCGGATTCCGTGTTGCTCGGCGCGGTAGGCGGCCCCAAGTGGGACGACGTGCCGAGTGCAAAGCGTCCGGAGAAGGCGCTGCTCGGTCTGCGTTCCGCACTGGGTCTGTTCGTCAACCTGCGTCCGGCGCAGATGCACAAGGCACTCGCTGACGCATGCCCGATCAAGCCCGAGATCATCGGTGACGGCTTCGACATTCTCGTTTGCCGTGAGCTGACCGGCGACGTTTACTTTGGCAAGCACTACCGCCGCGAGAGCGACAAGGGCTGGGGCGAGACCGGCGCGGACGACATGAACTACTCGGTATACGAGGTAGAGCGCATCGGCCGCCGTGCCTTCGAGATGGCGATGAAGCGCAACAAGAAGGTCTGCTCGGTCGATAAGGCCAACGTCCTCGAGACCAGCCGCGTATGGCGCGAGACCATGCACCGCATCAAGGACGAGTATCCGGAGGTTGAGTACACCGACATGTACGTTGACAACTGCGCTATGCAGCTTGTCCGCAATCCGGGTCAGTTCGACGTTATCGTAACCGGCAACCTGTTCGGCGATATCCTGTCCGACGAGGCTTCCATGATCACCGGCTCCATCGGCATGCTGCCGTCCGCCTCCATGAACGAGAGCGGCAAGGGCATGTACGAGCCGATTCACGGTTCCGCACCGGATATCGCAGGCAAGGGCATCGCAAACCCGATCGCGACCATCCTGTCGTGCGCAATGATGCTGCGCTACTCCTTCGGCCTGAAGGACGAGGCAGACGCCATCGAGACCGCGGTTGAGAATGTGCTCAACGCAGGCCACCGTACCGCGGATATCGCCGCTAAGGGTGAGAAGGTGCTGTCCACCTCCGAGATGGGCGCACTGGTTCGCGAGCAGCTTTAATTTGAACAAAGGGAGAACACTCATTGTGGTGTTCTCCTTTTTATGTTCTGTCAAATTTCTACCGTAGGGCGGGATGACCTCATCCCGCCGTTTCTAACAATCTGCTTATATTTACATACGGCGGGGTGAGGTCACCCCGCCCTACAACAACCATATCAACTATCGTTCACTTCCTGCATAGACTGACAGGGGGAGGTGAACCCATGGAAGAACTAACGCAGTATATCAAAGCGGATTTTGCGGTGCTTGTGGCGGTACTCTACTGCATTGGGCGCGGCATGAAGGCACTGCCGAAGTTCCCTAATCAGTTTATTCCGCTGGCACTGACGATTTGCGGCATTGCGCTTGCGTGTCTGTCGGTCGTATCGCGGTATGCAAGCTATGGCAACTGGGCAGCTGCGCTGTTTGAGGGCGTGGTACAGGGCGTATTGTGCGCAGGAATGTCGGTATATCTGAACGAAGTCATTGCGCACTGCCGAAAATAGCGATTGCACAAGTTTAACGCAGGGGCGGACCGGTGTGTCCGCCCTTTTTTCGCGGATATCGGCACTCTGTTTACAGATTTAGGCATAATGACGGTTTTTGCCCTTGCGACTTGCGGTTTGTCTATTACTGCTGTATAATACAATAGATTAGGAATGTTTACCGCCAATAAAAGGCTGGAAAATATGGGAGATACGAAGATGAATACTGCTTCTATTCTGGGCGTGCAGTTCCACGCTGTTACCAAGCAGCAGGCTGTTGAGCTTGCCATGAGCAAAATCCGTTCCCGGCAGAAGGGATATGTTGTTACCCCGAATCCGGAGATCGTCGATCTGTGCCGCCATGACGAAAAATTCATGGGCGTTGTCAATCATGCGACGCTCGTCCTGCCGGACGGCATCGGCATCATTTATGCCGCGAAGATCCTCGGCGAAAAGCTGCAGGGCAAGGTAGCCGGCATCGAGTTTGCCGAAAGCCTTGTTGCCGCAATGGCCAAGGAGAACATGCGCCTGTATCTGCTGGGCGCAAAGCCGGGTGTCGCTGAGAAGGCGGGTGCAAACCTGTGCGCTAAGTATCCGGGACTGGTGCTCGCCGGCACACATGACGGCTATTTCTCCGATCCGCAGGAGGTCATTGACAGCATCAACGCTGCAGGCGGTGCGGACGTGGTGTTCGTCTGCCTTGGTGCGCCCAAGCAGGAGAAATTCATCGCGGACAATATGGAGGATATCCACGGTACGCTGTTCTGCGGTCTCGGCGGTTCGCTGGACGTATTCGCAGGTGTTGCCAAGCGTGCGCCGGATATCTTCATCAAGCTGGGGCTGGAATGGTTTTACCGTCTGCTCAAGCAGCCCAGCCGTATCGGCCGTATGATGAAGCTGCCGAAATTCCTGCTTATCGTTATCAAAGAGCGGCTGTTCGGCAGGAAAGGAAAGTGACGAGAATGAAAGTAAAACTGCTTGCCTATACGCCGGACCCGGAAAAGCTGGTTGCGGCTGCGGCAAAGAACTGCTATTCGGCCTCTAACGTCGATACCGTGCTGGACGGTCTGACCGAGGAAAAGACCGAGAGTTTCGTTAATATGCTCTCCGAGATCGGCCACGAAAGCCCGATCGAGCATGTGTCGTTCACCTTTGCCATCGAGGGCGTATCCCGCTCTCTGCTGGCACAGATCACGCGCCACCGCATTGCATCGTTTTCGGTGCAGAGCCAGCGTTATGTGCGTGAAAAGGGATTCGAATATGTTGTCCCGCCCGAGATTGATAAAATCCCGGCTGCCCGGGCAAAATTCATTCAGGCGATGGAGGACGACCAGCGCACTTACGAGGAGCTGACCGCGACGCTGATGGAAGGCTATCTCAAGGAGCTGCTCGAACAGGGTGTTCCGGAGAAAACTGCCCGCAGCAAGGCCGAGAAGCACGCCATCGAGGATGCCCGCTATGTACTGCCGAATGCCTGTGCGACCCGCATCGTTATGACGGCGAATGCCCGCAGTCTCAAGAACTTTTTCCGTCTGCGCTGCTGCAACCGTGCCCAGTGGGAGATTCGGGCACTTGCCGAGCAGATGTACAAGCAGGTGTATGCCGTTGCGCCGACGCTGTTCGGTCACTGCGGACCGTCCTGCGTGGACGGTGCCTGCACCGAGGGCAAAATGTCCTGCGGCAAGGCCGCAGAGGTGCGCGCGCACTATCAGGCGCTGCGCGAGGGAAAGTAACCCTCAAATAAATCTTATGGAAGGAACTATATGTTACCGTTTAGAGAAATTACCTTAGAAGACAAACCGACCGTCGAGCAGTGCGGCTCACATTACAATTATCACCTGTGCGAGCGCTGCTTTGTCGATCTTTTCATGTGGCGCAGCCACTACAACACGCAAATCTGTTTTAAAGACGGCTTTATGCTCATCAAAATGTCTCCGCTGGACGGCGGACACGACTGTTACCTTGCACCGGTCGGTCAGGGTGACCTCGGTGCAGCGTTAGATGCACTCGAGCAGGATGCCGCTGAACGCGGTCTCCCGCTGGTGATCGTTTCGGTGGCCGAGCCGATGATCGAGCGTATCGAGGCTGTCCGTCCGGGCAAGTTCACGTTCTCGCACGACAGCGAGGACGGCGATGACTATATCTATCTTGCCGAAAAGCTGCGCACGCTGTCTGGCAAGAAGCTGCAGAGCAAGCGCAACCTCGTCAACCGCTTCAAGACCACCTATGAAGGTCGCTGGAGCTACGAGGACATGACCAAGGACAACATCAAGGACGCATTCGCGTTCCATGTGCACTGGTGCAACTTGAACGGCTGCGCGCACGAGCGCGATTTCGAGGGCGAGACCTGTGCTATCGTGCAGGCGCTGCACAACTTTGAGTATCTGAATTTACGCGGCGGACTGCTCCGTCTGGACGGCGAGGTCATCGCGTTCACGTTCGGCTGCAAGGCCACGCCGGATATGTATGTTGTGCAGATCGAAAAGGCCGATCACACCATCCAGGGCGCGTACCAGATGATCAACCAGCAGTTCGTACAGCGCAACTGCACAGATGTTGAGTACGTCAACCGCGAGGAGGATTTGGGACTCGAGGGCCTGCGCAAGGCGAAGAAGTCCTATTATCCGGTGATGCGCGGCGTGAAATATATGGCAACGCCTAAGGAGTAATCAGAAATGATGCGATTTGCCGAAAAAAACGATTTTTCTGCCGTTCGTGCTCTCTGGGAAACTTGTTTCCCGGATGAGGGTGGCTTCAACGACTACTTTTTCGCGCACTTCTATAAAGAGAAATATACGCTCTTGTGCATCGAGGATAACGTGCTTGTCGCCATGGTGCAGATGCTGCCGTACCGCATGACGGTCGGCGGTGTCTCCCGCGAGGTGACGTATATTTACGGTGCCTGCACGGACCCGAACCACCGTCGTAAGGGCCATATGGCGCGTCTGCTCGAGCGCTCGTTCGAGCTGGACCGGGAAGCGGGGCGTATTGCGTCCGTGCTCATTCCGGCAGAGAAGTGGTTGTTTGATTTTTACAGGCCGTTCGGCTACGAGCCGTTCTTCCATATCTCCCGCCGGGAGATTGCCCGCACGGCAGGGAAGTGCGAGCAGCCGCGCCGACTGACCTCGGCGGAGGTGCCCGCACTGGCAGCGCTGTATGAAAAACGGGTGCCGGAGTGCAAAATCGAGCGCGATACCGCGTACTGGAATGCGCAGCTTGCGATGTTCGACGCGCTCGGCGCCGGTGCATACGGCTGGTTTGACGGCGGCATGCTTACCGGCTATGCCTTCTGCTGGGAGGATAACGCGCAGGAGCTGCTCGGCGCAACTGACGCGCAGCTGCAGGGCCTGCTCGACACGCTGCACCGCGATACGCTCACCGTGACCGAAGGCGGCAGCGAAATCGCACTCGGTGTGTGCAAATGGCATGAAAAGGCGGACGAAACCGCCGGATATATGAATTTAATGCTCAACTGAAAGGTGTGACAAAACATGGTATATGTATTGCTGGCAGAGGGCTTCGAGGAAGTCGAGGCATTGACTCCGGTCGATCTTCTGCGCCGTGCAGGCGTGGAGACCAAGCTAGTCGGCGTGACCGGCGCGACCGTGTGCGGTGCACGCGGCATCAACGTTGTAACCGACCTGTCCATGGATGAGGTTGACCTTGACAAGGCTGACATGATCGTTCTGCCGGGCGGTATGCCGGGCACGACCAATCTGTATGCGGACGAGCGCGTCACCAAAGCGGTTCGCACGATGGCGGACGCAGGCAAGTACGTTGCGGCAATCTGTGCGGCACCGTCCATCATTCTCGGCGGCATGGGTCTGCTCGAGGGCAAGCACGCCACCTGCTATCCGGGCATGGAGGACGGCATGAAAGGCTCGACCCCGGAGAAGAAAAACGCAGTCACCGACGGCAAGATCATCACCGGCTGCGGCGTCGGCGGTGCACTGGATTTCGCGTGCGAACTCATCACCGCGCTGTGCGGCAAGGCCAAGGCGGACGAGATCGCGGAGTCGGTCGTACATCATGTGTACGGATAAGAAAACGCTGCGCAAGCGGTATCTCGCCGAGCGTGCAGCGCTGCCGGTCGAGGAAAAACAGGCGATCGATCGCGGTATCGCGCAGAATATTCTGCAAAGCGATTTCTATCAGCGTGCCAACTGCATTTTCTGTTACGTTTCAACTGCCGAGGAGATTGATACCCGCACGATACTCGAGGACGCATTTGCGTCCGGCAAGACCGTCTGCGTGCCGCTGTGCGGCAAGGGCGGCAGCATGAGCGCACGGAAGATCACCGCATTTTCTGACCTGAAAACCGGTCACTACGGCATCTTAGAGCCGCCCGACACAGCGGAGGAAATCGCACCGGAGGTCATCGACTTGATTCTCGCACCGGCGCTTTCCTGCGACAGGGAAGGATACCGCCTCGGCTACGGCGGCGGCTACTACGACCGCTTTCTCAGCCGGACGAAGGCGGTCTGTGCGGCGCTGTGTGCGTCTCAGCGCATGAGAGAAAGTCTGCCGCATGAGGCTTTCGACCGACGCTGCCATTATATTATCACCGAAAGAGAGGTGCTGCGCACCGATGAACCAAGATAAACGCGCTCTTCTGCCGGGACTCAGCCTGTTCGTATGTTTTTGCCTGCTGACAGGTGCGGAACGGCTGATCACGCACTTCAATCTGCCGCCGTCGCTGATGGCGCTGAGCGAGATCGTGTGTTTCGGTCTGGCGCTCGCGATGGCGCTGCCCGGCATGGACCGGCAGGCCTTCAAGCAGCGGCTTTCGTTCAAAATGCCAAAGCAGGGCGGCTGGCTGCTCATCGTATTCATGGGAGCCGCGACTGCGTTTGCCGTGCTCAGCGTGAACATGCTGCAGTACCGTCTGCTGGCCCGCACCGGACTCAATCTGACGATCGCGTCCCTGCCGATGCCGCTCGGCGGCATGTCGTTCGCGTGGCGGCTGCTGATCGGCGTTGTCATTGCGGCTCTGGTCGAGGAGATCTACTTACGAGGTGCCCTGATGACCGTCCACGAGGAAGAGGTCGGCACCTCGGCGTGCCTGCTGTTCGGCGGCATGATATTCGCGCTGCTGCACGGCGGTGTGCTCGATCTGTTGGCAGGCTTTTGCGCCGGACTGGCCTTTACCTATCTGACCTATGTGTTTGATACGGTATGGGCGGCCGTGCTGTCGCACGCAGTGGCGGCTCTGGTCACCGTAGCGATGCAGTGGATGGCGGACACCTATGCGCCGTTCGGCATCTGGAACATCCTGCTGCCGCTGACCGTGCTGCTGTTCCTGCTGTTCGCGTTCCTGACGCTGTGCACGCTGGAAAAAATGCTGACACGCGGCTCTATTCCGCATTTTGTGGTCAGCGCCGGCTGGTACGATGTGTGGCTGCTGGTGAAGGACCCTGGATTTATTGTGTTCGTGCTGGCATTTGCCGGTAAAATCGTTATGAATTACTGGATCGGCTGAGGCTGACCCGCAGAGAGGTGAATTATGGATAATAATTTTAACAACGACGAAACGCGTCGCGTGCCGCTGCCGGAATCCGAGCTGCGGGTTCCCGAGCAGTTTACGCCGGAGCATTTTGACGATGTGCCGCCGGAGCCGCAGGACCCGAAGCCGCCCAAACGCCGACGCAGCCGCCGTCAGATGAATGCAGGCTGTGCAGGCTCGATGGTGTACATGATCGCAGTGGTTGGCGTGTCGCTAGTGCTGTCGATCGCGGCCCTGTTCATGGCAAACGACGTATTTGCGTTCGTCAAGGCGGACGCCGTCAAGGAGATCACGGTTTCGGAGAATACCTCGGTATCGTCTCTCGCCAAGGAACTGGACGATCAGGGCGTTATCAACTACCACACGGTGTTCAAGCTGTATCTGGCGCTCAAGCACCAGACCGATACCTCGGTTCTGGCGGGCACCTACGAGCTGAATCCGACGATGGACTACGGTCAGATCGTGGATTCTCTAGCGAACACCGCAAGCACGGAGACCGTGCAGGTCACCATCCCGGAGGGCTACTCCATTGCGCAGATCCGTCAGCTGCTGCTCGACGAGCATATCTGCACCGAGGACGCGCTCAACGAGGTGCTGAACAGTTATTCCTTCAAGCACGACTTCCTCGAGGACGAAAAGCCTGCAGAAGAAGGCTGGCTGGAAGGCTATCTGTTCCCGGATACCTATGAGGTATACAAGGGCAATGCTGCCGTCGTGGATACCATCAATAAGATGCTCAATAACTTCGGCAACAAGTACGACGAGGATATCAAGTCCGGCGCCGACAATCTCGGCCGTTCGATGCACGATATTGTCACTATCGCGTCTCTCATCGAGCGTGAGGCCCAGCGGGACGACGAGCGTGCCCGCATTGCAGGCGTTATCTACAACCGTCTGAACAATTCCTCGGAGTTCCCGTACCTGCAGGTGGACGCGTCCGTTCTGTACGGTCTGGGACGCACCGGCGGCAAGCTGAGTGACGAGGATCTGAAGTCGGATTCCGAGTACAACCTTTACAACCACGAGGGTCTGCCGCCCGGACCGATCTGTAACCCGGGTTATGCTTCGCTGTACGCGGCAAGTCACCCCGAGGACAACAATTACTACTATTACGTTGCTATGCCGGACGGCTCGCACCTGTTTGCAAGCAGCTATGAGGAGCACGAGCGCAACATCGAGGCTTCCAATCAGGCACAGGCGCAGGCTGCAAGCGCTTCGGCAGACACGACAACTACGGAGGCAACCGGTGAATAACACACCTGAATTACTGTCGCCTGCGGGCGATCTGGACAAAATGCGGTTCGGCATTGCCTACGGCGCGGACGCGGTCTATATGGCCGGAACGCGCTTCGGCATGCGTGCCGCTGCAACCAACTTTGACGATAACGCGCTGCGCGAAGGCATTGCCTACGCGCATGCGCACGGCGTCAAGTGCTACATTACGGTCAACATCATGCCGTCCAACCGCGACCTCCCGGCACTTCCGGCGTATCTGGAGCTGCTGCAGGATGCAGGCGCGGACGCGCTCATCATCGCGGATGTAGGCGTGCTGCGCATGGCACGCAAGTACGCGCCCAAGGTTCCGGTGCATATCTCGACCCAGACCAGCATCCTCAACCACGAGGCGGCCAACTTCTGGGCAGAGGAAGGCGCCGAGCGTATCGTGCTTGCGCGTGAGCTTTCCCTCGAGGAGATTGCCGAGATCCGTGCGAAAACCCCGAAGGAACTCGAAATCGAAGCCTTTGTGCATGGTGCGATGTGTATTTCGTACTCCGGCCGCTGCCTGATCTCGCAGTACATGACCGGCCGCGACGCCAACCACGGCGCATGTGCACAGCCGTGCCGCTGGAATTATTCTCTGATGGAGGAAAAGCGTCCGAACGAGTTCTTCCCGGTCGAGGAGGATGGACGCGGCACCTACCTGTACAACTCCAAGGATATGTGCATGATCGAGCACGTTCCGGAGCTGATCGAGGCTGGTATTACCTCGTTTAAGATCGAGGGCCGCAACAAGACCGCGTACTACGCGGCCTGCGTTACCGGCGCATACCGTGCCGCGATTGATGCGTATAAGAAGGACCCGAAAGCCTTCGTTCTGCCGCAGTTCTGCCGCGATGAGGTCAATAAGGTCAGTCACCGTGAGTATTACACCGGTTTCTACTTCGGCAGCCAGGAAAACGGACAGCACTACGGCGACAGCCAGTATATCCGCGAGTACGAGGTCGTCGGCATGCCGGTCGAGTGCGATGACAGCGGCAAGGCCGTATTTGCGCTCAAGAATCGTTTCTTCGACGGGGAAGAGCTGGAACTTATCCAGCCGGGACAGGCCCCGTATACCTTCCGCGCAGAAAATGTCACCGACGATGAGGGCGTGAAGCGTGAACTGTTTAACGTGCCGCAGATGCGCGTGCACTTCGAATTCCCGTTCAAGGTCAGCGAGTGGGCCATTTTGCGGAAGGTTAAGGAGAGACCGGAATAATTTTAACAGAGTGAAGAGTGGAGATTGGAGAGTGAAGAGATTCTCTGAGACTTCACTTACTGTAGGGGCGGACCAGTGTGTCCGCCCTTTCTCTTTGCGGCTGCAAATAATACGAAAAACAGATATAGGTGAACGTCAACACTCTCTTCACTCTTCACTCCTCACTCTCCACTCTTTTTTGAATGGTTGCAACGTTTCATAAATTGTGGTATCATAACAATTAAGTATGGAAACCTTTCGGGGTGAGTTTAACCGAAAAATCTAAGCAAGGGAAGTATATACATGAGCGATAACCAGAAGAAAACGATTTTCTCCGGCGTGCAGCCGTCCGGCAAGCTGACGCTGGGTAACTATTTGGGTGCCATCCGCAATTTCCCGATCCTGCAGGAGCAGTACAACTGCATCTACTGCGTGGTCGATCAGCACGCTATCACGGTCCGTCAGGAGCCGGCGGCTCTCCGCCGTGCAACGCTTGAGCTGATCGCGCAGTACATTGCCTGCGGTCTGGACCCGGAAAAGAGCATTCTGTTCATTCAGAGCCATGTGCCGGCTCATGCGGAGCTGGCGTGGGTGCTCAACTGCTTCACCATGTTCGGTGAGGCTTCCCGCATGACACAGTTCAAGGACAAGTCCGCCAAGCATGCGGACAACATCAACGTCGGTCTGTTCACCTATCCGGTGCTGATGGCAGCGGACATTCTGCTGTACCAGACCAACCTTGTTCCGGTCGGCGTGGACCAGAGCCAGCACATCGAGATCTGCCGCGACATTGCAAACCGCTTCA
Source organism: Bulleidia sp. (assembly GCA_963661675.1). GTDB lineage: Bacteria > Bacillota > Clostridia > Oscillospirales > Butyricicoccaceae > Agathobaculum. Next base: position 18,770 of record CAVLCS010000023.1, read on the forward strand.
ACAACCTGCATCCGAATACCTTTACCATTCCGGAAGGCTACTACCCGAAGGTAGGCGAGGGTGCCAAGATCACCAGTCTGGTCGATCCGAACAGCAAGATGAGCAAGTCCGACCCGAACCCGAACGGCTACATCCTGCTGATGGACAAGCCGGAGGACATCATGCGCAAGTTCAAGCGTGCAGTCACCGACTCGGATTCCCGCATCATCTTCGACCCGCAGGGCAAGCCGGGTGTGTCCAATCTGCTGCAGATTTACGCACTGGCGACCGGCAAGACCATCGAGCAGGCCGTTGCAGAGTTCGACGGCAAGGGCTACGGCGAGTTTAAGCCTGCTGTCGGCGAGGCCGTTGTTGAGCTGCTGCGTCCTATCCGCGAAAAGACCACCGATCTGCTGAACAACAAGGATTACCTCGAGCAGGTCTACAAGGAGGGCGCACAGAAGGCGTCCTATCTGGCGCGCAAGACGCTGGATAAGGTTTATCGAAAGGTCGGCTTTGTTGCACGCTGAGCCAAAAGGGAGTAAACCATGTCTGAATATATTGTTATCGGCACGATCATTGCGGCATTTGCCGTAGCTGCCGTGCTGAGCTACTTTTTCACGCCGCCGGTCAAGAATTTTGCCCACAAGGTCGGTGCAATCGACGTGCCGAAGGATGCACGCCGCATGCACAAAAAGCCGATCCCGCGTCTGGGCGGTCTGGCGATTTACGGCGGCTTCCTGTGCTCGATTTTGATTTTCGGGCAGCTTGACGAGACCATGCTGTGCGTCCTGCTCGGTGCGGCCATCATCGTGGCGCTCGGCATTTTCGATGATGTGCTGGCGCTCGGTGCCAAGCTGAAATTTGTGGTGCAGATCGTGGCGGCAGCCATTCCGGTCTGTGTCGGCGACCTGCAGATTGGACTGTTTACCAATCTGAACCCGCTGTCGGACACGCCGTTTGTCCACCTTGGCATTCTGGCGGTGCCGGTCACCATTATCTGGATCGTCGGCATCACGAATGCGGTAAACCTGATTGACGGTCTGGACGGTCTGGCAGTCGGCGTTTCGTCCATCGCAGCGATTACCATGCTGGCGGTGGCCCTGCTGACCGGCAACATGCCGATCGCCATCACGATGGCGGCTCTCGCCGGTGCGTGCATCGGCTTTATGCCGTACAACCTCAATCCGGCCAAGATTTTCATGGGCGACACCGGCTCGACCTTCCTCGGCTACATGCTGGCGACCGTGTCGATCATGGGTCTGTTCAAGTTTTACGCGGTCATCTCGTTTGCGGTGCCGTTCCTGATTCTCGGTCTGCCGATTTTCGATACGGCAAACGCCATCATCCGCCGTGTGGCGGCAGGCAGAAGCCCGATGAGCCCGGACCGCGGCCATGTGCATCACAAGCTGATCGACATGGGCTTCAACCAGAAGCAGGCGGTTGCCATTCTGTATGCCATCAGCGCAACGCTTGGTCTCACCGCTGTAGTGCTTACCTCGTCCGGCGAGGTCAAGGCGATCGTGCTGCTGCTGGCAGTTCTGGCCGCGATTCTGGTCGGCGCATGTATCATTTACGGTGCGGAGCACTGGGGCAAACACGCATCCGAAAACAAGGAGGATAAAGACGATGAATAAAATCAAGGTAATGACGGTTTTCGGCACCCGACCGGAGGCCATTAAGATGGCACCGCTGGTGCATGCACTCGAGCAGAACGAAAACACCGAGTCCATCGTGTGCGTCACCGCACAGCATCGTGAGATGCTCGATCAGGTGCTGGATATCTTCGGCATCAAGCCGGATTACGACCTGAATATCATGCAGCCGCGCCAGACGCTCGCGACCATCACCGAGAAGAGCCTGCACGGCCTTGACGAAGTGCTCGAGAAGGCACAGCCGGATATCGTGCTCGTCCACGGCGACACCTCCACTACGTTTGCCGGTGCGCTTGCAGCCTTCTACCACAAGGTGCCGGTCGGCCACGTTGAGGCCGGTCTGCGGACCTATGACAAGTATTCGCCGTTCCCGGAGGAAATGAACCGCAAGCTGACCGGTCAGATCGCAACGCTGCACTTTGCGCCGACACCGCGCAACCGCGACAATCTGGCAAAGGAAGGCATCACGGACGGCGTGTTCGTCATGGGCAATACGGTCGTTGACGCCATCCATATGACCGTCAAGCCGGACTTCCAGTTCCGCGACGAGCAGCTGAAGACACTGGATTTCGAGAACAACCGCGTGGTTCTGGTTACTGCACATCGCCGTGAGAACTATGGCGAGCCGATGGAGAATATCTGCCGCTCGATCGCAGAGCTGAGCGAAGCATACCCGGATGTACACTTCGTATATCCGGTGCACCTCAGCCCGTACGTCCGCGAGACCGCGGAGAAGTTCCTCGGCGGCAACGAGCGCATCCACCTCATCCACCCGCTGACCGTGGACGAGATGCATAACCTGATGGCACGCTGCTACCTCATCATGACCGACTCCGGCGGACTGCAGGAGGAGGCACCGAGCCTTGGCAAGCCGGTTCTGGTGCTGCGCCGTGAGACCGAGCGTCCGGAGGCCATCGAGGCCGGTACGGTCAAGCTGGCCGGCGTGGAGCAGGCCAATATCGTAAAGCTGGCGCGTGAGCTGTTCGACGACAAGGACGCTTACGCCAAGATGGCGCACGCCGTCAATCCGTATGGCGACGGCAAGACCTCGCAGCGTATCGTGCAGGCGATCGAGCAGTATTTCGGTCTGCGTGAGGACGGTCCGGCACCGTTTAACCCGTGAAACCCGTAAAAAAAGACAAGCACGCACCGCAGCACTGCGTTGAAGACACCACGCCCAAGATTGCGGCTGTGGGCGCTTCCGTGCTCGTGCTGCTGGTGGTGCTCAGCTTTGTGCTGTCCTCCGGCTGGATGCACGGCAGCAGCACTGGCATTATCCTGCCCGGCAGTGAAGGCGATTCGCCGACCGTCGGCGCAGGCAGTGCACTGCTGACCGGTCAGAGCGTAGCCGATATCGCGATCGACACGAGCAACGCCCAGACTGTTATTGCGACGCTGTCCCGTCCGACGGCGTACAGCAGCAAAATCGAGAACACGCTCTACTACGAGAGCGGCTCGTCTGCGCTGCACTGCCGCCGTTACGCGCGGGATAATGTCGTGCGCACGGATACGGTCGGCAGTGACGATCAGGTGCAGTCCACACTGCTTCGGGTTCCGGGCGGCAAGGTGTATGCGTGGAACACGGGCGACAGTGCGGCCTATCAGGGCAAGGTCGGCGACTTTACCGACGATGCAGCCGCCATGCTGCCGACGTATGAGGACGTGCTCGCCGACAATGTGCAGCTGACTGCCGCCGCCAAGCAGGATATCGGCGGAGAACCATGCATTGCCGTCACGTTTGAGCAGGATGGCTACCGCTGTGTGTACGCCGTCTCGACCGTGACCGGATTGCTCAAACAGGCATCGTTCTATAACGGCGATATGCTGACGCGCAAGGTCACTGTCAGTGAGATCAGCACGGAAACGCCGGACAGCGATTTGTTTGTCCTGCCGGACGGAACCGATTTGCTGAATTGAGAAAAACAGCACCGTTTTTCGTAGGGGCAGACCAATGTGTCTGCCCTTATATATGAGCCACTCATGTTTGTTGATCGGCGTTTCGGTTAGCTGGGCGGACACACTGGTCCGCCCCTACAATGACATGTGCAGGTGGATTTGATTGGTGCGATAAAACAGGGAGATTACATAAATGTCTGAATATATCAAAATTTCACCGGAGATTCGCGCTCTCGGTCGGGAAGCCGAACGCGAGATCCGTCCGTATTTCGAGCGTCTCGAGGAGATCTGCGACCGCAACACCGAGAAGGTACTGGCGGCGTTTGCCAAGAACCGCGTCTCCGACAATCTGTTCGCGGGTACGACCGGCTACGGCTATGACGACTACGGCCGCGACACGCTCGACAAGATCTACGCCGATATTTTCGGCACCGAAGCCGCACTCGTGCGCATCGGCTTTGTAAACGGCACACATGCGCTGTCCTGTGCGATGTTTTCCGCCGTTAAGACTGGCGACACCGTGCTGTCCGTCACCGGACCGGCATACGACACACTGCAGAACACCATCACCGGCGACTACTGCGGCAGCATGAAAAGCTACGGCATCGGCTACAAGCAGGTGGACCTGAAAAACGGCGAACCCGACCTGCCGGCTATCCGCGAAGCGGCCAAGGACGAGAACATCAAGCTGGTGTTCATTCAGCGCAGCCGCGGCTATGGTGTCCGCAAGACGCTTTCGGTCGAGGAGATCGGCGAAATCTGCAAGACCGTGCGTGAGGTCAACACGACTGCGGCCATCATGGTCGATAACTGCTACGGCGAGTTCACCGAGGAGATCGAGCCGACGCAGGTAGGCGCGGACATTATCGCAGGCTCGCTCATTAAGAACCCGGGCGGCGGTCTGGCACCGACTGGCGGCTACATTGCAGGCCGTGCTGATCTGGTTGAGAACGCATCCTACAAGCTGACGGCTCCCGGAATCGGTGGCGAATGCGGCTGCACGATGGGGCAGAACCGCCTGCTGTATCAGGGCCTGTTCATGGCGCCGCACGTTACCATGCAGGCCATCAAGACCGCGATGTTCGGTGCCAAGGTTATGGAAAAGCTGGGCTACGAGGTCAGCCCGAAGGCTGAGGAGCCGCGTTACGACATTATCCAGACCATCGCATTCGGTGCGCCTGATCCGCTGCGCCGCTTCTGCGAGGGCATTCAGGCCGGTGCACCGGTCGATTCCTATGTAACGCCGGAGCCGTGGGCAATGCCGGGTTACGACGATCAGGTCATCATGGCCGCAGGTGCGTTTGTGCAGGGCGCGTCCATTGAGCTTTCCGCTGATGCGCCGATGCGTGAGCCGTATGTCTGCTATATGCAGGGCGGTTTGACGTATGAGTCCGGTAAGCTGGGCATTCTGCTTGCAGCACAGAAAATCACGAATAGCAAATAATTGGGAATTAGAAATTAGTAATTGTCGCTATCCTTGCGCGAGTTCCGTCCGCGCTGCGACAAGCATCCTTGCGCGAGTTCCGATTCTTAACTGGCGCGGCAGCGCATAATTACTAACTACTAATTACTCATTACTAATTGGCCCAAAAGTGGTTGACAAATCGCAAATATAAGCGTTATAATATCAATGTATTTATTAAGTTATAGGCTATGACGGAAATCCTGTTTTCCGGAACGCATTTGGCAGAGAGCGCGTGCCACGGCTGCAAGCACACGCAATGCGGAGAAAACAGCACCGATTCCCGAGCCGCACAGCGGAAACCGCAGTATGCTGTGCCGTGTCGTTCGCGTTAAGAACTCCGAGCGGCAGTCGCTCTTTGGAGCACTGCAAGCAGGGTGGAACCGTGGGCAAGCGCTCACCCCTGAGGAATCAGGGGTGAAGCGCTTTTTTGTTACACCGCAACCGATAATCCACTTTGATTTTACAAGAAAGGTCTGAATAAAAGTGTCCGAAGACAACAAGTACACGTTTGAGAACAAGGAATATCGCGACACCTACCGTCACACGGTATCGCATATTCTCGCGCAGGCAGTAAAGCGCCTGTACCCGGAGGTCAAGCTGGCCATCGGCCCGTCCATCGATAACGGCTTCTACTACGACTTTGATGCGCCGTTCTCCTTCACGCAGGAGCATCTGGATGCTCTCGAGGCTGAGATGCGCAAGATCTGCAAGGAGAAGGAAAAGCTGGAGCGTTTTGAGCTGCCGCGTGCAGAAGCCATCAAGTTCATGGAAGAGCGCGAAGAGCCCTACAAGGTAGAGCTCATCAACGACCTGCCGGAAGACGCTACCATCTCGTTCTACAAGCAGGGCGAGTTCACCGACCTGTGCGCGGGCCCGCATCTGGACTCCACCGGCCGTGTTAAGGGCAACGGCATTAAGCTGATGAACGTTACCGGCGCATACTGGCGCGGCGATTCGTCCAAGAAGATGCTGCAGCGTATCTACGGCACGGCGTTCCCGAAGAAGGATGAACTCGACCAGTACCTGAACATGCTGGAAGAGGCGAAAAAGCGCGACCACCGCAAGCTGGGCAAGGAGCTTGGCCTGTTCATGCTGACCGAGGAAGGCCCCGGCTTCCCGTTCTTCCTGCCGAACGGCATGACCCTCAAGAACACGCTCATCGACTACTGGCGCGAGGTGCACAAGCGCTACGGCTACGTTGAGGTCTCCACCCCGATGATCCTCAACCGCAAGCTGTGGGAGCGTTCCGGTCACTGGGATCACTACAAGCAGAACATGTACACCACCGTCATCGACGACGAGGATTATGCAATCAAGCCGATGAACTGCCCGGGCGGCATGCTGGTCTACAAGTCGCAGCCGCACTCCTACAAGGAACTGCCGCTGCGTGTAGGCGAACTGGGTCTGGTACACCGTCATGAGCTGTCCGGCGCACTGCACGGCCTGTTCCGTGTACGTTGCTTCACGCAGGACGATGCGCACATCTTCATGACGTGGGATCAGATGAAGGACGAGATCAAGAACGTCGTTCGTCTGTTCGACGAGGTATATTCCACCTTCGGTCTGACCTATCAGATCGAGCTGTCCACCATGCCGGAAGATCACATGGGCGATCTGAAGGACTGGCAGTTTGCGGAAAAGACCCTTGCAGAAGCCATCACCGAGATCGGCAAGGACTACGTGGTTAACGAGGGCGACGGCGCATTCTACGGCCCGAAGCTGGACTTCCATCTGGCAGATTCCATCGGTCGTACCTGGCAGTGCGGCACCATCCAGCTGGATATGCAGCTGCCGGAGCGTTTTGAACTCGAGTACACCGGCGCAGACGGCGAGAAGCACCGTCCGGTTATGATCCACCGTGTAGTTCTCGGCTCCATCGAGCGCTTCATCGGCGTTATCACCGAGCACTTTGCAGGCGCATTCCCGACCTGGCTGGCTCCGGAGCAGGTTCGCGTTATGCCGATGACCGACCGCAACATTCCGTGTGCACAGGAAGTTGTTAAGCAGCTGACCGATAAGGGCTTCCGCGTAACCATGGACGAGCGTAACGAGAAGATCGGCTACAAGATCCGCGAGGCACAGGTTCATAAGGTTCCGTATATGATCGTCATCGGCGACAAGGACGAGGAGAAGGGTGTTATCTCTGTCCGTACCCGCAAGACCGGCGAGACCACCGCAATGGAGACCGGCGAGTTTATCGAGAAGCTCGCATATGAGGTCGAGAACAAGCTGAAGTAAACAAGTGAGGAGTTAGGAGGTAGGAGATAGGAGTGCATGATGATAAAATGCTCTGAGAAAGGGTAAATCATCACTAAACTCCTACCTCCTCACTCCTACTTCCTACCTGGTAGAAGGGAAAGATATAAGTGGCTGACAAGAAAAAACTGGTAAGCGAGATCACGTCCATGGACGTTGACTTCGCTCAGTGGTACACTGATATTGTTAAAAAGGCCGAAATGGCCGATTATTCGTCCGTAAAGGGCTGCATCATCATGCGTCCGTACGCACAGGCGCTGTGGGAGAACATCCAGCACACGCTGGACACCATGTTCAAGGAGACCGGTCACGAGAACGTGGCCATGCCGATCTTCATTCCGGAAAGCCTGCTGCAGAAGGAAGCCGACCACGTTGAAGGTTTCGCACCGGAGTGCGCATGGGTTACCCACGGCGGCAACGACAAGCTGGAGGAGCGTCTGTGCGTTCGTCCGACCTCGGAGACGCTGTTCTGCGAGCATTACGCAAAGATCGTTCGCTCCTGGCGCGACCTGCCGAAGCTGTACAACCAGTGGTGTTCGGTTGTTCGCTGGGAGAAGACCACCCGTCCGTTCCTGCGCAGCCGTGAGTTCTGGTGGCAGGAGGGTCACACCATTCATGCGACCGCTGAGGAAGCCATGGAAGAGACCCTGCGCATGCTGAACATCTACGCAAAGTTCTACGAGGAATGGCTGGCTATTCCGGTTGTTAAGGGTGAAAAGACCGCCAAGGAGCGTTTTGCCGGTGCGGAGAACACCTTTACCATCGAGGCTATGATGCACGACTGCAAGGCTCTGCAGTCCGGTACCTCGCACTACTTCGGCGACGGCTTTGCACGCGCATTCGGTATGCAGTACACCGACAAGAACAACACCCTGCAGTACATGTATCAGACTTCCTGGGGCATGTCCACTCGTACCATCGGTGCGATCATCATGACCCACGGCGATGACGAAGGTCTGGTTCTGCCGCCGCGTATCGCACCGACCCAGCTGGTTGTTATTCCGGTTGCTGCCCACAAGGAAGGCGTCAAGGAGAAGGCAACCGAGCTGTACGAGCAGGTCAAGGCAGCAGGCATCCGTGCCAAGATCGACCTGAGCGACAATACCCCGGGCTGGAAGTTTGCCGAGTACGAGATGAAGGGTATTCCGCTCCGCCTGGAAGTTGGTCCGCGTGATATCGCAGAGGGTCAGTGCGTACTGGTTCGCCGCGACACCCGCGAGAAGACCATTGTCAAGTTCGAGGACCTCGAAAAGACCATTCCGGCGCTGCTGGACGATATTCAGAAGTCCATGTACGAGCGTGCACTCAAGAACCGCGAGGCGCATACCTACACCGCAAAGTCTCTCGACGAGATGAAGTCCATCCTGGCCGAGCACACCGGCTTTATCAAGTCCATGTGGTGCGGCGACCTTGCCTGCGAGGAGAAGATCAAGGAAGAGACCGGTATGCCGTCCCGCTGCATGCCGTTCGAGCAGGAGCACATTGCGGACACCTGTCCGGTATGCGGCAAGCCTGCAAACAAGATGGTTGTCTGGGGTATCGCGTACTAAGCGAAATTCACAGAATTGCATAAGAAAAGTCCCTCACCATTCGGTGAGGGACTTCTTGCGTTTCTTTTAGATACCGGTTGCAAAGCTGCTGATCAGGAAGCCGCTGTCCGTCTTCTTCACGAGAATGAGGAACGAAGCGGTGGTGTCCTTCGGGTCGTAAACCGAATTGGCCATCGGCTTCATCTTAAACGAGCAGTCGAAAACCATCGACTGGCCGTCCTTCAGGGTAGCGCCGGCGTTGTAATTGCAGGAAGTCAGCGTGGCCTGCTCCATGCCGAATACGCCGTTCTTCGCGTAGTCAGCGTCTGCCGCGTCGCCGGTGCAGAGCTTCTTCATTTCGGTGTAATCCTTGCTGGCAAACAGGGAGAAGTAATCCTCGATCACTCTTTTCGCAGATGCAATATCCGAGTCGGAGTACGGGCTGGATGCGATGTATACCGAATGGGTCTGACCGTCCCACGTTACGGTCTTACCCAGCCACTGGCTGACAGCACGAATCGGCACATAGGTCGTTCCGTTGTAGCTCAGCGGCTCAACGACCTTGCCGCTGACATCGGTTGCGGTCTGCTTGACGTTGTTCAGATAGATCGAAACACCGCCGTAAGTGGCCGTGACAGACTGTCTGCCGGCTGCAAATGCACCGGTACACAGGAGTGCACAGCAGGCTGCGCCAATCACCGGAATGGTAAAGCGATTCTTTTTCATAAAACTACCTCCTCGTATAATAAGTTTAAAAGTTAATAATTTCAGGTATTAGTAGGCTTTGAG
>CAVLCS010000024.1:0-27549 GCA_963661675.1 Bulleidia sp.
GTTCATGGTTTTTTCGTCTCTTTCTTGAAATGATTTGCGATTCAGCAGTCAAAGGCGTACAAAAAAGCCTTCGTCGATGCAGGAGGACCACTCGGAATGATCCTGCAAAGACGAAGGCATATACATTACTGTATTTACTTCCGCGTTACCACTTTGCTTGCCGACAGCTAAACTGCCGACCTCTCATCGCCGCCCGGTACCGCATTCTTCCGGAGGGCTTTTCCTGTTAACGGTGGATATCCGGCCTCGACTACTCGGCATTGCCTTTGCCCGAAGCTGCTCGCAGGGGATAGCGGACCCGTACCTTGCTGCCGTCTTGCACGACCGGCGGCTTTCTGTGAGCGGTGATACGGATACGTCATGTCCTGTTCAAAGCATTTGACTACTGAACGATTCGTATGATAGTCCTCTTTGGGCCGTTTGTCAACCGGATGAAAGACAAAAAATGCAATTTCGGCAATTCCTGCAAATCCGGTAGGATTATACGGGTGGACTTTTGTTTAATTTTTAACGCGGCACACTTTATCGCAAGATTCTATACTTGACAAACGTATTTTACACGGCTTATACTGATATTACAAAAAGGCAACACCGCACGATTGAAGCTGCGGCGCTTTGCGGAAATTTTGCACTCTAATGTCGTTGCAATTTCACGGTAATACAGACAGTATTACCGCAAAACTGCGCCTAATCAGAATGTAAAATTTGCTCGCAAATCGCTCTTGTTCAATCATGTGGTATTACCTAAAAGACAAGCAAGGGTGCTGTGATGAACGGCTGAGAGGGCGAGAACCCCAACCTTTTGAACCTGTTGGTTAATGCCATTGTAGGGAAGCTGTCGCATTGCTGGGATTTAGTGCTTCGGTTTCGCCGCAAGGTGAAAACGAGGCATTTTTTATTTTCCAGCAGCGATTCGATGATAGGAGGAAACAGGAATGAAAACAGTGCTTACCATCGCCGGTTCGGACTGCTCAGGCGGTGCAGGCGTACAGGCTGACCTGAAAACCATGGCGGCACACGGCGTGTTCGGCATGAGCGTTATCGTATCGGTTGTAGCAGAGAACACCGCACGCGTGATCGATATTCAGGACATCAGTCCCAAGATGATCGAGGAACAGATCGACGCCGTATTTGAGGATATCGTGCCGGATGCGGTCAAGATCGGCATGCTGTCCTCGCCGGAGTGCATGAAGGCGGTAGCGGGCAAGCTGGCGCAGTACAAGCCGGCACATATCGTTATTGATCCGGTCATGTTTGCCAAGAACGGCGATCCGCTGATGGACCCGGCGTCTGTCGGTGCGCTCATCGAGACCGTGCTGCCGTTTGCTGAGGTGCTGACCCCGAATGTACCGGAGGCGCAGTATCTGGCGGATATGGAGATCCACACGCCGGAGGACATGGAGGAGGCGGCACGCCGAATCTACGCCAAGGGCTGTAAGAACGTGCTCGTTAAGGGCGGCAAGAACATCGCAGGTGCGGTGGATGTGCTGTTTGACGGAGAGACCTGTCACCGCATTGAGATCGAGCAGATCGACACCACCAGCACGCACGGCACAGGCTGTACGCTGTCCTCTGCGATCGCATCCAATCTGGCGCTTGGTCACAGCGTACCCGAGGCGGTAAAGCTCGCCAAGGAGTACGTCACGGACGCCATCCGTCATGCGCCCGGTCTGGGACATGGCTGCGGTCCGCTCAACCATTTTTGCCGTATTTTTTCGGAGGAGTAATCGAAAATGAAAAAAAGTTCTATCCGTAAACTGACCATTGCAGGCGTTCTGGTCGCGGTCGCGGTCGTTGGCAGCCTGTTTTCCATTCCGGTGCTCGGCGCAAAGTGTTCACCGGTGCAGCACATGGTGAATGTGCTCGGCGCTGTCCTGCTCGGACCGTGGTATGCGCTCGGCATGGGTTTTGCCGCGGCGCTGATCCGCAACGTGCTTGGTCTGGGCAGCCTGCTGGCATTCCCGGGCTCGATGATCGGCGCACTGCTGTGCGGTCTGGCCTACAAGGCCTGCCCGAAGCTGCCGGCGGCTTACGCCGGTGAGGTATTCGGCACCGGTATTCTCGGCGGTCTGGCATCCTACCCGATCGCAGCATTCGTGATGGGCAACACCAAGGCGGCTCTGTTCACCTTTGTGCCGTCCTTCCTCGTATCGACGGCGGTTGGTGCCGCGATCTCCGTTCTGGTGCTGAGTGCCCTCAAGCGTACGCATGTACTGACTGCACTGGAAGGTGCGGAGCATTGATTCAGAGCATCAAAACCGTTCTCGAAAACACGCAGAACCGCACACCGATGGTGCATTCCATCACAAATAATGTCACCATCAACGACTGCGCGAACATCATCCTTGCGGCAGGCGGCACGGCCATCATGGCGCAGGATGAGCGGGAAGTAGAGGAGATTACCTCGCATGCGCAGGCGCTTGTGCTCAACATGGGTGCTGTCCGCGCACAGGAGGCCATGCTGCGTGCAGCAAAGATTGCCAAGCAAAATGGCCATCCGGTCGTGCTCGATCCGGTAGCCGCCGGTGCCAGCACGCTTCGGCGTGAAATGTGTGCCCGTCTGCTGAGCGAAAGCCTGGTTTCGGTCATTCGCGGCAATGCGTCCGAGGTGCGGGCGCTCGCGGCCGGAGCCGAGCAGGAGACTGGCGTAGAAGCCAGTGCGCTCGACAGCGTGACCGAGGACAATTTACAGGAATCCGCAGCGTGGCTGCGGTCGTTCAGCCGCCGGACCGGAGCTGTTGTCATGCTCACCGGTGCGATGGACGTGATTACCGATGGAACCCGTACCGCAGTGGTACGCGGCGGCAGTGCGTATCTGCGTCGGATTACCGGCGCAGGCTGTATGCTCACTTCGCTGACCGGCGTGTACTGCGGTGCGAATCCAGATACATTGTTAGAAGCCGCAGTCACGGCATCGGAGGTGATGAAGCATTGCGGAGAAACAGCCGAGGCGCGTGTGCGTAAAGAGATGGAGGGCACCGCTTCCTTTCGTACGCGCCTGATCGACGCAGTCAGTCTGCTGAACGCGGACGAGTTGACGTCGAATCTCTGTTTGCAGATTCTGTAAGCAGAAAAAGTGCTGTCGGCAGAATTTTGCCGCCAGTCTTAGGAAACCATCAACATACTTTCATTGGGGGTACCACCTTGAACAACAAAACAACCGAAAGACTGCTTCATGCAACGCAGGACATCTGGGAAGGCTATCTGAACCATCCGTTTGTCCGCGGTATTGCCGACGGCAGCCTCGACATTCAAAAATTTCGTTTTTATCTTCTGCAGGACTATGTTTACCTGTTTGATTACGCAAAAGTGTTTGCACAGGGCGTTGTCAAGTCCCGCGATCCCGAAATCATGCGCGTGTTTGCGACTTCGGTGGCCAACATTCTCGGCGGTGAGATGAACATTCACCGCGGCTATATGAGCCGTCTCGGCGTAACCGAGGAGGACGCAGAGCGCGTCAAGCCGTCGCTCAGCAACGAGTCCTACACCTCGTATATGCGTGCCGTTGCCGCAGAGGAAGGTCCGGCGGAGATCATGGCGGCTGTGCTTTCGTGCGCACTCAGCTATGAGTACATTGCCAAGTGGATCGTAAAGAATTACCCGAACGCTGATAAGCATGAGTTCTACGGCGAATGGGTACAGGGCTACGCATCCGAGGAATATGCGGCAGAAAACCGCAATCTGGTCGCTTATATGGAGCGTCTGTCCGAGGGTTACACCGAGCAGCAGCTGCAGCGCCTGACCGACATTTTTGTCGCGTGCTCGCGCTACGAGGGCATGTTCTGGGACATGGCCTGGAACGAGGCGATGTAAGCCATGCTGGAGTTTCGCAACGTCGTTTTTCAGTACGACAGTGAGGATTTTAACATCATCGACGGTCTGTCCTTTCATCTCGAGAAGGGAGAGTTCGTGTCGGTCATCGGTCCGTCCGGCTGCGGCAAATCCACGATCTTCCGCCTGACCAACCAGCTTCTGCCGCGCAAGAGCGGTGAAATCCTGGTGGACGGCAAGAGCATTGACGGTCGGCGCGGCTACTGCGGCTACATGCCGCAGCGTGACCTGCTGTTCCCGTGGCGCACGGTGAACGAAAACCTGCGTCTGCCGATGGAGATCCGCGGCGGCATTTCCCGTGCGGAGATGGACAAGCGTGCCGCAGAAACGCTCGAGCACGTTGGCCTTTCCGGCTGGGGAGACAAACGCCCGGAGGAGCTTTCCGGCGGTATGCGTCAGCGTGCGGCGTTCGCGCGTACGCTGCTGACCGGCTCGGAACTGCTGCTGCTCGATGAACCATTTTCTGCGCTCGACTTTCTCACGCGCATCACTATGCAGGAGTGGCTGCTCGACCAGTGGGAGCAGGACAGCAAGACCGTTCTGTTCATCACGCACGATGTAGAAGAGGCGATTTTCCTGTCCGGCCGTGTGCTGGTCGTGGAGGATACGCCGATCCGCAAGCTGCACTCGTTTGAGGTGCCTGCGCCGTATCCGCGCACGCGTGCGTGTTTGACCGACCCGAAAATGCTCGAACTGCGGGAGAATCTCATCTCTCTGCTGCGAAAAGAGGTGCAGGCATGAAAAAGAATGCAAATCTGCCCGCACTGATCTTCATGTTCGCGCTGCTCATTGTCTGGCAGTGTGTCGCCATGGGCATGAATGCGGCCTACATTTTGCCGTCGCCAACGCAGGTGCTTGTGCGCTTGTGGGAGCTGCGCAAACCGCTGTTCACCGCACATCTGCCTGCGACCATGCTGTGTACCGGAGTCGGCCTTGCGATCTCGATCGCACTCGGTCTGCTGCTCGCCATCGTGATGGACGCGAGTCCGTCGACAGAGAAAATGCTGTATCCGCTCATCGTTGCGTCGCAGACCATTCCGACGACCGCGCTTGCGCCGCTGTTCGTGCTCTGGTTCGGCTATACGATCTGGAGCAAGGTGCTTGTCACTGTGCTCATCACGTTTTTCCCGATTGCGATGACCGTGTTTGACGGTTTCCGTTCGGCGAAAACCGATATGGTCGATATGCTCAAGACCTTCGGTGCAGGCAAGAAGGAGATTTTCCTCAAGCTGAAGATTCCGGCAGCGCTGCCGTACTTTTTCTCGGCGCTCAAAATGGCGATTCCGATGTCGATCATCGGCGCTGCCATCGGCGAGTGGCTTGGTGCACAGGCCGGTCTCGGCTATTTCAGCCGCCGCATGATGACCCAGCTGGACGGTGCAGGCGTGTTTGCACCGATCGTGCTGCTGAGCGTTGTTGCGATGATCGCGGTAGGCGTTGTAAGCTGGCTGGAGAAGAAAATCGTCACCTGGCGCAGCAGTTTATAATTGAAAATGGAAAATGGATAATGGAGAATGTTCCATTTCTGATAAAACGAAATTTTGGTTCTAACAAGGAGAAAATTACATATGAAAAAGCGTATTCTTGCACTTATGGCAGCAGGCACCATGCTGCTGACCGGCTGCGGCGCACAGAACGCCGCACAGTCCGATGCGGCAAACAGCAGCAGCGATGATCTGCAGCACCTGACCGTGGTGCTCGATTGGTATCCGAATGCTCTGCATGCGTTCATGTACGAAGCACAGGAGAAGGGCTACTTTGCCGAGGAAGGTCTGGATGTGGATATCCAGTCTCCGGCAGGCGTAAATGATGCCATGAGCATGGTTGCGGCCGGCAAGGCAGACATCGGTCTGTACTACCAGCAGGATGTCATTCAGGCTCGTGCCGAGCAGGATGTACCGATCAAGTCCATCGGTGCGGTCGTCCAGGGTCCGCTGAACATCATCCTGTCGCTCAAGGACAAGAACATCACCACGCCGAAGGACCTCGAGGGCAAGACCGTCGGCTATGCCGGCACTGAACTGTCCGAGGCTCTGGTGCGCAGCATCATGCAGTCCAACGGCGCTGACCCGGACAGCGTAAACATGGTTGATGTTGGCTTCGACCTGATGAGCTCGATGACCACCGGCAACGTAGACGCGACCATCGGCTGTCTGGTCAACCACGAGGTTCCGCAGATGGAGAAGGAAGGCTTTGAGGTCAACTACTTCTTCCCGGATGACTTCGGCGTACCGCAGTATTACGAAGGCATTTTTCTTGCAAGCGACGACATGATCGAGAACAATGCGGACGTTCTGAAGGGTTTCCTGCGCGCATGCAGCAAGGGCTTTGAAGACTTCAAGAACAACACCGACGAAGTTCTGCAGGTTCTTCTCGACAATCAGGACGAGGCAAACTTTGCACTTGATCCGGACGTTGAGAAGCAGTCCTGCGAGACGCTGCTGCCGATCATGGAGACCGCGGACGCGAAGTTCCTCTCCCAGACCGAGCAGTGCTGGCAGGAAAATATTGACTGGATGTATGATCAGGGTCTGATCACCAAGAAGCCGGACGTTTCCGACGTTATGGTAAACCTCGACTTCTAAAATACGCATACAATAGCAGGGGACAGAGCGTAAGCTCTGTCCCTTGTTTGTTATCCGTCCAGCTTGTCGATCATCTCGCGCATGGTGTTCGCGGAACGCTGCAGCTGCGCCAGTTCTTCCTCAGAGAGTGGGATATCCAGCACGGCCTCTGCACCATTACGCCCGACGATGGTCGGCACACCGAGACAAATGCCGTCCACGCCATAGTGCCCGTGAATCATCGAGGTGACCGGCAGCACAGAGTGCTCGTTGCGCACGATAGCCTCTGCAATACGCCGAACCGCCATGCCAATACCGTAATAGGTCGCACCTTTGCTGTCGATGATCTGGTAAGCTGCGTCGCGCACATGCTCGTAAATGCGGGAAAGCTCATCGGCCGGATTGGTGATACCGGCAATGCGGCAATAGTCGTCCAGATCGGCACCTGAGATGTTGGCACTTGACCAGACAGCCAGTTCACTGTCGCCGTGCTCGCCGATGATGAACGCATGCACGTTGCGGCTGTCCACACCGAGCCGCTGCCCGAGCAGATATTTGAGCCGTGCGGTGTCCAGCACCGTACCCGAACCGAGCACACGTCCGGCAGGAAATCCGCTCAGCTGCTGGGCCAGGCAGGTCAGCACATCGACCGGATTGGAAACCACGAGCAGAATCGCATCGCAGTTCACGTGGGTAATCTGCGCAATGATTGAGGACAGAATGCCTTTATTCCGTCCGAGCAGCTCGAGACGGCTCTCGCCGGGTTTCTGGTTGGCGCCTGCCGCGATAATGATAAGGCCGCACTCGGCCAGATCGGCGTAGTCTCCGGCGGTAACGCGGCACGGCTTGCTGAACGCCACACCGTGATTGATGTCCGCCGCCTCACCGATGGCCTTGTCGCGGTTCATATCCACCAGTACCAGATCGGAAAACAGTCCGGAAACGGCAAGCGTGTACGCGCAGGTCGCGCCGACAAAGCCTACACCGATCACACCGCATTTTTGAATATTCGTCATATGGATACACTCCTTCCGTGGGTAGTATATCCGTTTTGTTGTTGGAAAACACATTGCTTTGTGCTATACTTATCCTGTATCTTTATCGGCAATATCAGTTCAGGAGGATAGAACTATGAATAAATGGTTACGCGCTGCCTGCGTCGGCGCTGCTGCCGCTGCCATGCTGACTGCTTCGGCCTTTGCGGCAAATTATACGAACTGTGCGGATTCCCTGCACGAAATGGGTCTGTTTCAGGGCACGCAGAACGGCTACGACCTCGATCGAACCCCGACCAGAGCGGAGGCGGCAGTCATGCTGGTGCGTCTGCTCGGTAAGGAGGCGGACGCGAAGGCGCTGACGTATACCGCACCGTTTACCGACCTCAAGGGATGGGAAAAGCCGTATGTGCAGTATCTGTACGAAAACGGTCTGGCGAACGGCACGAGTGCGACGACCTTCAATCCGACCGGCAAGTGCACGGCGCAGATGTATGCGACTTTCCTGCTGCGTGCGCTCGGCTATTCGGATTCGGCGGATTTCACCTATGCGAATGCACTGGATACCGCTCGTGAGCAGGGTATTTACGATACCGGCGTTATCAACACGCAGAACTTCCTGCGTGACGATGTGGCCGCGGCAAGCTACACAGCGCTGTCGGTTTCGCCAAAGGACAGCGAAGGCACGCTGCTCGATCAGCTGGTGAGCGAAAATGCGGTTAAAGAATCGGACGCGAAGCAGTATCAGAGCCTGTTTTCGTCTTACGCGCAGTACCGCGAGGAAACGTCCGGTATGGACGATCTGTTGCACTACTCAGTGAACAGCGAATTTGCCGCTCCGGTGACAGTGACCCGTGACGGCAAGACCGTTATGCAGGTGCAGACGAGCGAGACCACCGTGTTCGACCGCGAGAAGAACGAGCTGCTCACCGACCGCAAAATGACGCTTTCTGCGCCGAATACGACCGACAAGCAGCTGCTGACGCAGAGTTATCTGTCGGACGGCGCACTGTACCACAAGGTGAACGGTTCTTGGTCGGCAGAACTGGTGACTGCCGCCGAGCAGGAGAGCCTTGCCGCGATGTACGGCCGTGTACCGCTGGTATATGTCGCGTCTCTGGACAAGAGCGCAGGCGGCTGGACGCTCTCCTGTGCCGACACGCCGATGGCATACACCGAGCTGCTGTGGTCGCTCGACAGCGCCGCAGGCGATTTGAAGGAAGCGATCGAACTGCAGCCGACCACGGTGACGCAGACGGTCAGCAGCGGCACGATTCGCCGCCAGAGCGTATCCGCAGCCTTCACGCTGGACGGCCTGACGGCAGAGCCGGTTATTGTCAGCACGCTGTACAAAACCGGTGCAGACGCCGTGCTGAACGCACCGAAATAAGCGCATAACTGCCGGATTTTCCGCATATCTGTGTGATACGGAGGTGCGGAAGATGGAGAAACGGCTGAAATACGGCATTTACGCCGCAGCGGCACTGGCTCTGGTGTTGAGTTTGGGTGTCAAGCAGAGAATTCATGCAGTGCAGACAGCAGTGAACACCGAGACTACGCTCGTCATCGATGCTGGACATGGCGGCTTTGACGGCGGTGCGGTCGGCGCGGACGGCACCACCGAGCAGGATATCAACCTGAGCATTGCAAAGCGTGTGCAGGCGCTCGCGAACTTTTTCGGTGTGCCGACTGCCATGACGCGGCCGGATGAAAATGCACTCGATTACGATCCGTCCCGCACGGTGCGCGAGAACAAAATCGCGGATATCAAGGCACGGGAAAAGCTGGTCAACGGCATACCGTCACCGGTGTTTCTAAGCATTCACTTAAACAAATTCAGCGATGCGCAGTATCATGGCGCACAGGTGTTCTACTCGGCGGGAAACGCGAAGAGCAAGCCGCTGGCAGAGCAGATACAGCAATGTCTGATCGACGGCTGCGACCCGACCAATCACCGGCAGGCCAAGCAGGCAGACAGCGCCATCTATCTGATGAAAAAGCTAAATTGCCCTGCGGTCATCATCGAATGCGGCTTTCTGTCCAATCCGGGCGAGGAAGCGCGTCTGCGGGACGAAACCTATCACAAGCAACTTGCTGCCGCTGTGATCTGCGGCTATTTACGCACGGAAAGCGGCATGTAACGGAGGAAATATGAAGCAAAAGACAGTTTTTCTGTGCGGCGACTGCGGCTATGAAAGCCCGAAATGGTACGGCAAATGTCCGTCCTGCGGCGCATGGAACACCATGAGCGAATTCAAGGAAAAGCCGGTTTCCGCGGCACGCGGCACGAATACATTCCAGCGCGGAGAATCGCGGCCGACACTGCTCAAGGACATTGACACCGGCGACGAGAGCCGTTTTCACTCGGGCATCGGCGAACTCGACCGCGTGCTCGGCGGCGGTGCCGTACACGGCTCGTTTGTGCTGGTCGGCGGTGAGCCGGGCATCGGCAAATCTACGCTGCTGCTGCAGATGTGCCAGGAAATGTGCAAAAATGCACGTGTACTCTACGTTTCGGGCGAGGAATCGCTCAAGCAGATCAAAATCCGTGCGGCACGCCTGCATATCTCGTCGCCCGAGCTATACATCCTTGCGGAGACCGACATGGAGCAGATCATCAACGAGACCGAGCTGCTCGAGCCGGATATTCTGATCGTGGACTCCATTCAGACGGTCTACAAGCGTGATTTGACAGCCGCACCCGGCGGTACCACGCAGATCAAGGAATGCGCCATGAGCCTGATGCAGTACGCGAAAAACCGTAACGTGACGATTTTCATCGTCGGCCACGTCAACAAGGAAGGCACGCTGGCCGGCCCGAAAATCCTCGAGCATATGGTGGACTGCGTGCTGTACTTCGAGGGAGAGTCCGCGGGTCCGTTCCGCTGTCTGCGGGCGGCAAAAAACCGCTACGGCTCGACCAACGAGATCGGCGTATTCGAGATGAGCGACCACGGTCTGCTCGAGGTGCAGAATCCGTCTGCGGCCATGCTGGCCGGTCACCCGCAGGGCGCGTCCGGCAACTGCATTGCCTGTGTGATGGAGGGCAGCCGACCGCTGCTCGCCGAGGTGCAGGCGCTTGCTGCGAAAACGCAGTTCGGCGTGCCGCGCCGCACAGCGGCCGGTGTGGACTACAACCGCATGGTGCTGCTGCTCGCCATTCTGGAAAAACGCTGCGGTCTGTTCCTCTCGTCGAGCGACGTGTACGTCAATGTTGTCGGCGGCATGCGGCTGGACGAGCCTGCCGTAGATCTGCCGATGGTGCTGGCGATCGCATCCAGTTTTCGGGACAAGCCGCTGCCGGAAGGCGTCATGAGCTTCGGCGAGGTCGGTCTGACCGGTGAGCTGCGTGCGGTGTCCAACCCGGGGCAGCGTATCAACGAGGCGTATCGCCTTGGTTTCCACACCTGCATCATGCCCATGCAGGACGTGGACGACGATCTGCTGCAGAAAATGAATATTGTGCGTGCGAAAACCGTCGGTGACGCGATTCGTGCCGTGCTGTAAGCATAAAATGAACCTCTCCTTCGCAAACTAACCACAGTTTGCGTCAGGGGAGGTTTTGCATTTGGAGAAAAGAATCCGTGCGGTGCTGCTCGGCACGGCAGGCGTGCTGACGGCTATGCTGTTCTGGTCGTGGCAGCACCGTCCGCCGGAGGCGGTTTTGGTACACACAGCGACCGCCGAAACGCAGGATATCTACAACAGCGTCACAATTTTCGGCACGGTCGAGTCGGCAGAGAGCACCGCGGTCTGTCCGGCGAAAAATGCCGTGGTAAGCGCGGTATACGTCACGGCAGGCGATACGGTGCAGCAGGGGGATATCCTGTGTACGCTGACCGATATCGGCAGACAGCAGACAGCCGCGGATTACTGGCAGAACGCACAGAGCGTGTTTGCGATATCCGGCACGGCGCATGCCGTCACCGCTGAGGACGCGTACGCGCTGTACGCGCCGATGTCCGGCACTGTGCTGACCGTTCCGCGGGCAGGCGAGAGCGTGCTGGCCGGACTGCCGTGTGCGCAGATTGCGAATCCGGACAAGCTGCGCGTGCGGGCACAGTCGCCCGAGCTGTATGCCGGAGAACTGGCTGTCGGACAGCGAGCCAACATCACGTTTTCGGCGGCAGACGGAACCTGTCATGCCCAGCTGACCTCGATCGCGCCTGCGGCCGTGAAAACCTTCAGCCTGACCGGCGAAAACGCCGAAGCCACCGTCGAGGTGCTGCTCGATTTGACGAATCTCGACGAGAATTTGCGTCCTGGCTACTCCGCGACTGTCAAGGTGTTCACCGACCACAGAGACAACGCGGTTGTGGTGCCGTATGAGGCGATTTGTCAGCGAGAAACGCAGGAATATGTATTCAGCGTGCAGGATGGACGCGCCGTACAATGTGCAGTGCAGACCGGCTATCTGCTCGAGGATACGGTCGAAATCACGGACGGCTTACCGGCGGAAGCGTCCGTGATTCTCTCGCCGTCCGATGAACTGTCCGACGGCGATGCTGTGGAGGTGCAGGCATGAAACTGCGGGATATTTTGTCGCTGGCAGTGCATAATCTGCGGGAACGGCCGCTGCGGACGGCACTTTGCGCGCTTTCGGTTGCCGTAGGCAGCGGTGCACTGCTGCTTGTTCTGTCGATCGGCCTGTACGGACGAAAGCAGGTGGACGCAGGCTTGCAGACGCTTGGCGTCAGCGGTTTATCCGTATACACGGAAAGCGGGCACGCGGGAACGGCACTCTCGGCGGCACTGGCAGACGAAATGGAGCAGAGTATAGACGGCATTCGGACGCTCATGCCGATCAAGGCACAGAGCGGCACCGTGCGAGCAGGCCACACGACCGAACACGCGGTGTTCCTCGGCGCAGACGAGCGGCTCGGCGAAGTCATGCAGCTCGAGGTGCTGGCAGGCAATCTGCCGAACGTATGGCAAAGTACAAACGCAGAACCGGTCGCCGTGGTCGGCGATGATCTGGCACAAGCGCTGTACGGACGGACAAACATCACCGGACGGCAGCTTCGGCTGAAGGTGAACGGCACGGACCGGTATTTCACGGTCTGCGGCGTTGTTCGGGCGCAGACGGGCGCACTCGGCGGCATGCTGTCGGCGGTTGCGCCGCATTTGGTCTACGTGCCGTATACGTGTCTCGCGTCGCAGACTGAACGCGCGGATCAAGTATTTGTGCAGTGCGTTTCACAGGCGGATACCACCTCGGTCGGCTCACAGATCGAGCAATACCTGACCGACCGTCAGCAGGTACGCGGCGTGCATGTACAGAATATGTCGGGCGCAGTGCAGACCGTTCAGCAGCTGGCGGAAATGGGAACCGGCCTGTTTGCCGCCGTCGGTGCGGTGACATTGTTCGTTGCGCTCATTGGTGTTATGGGCAGCATGCTGTCCGCGGCCCACGAGAAAACAGGGGAGATCGGCATTTTACTGGCACTTGGTGCACAGCCGCAGGACATTCGCCGGATATTTCTGCTGCAGGCCGTGCTGCTGTGTGCGCTCGGTGGAATCGTCGGACTGACTGCGGCAGGTGCGCTGCTGCATTTCGGTGCGGCCCTGCTCCTGCCGGAGAACCGTGTATTCGCCGGACTACTGACGCTTTCCACGCTCAGCGGAGCCGCCGCAGGACTGTTTCCGGCGGTTCGTGCTGCTGCACTTGACCCAATCGACGCAATGTGCAAATAACTCTTTTCTTTCGCCCTGATTTGTGCTATCATTACAATGATAAAAAACGAGAATAGGGCGACTGTACCGCAGAAAGGAATGGAGTTTGCATGCGCCATATTATTGATTTATGTGATTTAACAGAAAAGGAATTTTCCGACCTGTACAAGCTGGTCAGCAACATCATCGACCGACCGGAGGGCTATGTCGATGCCTGCCGCGGCAAGGTGCTCGGCAGCCTGTTTTTTGAACCATCGACCCGTACCAACCTGTCGTTTTCCACCGCAATGATGCGCCTGGGCGGCAGTGTAGTCGGTTTTTCCGATCCGAACTCCACTTCCACTGCCAAGGGCGAAACGCTCAAGGACACCATCAACATGGTATCCAGCTACGCGGATATGATCGTCATGCGCAACCCGCGTGAGGGCGCAGCCAAGGCGGCTTCACTGTATTCGTCTGTGCCGGTCATCAATGCCGGTGACGGCGGTCATCTGCACCCGACCCAGACGCTGGCCGACATGGTAACCATCCTGCGGATGCGCGGCTCGGCGGACGATATGAAGATCGGTCTGTGCGGCGACCTGAAATATGGCCGTACCGTACACTCGCTGCTGCATTTCCTGCAGCGCTACCACAATGTGCAGATTTATCTGATCGCGCCTGATGC
The DNA here is from genome assembly GCA_963661675.1 of Bulleidia sp. Classification (GTDB taxonomy): domain Bacteria; phylum Bacillota; class Clostridia; order Oscillospirales; family Butyricicoccaceae; genus Agathobaculum. The sequence goes on from CAVLCS010000024.1 coordinate 13,731, forward strand.
ACTCAAGCTGCCGGACTATATGGTAAAGTTCCTCAAGGATAACAACATGCCGTTCTGCGAGGTCAGCAGCATCGACGAGGTTCTGCCTGAGCTGGACGTGTTGTACATGACCCGCATTCAGCGCGAGCGTTTTGTCACCGCGGAGGAGTATGCAAACCTCGAGGGCAACTATCAGCTGACCGCCGAGAAGATGAAGCGTGCCAAGAAGGATATGCTGGTTCTGCATCCGCTGCCGCGTGTCGATGAGATCGCGCAGGACGTGGACGACGATCCGCGTGCGGTATACTTCCGTCAGGCACGATTCGGCATGTTCGGCCGTATGGCGCTGCTGCTGACGCTGTCCAAGCTGCCGTTCGAGCGCGCCGGCCATCAGGAGATCGGTGCTGCACCCGGCATCCGCTGTTCCAACCACAAGTGCATTACGAGAAGCGAGCTGTATGTGCCGCTGCACGGTAAAATCGGCGACCGCTGCCCGTACTGCGACGCACCGTTGGAGATGCAGCTGTAATAGAAAAGAAAAACTCCCGACAGATTGTCGGGAGTTTTTTAGTCTTTCCAGTACCACCATTTGCACTTTTCAGGCTCGGGATGTTCGGTTTCCGCAAAATATACGGCACAGCGGTATACATACAGCTGACAGCGGTCAACCTGCACACCGCGCATGGCGCATTCGCGCTGATACATCTCCTCGGGATCTGCACCACGCAAAGAGGCAATCGTGGTGTAGCCGAGTGCCTGCAGATCCTTTTCGGTCTGTACGCCGACACCCGGAATGCGCCGCAGCTCACTCATGCCAGTCCTCCCAATCCGCAATGCGGTGCTGCAGCGGACCGGAGCCGTGGCCGAGATTCAGCCGGAAGTCGATGCAGGCGGTCAGGTAGCGTTTCGCCCGCTTGACACTGCCGATCAGCGACACGCCCTGGGCCAGTCCGGACGCGATCGCGCTCGAAAGCGTACAGCCGGTGCCGTGCGTGTTCGGATTGTCAATGCGCGGCGCAGGCAGCCAGTGCATTTGAGTGCCGTCGAACAGCAGATCGTCTGCACAGTCGGCCAGATGGCCACCCTTGACCAGTACGGCTCCGCCGGTCTTGCCGACGATTTTGCGTGCAGCCTGCTCCATATCCGTGCGGTTAGCGATCTTATGACCGCAGATATCGGCTGCCTCGTGCAGATTGGGCGTTACCAGCGTGCACAGCGGGAACAACTCGTCCTGCAGGATTTTTGCCGCGTCGTAATGCAGCAGCGCCGTACCGCTCGAGGACATCATCACCGGATCGAGTACGATATTCTTGGCGTGGTGCGCTTTCAGACGCTCGGCTACTGTGTGGATGATATCCGCGTCGTACAGCATGCCGATCTTGACCGCATCCGGCCGAATATCGTCAAACACACAGTCGATTTGCTTGCCGACCAGCTCGGCGGAAACCGGCTGCATGCCGAATACGCCGGTCGTGTTCTGCGCACACACAACGGTGATGACCGCCATGCCGTACACGCCGAAGGCTTCAAAGGTTTTCAGGTCGGTCTGAATACCTGCACCGCCGGTCGGGTCGGTTCCCGCAATGCTGAGAACGGTTTTCATGTTAATTTTCCTCCAATCCTGTGCCGTCAAAGGCGGGAATAAAGCTTTCGCTGATGGATTCATCCTGCTGGAAAAAACCGCCGAGCCCGAGTTCACCAAACAGCGCACAGGCGTCTGCGTACTCCTCGGCAGTGATCGTGCGGTCGAGTTCGGGATAGTCCTGCATGTCAAACGGCGTGTACTGCCGCATGAGGCTGACAAGCACCTTGTCTCCCCAGCGGCAAGCGATATCGCGGAGCACCTGTGCGGTGTCGCCGGCCAGTCCGGGCAGCATTAAGTGCCGGATGACTGTGCCGCGCGTCAGCAGACTGTTTTCGTCAAACTGCGGTGCATCGGTCTGCCGCACCATTTCCTCGATAGCGGGAACGGCAAACTCGCGGTAATCGTCCGCATGCGAGTACAGACCCGCATAGTAGCTGCTGTAATACTTGTAGTCCGGCAGATAGATGTCGATGTACCCATCGAGTAATTTGAGAGTTTCCACCTGCTCATAGCCGCTCGAATTGTACACGACAGGAACGGAAAGTCCCTGTTTTCGGGCGATATCCAGTGCTTCGATAATCTGCGGAACGTAATGTGCGCCGGTGACAAGGTTGATGTTATGCGCGCCTTTTTTCTCCAGAGAAAGAAAGGTTTTCGCCAGTGCGTCCACTGTAATGGGCTGTCCTTCGGCCTCTCTGCGGCTGATTTTTCGGTTCTGGCAGAATACACAGCCGAGCGAGCAGTGCGAGAAAAACACCGTGCCCGAGCCGTTCGCACCCGATATCGGCGGCTCCTCCCACATATGGAGAGACGCGCGTGCGGCCTCGATTTCGGCACCTGCACCGCAGGCTCCGCGGCTCCTTGTGCGGTCTGCACCGCAGGCACGCGGGCACAGCTGGCAGTTTTTAAGCATATCGGTCAAAATAATCCCTCCGATACGGTATATTATATCGTATTTTTGTCTGGAAATAAAGTAGGGAAATGTGATATAATAATAAGCACTACGGCTTTGGATCGTATAGAACTTCCGCGCGGCGCAAAACCGCGTATTTTATTAAACAGAAATACGAGTAGAAACATAGGAGATGTAGTATGAAGATTTCCGAGATTTTGAAGCAGGATAAGGTAACTCTGTCCTTCGAGGTATTCCCGCCCAAGACCAGCAGCAGCTATGAATCTGTCGCACACGCAACGCAGGAGATCGCGGCGCTGCGTCCGGACTTTATGAGCGTTACCTACGGTGCAGGCGGCGGCACGAGTGAGCACACTGTCAACATTGCAGCAGACCTCAAGAAGAAGTATGACGTTACCGTTCTGACCCATCTGACCTGTGTTTCCTCCACCCGTGAGCACGTTGCAAACATGGTGAAGAAGTACAAGGATGCCGGTATCGAGAACATTCTCGCGCTGCGCGGTGATATTCCGGAGGGCGGTGCACCGCACTCTGATTACCACTATGCGGCTGAGCTGGTGCGCGATATCAAATCGCAGGGCGATTTCTGCATCGGCGGTGCCTGCTACCCGGAAGGCCACGTTGAGGCGGCCAACAAGACCGAGGACATTCTGCACCTCAAGGAGAAGGTGGACGCAGGCTGTGAGTTCCTGACCACCCAGATGTTCTTCGACAACAACATCATGTACAACTTCCTGTACCGCATCCGTGAAAAGGGCATCACCGTGCCGGTTATCGCGGGCATTATGCCGGTAACCAATGTAAACCAGATCAAGCGCATCACTTCCATGTCCGGCACCTACCTGCCGGAGCGCTTCAAGGCCATCGTTGACCGTTTTGGCGACAATCCGGCGGCTATGAAGCAGGCAGGCGTCATCTACGCGACCGAGCAGATCATCGACCTGATCGCAAACGGCGTCAACCACATTCACGTTTACTCGATGAACAAGCCGGAGATCGCAGCAGGCATTCAGTCCAGCCTGTCGGAGATCCTCAAGTGATCGAACTGGATCGGGCAGAAGCCATTCGCTACATGGGTTATCACGGCACACAGCCGGACGAGGCCGTACAGGCCAGTCTGACACGCTGTGGTGCAGCCTTGCAGCAGGCGGCAGAGCCGAAATCGATCTACCGGGTGTTTCCGCTGAAACGCATTGACGCGGAAACGCTCGAGATCGCAGATGTACAAATTCACAGCAAAAATCTGGCACGCAATCTGCAGGGGTGCAGTGAGGTCTGTCTGATGGCGGCAACGCTCGGTATCGGACCGGATCGCCTGATTGCCCGGGCATCCGCGGTGCGCATGAGCGACGCGGTGATCTATCAGGCGGCGGCAGCGGCCATGGTCGAGACCTACTGTGACGAGGTCAATGAACGCATCCGGCAGGAAGCCGCTCAGCGCGGCATGTACTGCCGACCGCGGTTCAGCCCCGGCTACGGCGATTTTCCGATCGCACACCAGCGGGATTTCAGCCGTCTGCTGGATACGCCGCGCAAGATTGGTCTGACCGTAACCGAAAGCTGCCTGCTGGCGCCGATTAAGTCAGTAACGGCGGTGATCGGCCTGTCCGATACGCCGCAGCCGTGTCACCGCAAGGGCTGCGAGGAATGCGGCAAAACAGATTGCGCTTTTAGGAGATAGAAGAATGAAACTGACCGAACGACTGGGAAAAGAATGGATATTTTTCGATGGCGGCATGGGCACCATCCTGCAGGAGCACGGCCTGAAGGCCGGTGAGCTGCCGGAGACGTGGAATCTGTCGCATCCGGAGGAGATTATCGCGCTCAACCGCAGCTACTTTGAGGCCGGCTGTGACGTGGTAAACACCAACACCTTCGGCGCAAATGCCCTCAAATATCCGGATAACCTGCAGGAGATCGTTGAGGCGGCGGTTTCGCACGCCAAAACTGCGCGTCAGCAGGCAGGCCGAGAGGATGCGTACATTGCGCTCGATATCGGTCCGACCGGCAAGCTGCTGCAGCCGATGGGCGACCTGCCGTTCGAGCGTGCAGTCGAGCTGTTCGGCGAAACCATCCGCATTGGTGCAAAAGCGGGTGCGGACCTTGTGCTCATCGAGACTATGAGCGACAGCTACGAGGCCAAGGCGGCTGTGCTGGCTGCCAAGGAAAACTGTGACCTTCCGGTGCTTGTGACGCTGATTTTCGATGAAAAGGGCAAGCTGCTGACCGGCGGTACGGTGGATTCCACGGTTGCCATGCTCGAGGGTCTGCGCGTGGACGCACTCGGCGTCAACTGCGGTCTTGGCCCGAAGCAGATGCACCCGATCATCGAACGTCTGACGCAGGTAAGCTCGCTGCCGATCATCGTCAACCCGAATGCCGGTCTGCCGCGCAGTGAAAACGGCAAAACCGTGTTCGATATCGCACCTGCCGAATTCTCCGACCTGATGGAAGAGATTGCAGGCATGGGCGTGCAGGCACTCGGCGGCTGCTGCGGCACCACGCCGGACCATCTGCGCATGACGATCGAAAAGTGCCGCAAGGTACCGTTCCAGCCGCCGGCAGCCAAGCACCGCACGGTGGTTTCCTCGTTCTCGCAGGCGGTCGAGATCGGACCGAAGCCGGTTATCATCGGCGAGCGCATCAATCCGACCGGCAAGAGCAAATTCAAGGCAGCTCTGCGTGAAAATAACATCGAGTACATCCTCGGTGAAGGCATGGCGCAGGAGGACAGCGGCGCTCATATCCTTGACGTCAATGTCGGTCTGCCTGAAATCGACGAACCCGTCATGATGGAGCGCGTCGTAACGCGTCTGCAGAGTGTCATCGCACTGCCGCTGCAGATTGACACCTCGGATACCACCGCAATGGAGCGCGGCATGCGCCTGTACAACGGCAAGCCGATGATCAACTCGGTCAGCGGCAAGATGGAGAGCATGGAAGCTGTGTTCCCGCTCGTGCGCAAGTACGGCGGCGTTGTCGTCGGTCTGGCTCTGGATGAAAACGGCATTCCGTCCACGGCAGAAGGCCGCATCCAGATTGCAAAGAAGATTTACGACACCGCGGAAAAATACGGCATTCCGCATGAGGATATCGTGATCGACGGTCTGGCAATGACCATTTCGTCGGACAGCGGCTCGGCTCTCGTAACGCTTGAAACGCTGCGCCGTATTCGTGATGAGCTGCACGGTCACTCGATTCTCGGTGTGTCGAACATTTCGTTCGGTCTGCCGCAGCGTGAAATCGTCAACTCGAACTTCTTCACGATGGCGATGCAGAGCGGTCTGTCTTGCGCGATCATCAACCCGAACAACGAAGCGATGATGAAGTCGTACCGTTCGTATCTGGCACTCGCCAATCTGGACGAGCAATGCGCGGGCTACATTGCGGCTTACGGCAACCAGCCTGCAGCGACGGCTGTTCCTGCGGCAGCAGGCGGTGCGGCTATGCCGCTCGCTGAGAGCATCGAACGCGGTCTGCGCGAACGCGCTATTGATGCGGCAAAGGAAATGATGCAGACTGTTCCGCCGCTCGAAGTCGTGAACAATGAGCTGATTCCGGCACTCGACCGTGTCGGCAAGGGCTTTGAGAAGGGAACCGTGTTCCTGCCGCAGCTGCTGATGAGCGCAGAGGTGGCCAAGGCAGCTTTCGAGGTCGTAAAGGACGCTATGAAGGGCGAGAGCCAGCAGATCAAGGGCAAAATTATTCTTGCGACTGTCAAGGGCGATATCCACGATATCGGCAAGAATATCGTCAAGGTTCTGCTGGAAAATTATGCGTATCAGGTGCTTGACCTCGGCAAGGACGTACCGCCTGAGGTGATTGTCGAGACCGCCATCAAGGAAGATGTTCCGGTGGTCGGACTGAGTGCGCTGATGACCACGACGGTTGTCAGCATGGAGGAAACCATCAAGCAGCTGCGTGAGAAAAAGCCGGACACCAAGGTCGTTGTCGGCGGTGCCGTGCTGACGCAGGAATACGCGGATTCCATCGGCGCGGACTGCTACGCCAAGGACGCTATGGCGACCGTGCACTACGCGGATTCCGTATTCGGCGTGTAAAGCGAAAGAAAAGAGACTGTGCAGCAGGCACAGTCTCTTTTTTATGCAATTTAAGCGGCGTTTTCGAGTTCTTCGAGCGCTTCCTGCTTGGTGTCGGCGGAGAAAAGAAACGCGCCCGTTCCGTCATATACTTCAATGTGTCCGTTTACATATTCGAGAGTGCAGTTCATCTTGCGCATCTCCTTTCCTTTTGTTGTACATAGTATAGCAAAAGGAAAGTACGATAAACGGGACTTAATCTGTAAACTTGTGAATTTGTTCTTCAAAGGCTGTGCGTACTTCCGGCGGCTCTGCAATTTGGACATCACCCTCCAGGCTGAACACCCACGAGAAAAACTGCGGACTGACAACAACATCTACATCTAAGTAAAAATGCTCATCATCAGCCGGAGACAAGCGCAGATCACTGCCGAAACGGTCGAGCATGACACCGATAAAGCGGTTGAGGCATTTCAGCCGCACGGTTTTCTCTTTGCCGGAGAACATGCCGAACACCTTGCGGGAGTAGGCCGCCGCGTCAAACCGGTCGTGGAACAGCTGCTTGCCCTCACGCGGCAGTTCGGTCTGCTCGAGGGAGTCCATCTTATCCACGCGGTAGTGCCGGATTTCTTCGGAATCGTGGTCAAAGGCAATTAGATAGTAGTTTTCGTTGTCCCACGTCAGCGCCCACGGACTGACGTGGTAGCGCGCACCATTTCGGCGGTACTGTTTCTGGATACGCGGACTGGCAGAAAAATTCAGTGCCCAGTTGAAATACTGGAACGTGATCTGCACACCGTTGGAGATGGACGCGTGCAACGCATCAATGTTATAGTAAATCTGCTCATTCAGCGTTTTCACGCGCTCGGAGACGTATACTTGTCGCTGGAGCGCATGCGCTTCGTGGTCGCTGGTGAGGTGCTCGATCTTGCCGATGAGTTCGTTGGATTTTTTCTCGGTGATGAATCGGGAACACTGGATTGCGTCCACAAGCAGTTTCAGCTCAGGCAGTTCAAAATCACGCGAGGCCACATAGTAGCCACCGCCGGCTCCTCTCTGGCAGATCACATCCAGACCGAAATTCTGGAGCGCTTCAATGTCCGAGTAAATACTTTTGCGCTCGGCGGTAATGCCGCAGCGCTCGAGTGCGGCACGCAGTTCGTCCGTGGTAAGTTTGTGGTTCTCATCTGTCCGCTGCAGCAGGATTTGATACAAATACAGCAGTTTCAGCTTTTGATTCGGGCTTTTAGGCATGATTAGCCTCCCATTCTACCAGTGCACGCTGATACGCCGCAAGCGTGTTTCCGTCAAAACACACCATGCTGACCTGCTTAATCTCTGTATGAGAAGAAAGATATTCTCCGATGGTGCGGATAGCGATTTCGGCGGCACGGTTCAGCGGAAAGCGATACACACCGGTGCTTATGGACGGAAATGCCACGGTTTTGCAATCTAATTCGGACGCAATACGCAGGCAGTTTTGATAGCAGTTTGCCAGAAGTGCATCCTCATTCGCATGGCCGCCGCGCCAGATCGGTCCCGGCGTATGAATGACATACCGGCAGGGCAGACGGTACGCCTTCGTTGCCTTGGCTTCGCCGGTCTTGCAGCCGCCGAGTGTGCGGCATTCTGCCAGCAGCTCCGGTCCTGCTGCTCGATGAATGGCACCGTCCACGCCACCGCCGCCCAGCAGGGAAGTGTTTGCGGCGTTTACGATGGCATCGGTCGTGCATTTGGTAATATCTCCGCGCAGAATAGAAATTCGGCTCATCATTCATGCCCCTTCCGTCATGTTGTTGGCTTTATTATACGTTGCTTTTCCGAAAATTGCAAGTTTGACGCAACTTGCAGAATGCGTTATAATAGGTACAGCATCACAGCAGGCGAGGAGAACACGCAATGGACAAGCCGATGAACGAATACGCCGCAGACGCACCTCGCGTTTTGCGGGATTTTTTGACCTATATTTCCACGATACGCGGCAAATCCGCGAAAACCGCACACGAATACTATCTCGATCTGCGGCTGTTTTTCCGCGTGCTCAAGCACAACAAGGGTGCAGTAGATAAAAATCTGCCGCTCGATGAGATCGATATCAGCGATATTGATCTGGATTTTATCCGTGATATCACGCTGTCCGACACCTACGATTATCTGGAATACATGGCGCAGAGTCGACCGACGCAGCAGAACAGCAACCACACCAATTACGGACTCAGCGTTAATTCCCGTGCACGCAAAGTCTCGGCGATACGCGCATTCTTCCGGTATCTGACCGATAAACAGCACGTTTTAGAGGTCAATCCGGTCAGCGGACTGGAGGCACCGACAGTCCGGAAGTCTCTGCCGACGTACCTCACAACCGACGACAGCGTGCGTCTGCTGGAATCGGTCACCGGTCCGTACGCCGAGCGCGACTACTGCATTCTGACGTTTTTCCTCAACTGCGGCATGCGTGTTTCCGAGCTGGTCGGGCTCAATCTGACCGATTTCAAGGACGATACCGTGCGCGTACTCGGCAAGGGCGGCAAGCAGAGAACGGTATTCCTCAACGACGCGTGTCTGGCTGCGCTTGAACAGTATTTGCCCAAGCGTCTGGAGCCGAACGAGCAGGACGCGGACGCGCTGTTCGTCAGCAAAAAACGCAACCGCATCAACGTGCAGACGGTCAAGTGGCTGGTGAAGAAGTATATCGGCCAAGCCGGTCTCGACCAGAAAAAATATTCTGCGCACAAGCTGCGTCACACGGCGGCAACGCTCATGTACCAGAACGGCGTGGATATCCGCACGCTGCAAAGCATTTTAGGCCATTCGAGCGTGGATACAACCATGATCTACACCCACATCGAGAACGAAAACATGCGTGAGGCCGCGGCCCGTAATCCACTGGCGGAAATCCGGCCAAATGGCGAACGCGTGCCCGCAAAACAGCTGAAAAACGATGATAAATAACGCAAAAGGGAAGGTTCTTTGAACCTTCCCTTTGTTTTATCGGTTTGCAGTGTCGCTCCATTCCCGATGCAGATCGGGGAACGGCGCAAGCGCACGATCGAGAATGCCGTGCATATGTGCGATAGCAATGCCGTAATTGGTCATCGGTACATTCTGCTCAGCGCTGTGCCGCAGACGGTACTGCATTTCCCGCTCGTTCAGCATACAGCCGCCGCAGTGCACGACAAGCGCGTATCCGCTCACGTCCTCGGGAAACTCATTGCCCGAGGTAAATATGAACTGCACGTCCTTGCCGGTAAACTTGCGAATCCAGTTCGGCAGCTTTTCCGTACCGATATCGCCGCACTGGCGATGGTGCGTGCAGCCTTCCGAGATGAGCACGGTATCGCCGTCCTGCAGGCTGTTCAGCCGTGCGGCACCGAGAATCGCCTGCCGCAGATTGCCCTTGTAGCGGGCAAACAGGATGGAAAACGAGGTCAGCTGAACATTTTCCGGCACGAGCTTGCTTACGATGCCGAACGCCTGCGAGTCCGTGATAACCAGCCGCGGCGGCTCTTTCAGGGATTCCAGTGTGCAGGTCAATTCGGTTTCGCGGGTGACAAGCGAGATAGCGCCTGCCTCCAGAATGTCGCGAATAGTCTGCTGCTGCGGCAAAATCAGCCGTCCTTTCGGTGCAGCTGAGTCGATCGGCACGACCAGCACCACCGTATCATTCGGCGCAAGCAGGTCGGCCACGAGACGTTTTTCGTTCTCAGCCGGCTTGGCCATTCGTGCGATCAATTCCTTGAGTTCACGGATATTGCTGCCTGTTGCGGCACTGACATAAATCTCGTTTTCCGGTACAGAAGCCGGAACAGACGTTAAATCCGCCTTGTTATGTGCAACCACAAACGGAATCTCCCGCTTGCGGAACAGCTCGAGCAGTTCCTGCTCGGCAGGCTGCAGACCGCGTGTGCTGTCCGTGACCAGAACCGCGATATCGGTCTTTTCCAGCACACGCAGTGCCCGACGGACCCGTTCTTCGCCGAGCGTGCCTTCGTCATCAATACCCGGTGTATCAATGATGACAACCGGACCGATAGGGAGCAGCTCCATCGCCTTCTGCACCGGATCGGTGGTCGTACCCTTGACATCGGAAACAATGGACAGTGTCTGTCCGGTCACGCAGTTTACCATGCTGGATTTTCCCGCGTTGCGCAGACCGAAAAAGCCGATGTGAACACGCTCGCCAGAGGGCTGTGCGTTCAGTCCCATAGGAAACCCTCCTTAGAAGCGGAAATCACGGCGATTGGAGTTGCAGATATCCTTGATATGCTCGGCTGCGATCTCACGAACCTTGTCGCGCGGAATCTTCTTCAGTTCCTGCTGAATTAGCTCCATGCCGACCTTCTTGGTGTCCTCACTTGCGTAATCGACCAGATACTCGGCAAGCGTCATCAGTGCGTTCGGATGACAGCAGTTGAGAATCTGACCGCTCTTGCACAGGCTCATGAAGCGGTCGCCGGTGCGGCCCTCACGGTAGCAGGCGGTGCAGAACGACGGAATAAAGCCAAGCTGCATGAGCCAGTTGACAACCTCATCAAGCGAACGCTGATCGGATACATCGAACTGCTCGGAGTCGTGCGGACGCTCTTCCTCTTCGTATCCGCCAACCGAAGTACGAGACGCACCGCTGATCTGAGAAATACCCAGACCAAGTGCCTTCTCGCGTACCTGCTGGCTCTCACGGGTGGAGATGATCATGCCGGTGTACGGCACGGCGATACGGATGCAGGCAATAACCTTGGCGAACAGCTCGTCACTCAAGCCGTTGTCGAAGACGTCCGGGTCGATATCGTCCGCACGCTTGATACGCGGTACGCTGATGGTGTGCGGACCAACGCCATGTACAGCCTCCAGGTGTTCGGCGTGCATGAGCAGACCGGCGAACTCGTACTTGTACATCTCCAGGCCGAACAGAACACCCAGACCAACGTCATCGATGCCGCCGTCCATCGCACGGTCCATGGCTTCGGTGTGGTAGTCGTAATCGTGCTTCGGACCTGCCGGATGCAGCTTGAGATAGCTCTGCTTGTGGTAGGTCTCCTGGAACAGAATGTATGTGCCGATGCCGGCGTCCTTCAGCTTGCGGTAATTCTCAACCGTGGTCGCCGCAATGTTGACGTTGACACGGCGGATTGCACCGTTCTTGTGCTTGATGGAGTAAATGGTGTTGATGCACTCCAGAATGTATTCGATCGGGTTGTTGATCGGATCCTCACCGGCCTCGATCGCCAGACGTTTGTGACCCATATCCTGCAGGGCGATAACCTCGCGGGCAACCTCTTCCTGCGTCAGCTTTTTGCGGGTAATATGACCGTTTTTTGCGTGATACGGACAGTAAACACAGCCATTTACGCAGTAATTCGACAGATACAGCGGCGCAAACATAACAATGCGGTTGCCGTAGAACGCTAGCTTGATCTCCTCAGCCAGACGATACATCTCCTCGATCTTTTCAGGGATATCGCACGCCAACAGTACGGACGCTTCGCGGTGCGTCAGACCGGCACAGTGTACGCCGGTTGCTGTCTTCTGCGGACGAGCCTTCTCGAGAATGCTGTCTATCAGTTCTACATTGTTCTTGTTTTCCTCGGCGTATTTCAGCGTTTCGAGGATTTCCTCGTGATTGATAAACTCCTCTGCATGGAGAGATTTCGGATCGTATTGAGCCATTTTTCGTTTTCCTTTCTTATCTTGCGGTCAGAGAATTTCTCTTTCCGTCAGAGTCCCTTATAAAATACCTTATCGGATAATATCGCCGCGGGCGGTGACAATTTGGCAGCCGACCGACGCGACACGGCGTGACAGACAGCCGATGCACTGAGCAGCTTCCTCGCCGGTACAGAGTTTGCCGTCATACAGTGCATATTTTTTCCGTACGCCAAGCGGAGACAGATTGGGCATAACTACATTTGCACCGGCCTGCAGTCCGCGTTCGCGGCCATCCGGCCGGATGGTGCCAAGTGCGGTTGTGGCCGGCAGCAGCAGATTCGGCTGAATCAGCCGCAGCAGCGACAGCAGATAGACCGTCTGCTCACAGGTTCCCGCAGGGAAATCGCGGAACGGCGTGTCCTTCTGCGGTATAAACGGGCCGATGCCGCACATCTCCGGCTGAAATTCCTCGATGAATTTGAGGTCCTCGGCAAGCGTCCGTGCTGTCTGGTACGGTGAGCCGACCATGAAGCCGCAGCCGGTCTGGTAGCCGATATCTTTCAGGTCACGCAGACAGCGCATGCGGTTGTCAAACGACATTTGTGCCGGATGCAGCTTTTCGTAATGCGCCTTGTCGGCTGTCTCATGGCGAAGCAGATAGCGGTCCGCGCCTGCGTCGAACATCGCCTGATACGCTTCACACGGGAATTCGCCGAGCGACAGCGTTACCGCACAGTCCGGAAACTCTGCTTTGATCTGCCGTACAATCCGGCACACCACATCGACCGAAAATGCACTGTCCTCGCCGCTCTGCATCACAAAGGTGCGGAAGCCGAGTGCGTAGCCTTCCCGGGCACAGTCCAGAATCTGTTCCTCGGTCAGCCGGTAGCGGTCGCAGGCAGGATTGGAACGCCGGATACCGCAGTAATAGCAGTCATTGCGGCAGATATTGCCGATTTCGATCAGACCACGGATATAAACATCGGTGCCATACACCTGTTTTCGCAGTGCGGACGCTTTTTCTGCGGCATAGGCGGCCACCTCGTCGCTCTGGTTTGCAATCAGATATTCGTATTCCTCAATCGACAGACTGTGCTGCGCCTCCAGCCGGTCGATCAGCTGCTTGGCCTTATCCATCGCTCTGCACATTGGAATACGCGGTTTTGACGCTGATGCCGTCCAGATTGCCAATCTTGCCGGACAGGGCAGAGATCACATCCTGCGGTGCATCGATCGCGATGGATACAATGTTGATGTTGCGCTCACGGTAGGGAATACCCATGCGCCCAATGATATAGCTGCCATACTCATGCAGCAGGGTATTGAGCCGTTCGACGGAATCCGTGTTTTCTACCACGATTCCCATTACGGCAACTCTTGTTTGCATAAAAACACCTCGGAACAAAAAATAACTGCGTCCTGAAAGACGCAGTCCGGTACAGATATAAACGGCGCTTCCGTGCGGGAAACGCTGCAATATGAGTTGGACGGCTCCTTTCATGCAGGATCTGCGGACGCAGAGGCTTACTGTTAGGATCGTTATCTCTATTATAGAGGATACGGAACGCTCCCGCAAGCAAAAACGACAAAATTTTCACAAAGAATTTTGGGTCAATCACAAAAGTTGTGGGATGAAGGATTTCTGATGTAGGGTTT